>JBKHDX010000069.1:0-19943 GCA_046541115.1 Spirulinaceae cyanobacterium | reverse complement strand
TTGTTCTTTTAGCCATTGGGCATCGTCGCTGGTAAAGGGAGAGAGTTCGCGCAAACGGGTGATAATGCCAGGTAATACTTCCAGGACGCGATCGATTTCAGCTTCGGTGGTGTAACGAGACAAACTAAAGCGAATCGAACCGTGGAGGATGCTGTAAGGCAGTCCCAGGGCGCGGAGGACATGGGAAGGCTCAAGGGAACCAGAAGTACAAGCCGAACCAGACGACGCACAGATGCCGTATTGGTCGAGGGATAATAAAATCGCTTCCCCTTCGATATACTTAAAGCCAATGTTGGTGGTGTTGGGTAAACGTGCAGTGCGATCGCCATTCACAACCGTATTGGGAATCGTGGCTAAAATCGCCTGTTCGAGCTTATCGCGCAATTGTTGTTCTTGGGCTACATCAGCTAAATGGGCTTGAGCCAACTCAGCCGCTTTCCCCAAAGCCACAATCCCGGCCACATTTTCCGTACCGCCGCGACGACCGCGCTCTTGGTGACCGCCCATAACCAACGGACGAAAGCGCACGCCTTTACGCACATAGAGCGCACCCATTCCTTTCGGCCCGTGGAGTTTGTGGCCCGATAAAGTCAAAAAGTCGATGGTGCTGGTTTTCATATCCAGGGGAATTTTACCCACCGCTTGCACCGCATCAACGTGGAACAAGGCCCCGTATTCTTTCACCACAGAGCCAATCTGTTCGATAGGGAAAATCACCCCGGTTTCATTGTTGGCATACATCACGGAAACCACTGCTGTATCGCCGGTTAATGATGCTTCTAGCTCGTCAAAATCAATTTGACCTTGGCCGTTTACAGAAAGATAAGTCACCGCATAACCATTCTTTTCCAGCTTTCTGCACAAATTCAAGACTGCCGGATGCTCAACGGCGGTGGTAATAATCCGTTTTTTCTGGGGTTGAGCTTGCAACGCGGCGAGAATGGCTGCATTATCTCCTTCCGTGCCGCAACTGGTAAAGATAATTTCGGAATCTTCGGCTCCCAGCAGAGAGGCAACTTGTTGGCGGGCTTGTCGAATTGTGCGACCGAGTTGACCGCCAAAAGTGTGCATACTCGAAGGATTGCCGTAGTAGGTGCTGAGGTAAGGCAGCATTGCCGCTAAGACTTCCTCATCTATTTTGGTTGTCGCGTTGTTGTCGAGATAAATGCAGTCATTCATTGCTTTTTCTTATTCCAGACTGAAGGACAGGAGAAGGCGATTTAAGTGTGGAGAAGGCCATCTAATTTTTGGGAATAGGTGTCAAACCAATGCCGCCAATATTGAGTTTGATGTTGAGTTTCGAGGCGTTGTACTAAGCGGCTATGAGTAGCGAACCAGGTATCCCAATAATTATCTGAAGAAGACTTGACTGATTGAATCAAGCTGCTGAGGGTGATGTGACAGCCGTTATAAGTCGGACAACTCGCCATACATTGAGCTACGCTGTAAGCACCACTACAGTCATTGCAGAGATTGGGATTGACCGCTAATTTGTCGTTACTGTTTTTGGTGATTGCCCCTGTGGGACAGCTTGAGACACAAGCATTACAGTCGATACATTTATCAGTGATAGTATATGTCATGGTCTTAATCCTGCGTTATTTGTTATGAATGAATTTTTATTGGTTATTTGGGGATGAGAACGCTTAATTTTGTTTGTTTCTCGGTTGAGATGGCGTTTCTTTGCCCAATAACCAATAATGTCTAACTAACAACCGAAAACTAATGACGGGTTTGGAACTGTTCGTAGTAAGCTAAGGCGAGTTTGTCGATTGTGTCGTAGCCTTCGACGGGTTCGACTCCGGCTTCTCGCAGCATTTCTTGGGGGCAATCGCCAATCTTGGATGAGAGGACAGCTTTGCAGTCTTTAATGGCTGCGATAATGTTTTCAAGGGTGGCAGCTTCGCCATAACCCCCTTGACAGTAATGATCGACTTTGCGGTGTCCGACGAATTTGGTGTCTACGCCGTCTACTTCAAAGATTTGGAATTCTTTGGCGTGGCCGAAGTGTTGATTGACAATGCCACCACCTTTGGTAGAAACGGCAATCAAGACTTTTTCACCTCGTTTTTGGTGAGCCTCGTTTCGTTGGGCTTTAGCAACTTTGAGGGCTTCGCGGACTTGTTTGATGCTGTCGTGAACTTCTTGGCGTTTTTCCAGATTGTATTCTGGAGTCATTTCTAAGAATTTTTGCTTGGTAAATTCTTGGGAACGGTCTTCACCGAGTAAGCCTACCGCATCGGCCCGACATTGGCGACAGTGGCGCATCATTTTCATGTTGCCCGAACAACTGTCTTGGAGGGCTTTGAGTTCTTTAGGATTGGGCCCGCGTTGTCCGGTTAAGCCGAAGTAGGTGCCGTGTTCGGGGGCTGAAATTAAAGGCATGATGTTGTGTAGAAATGCCCCTTTCGAGCGAATCACTTCGTCTACTTCGACGAGGTGTTCGTCGTTAATCCCCGGAATCATCACGGAGTTGACTTTACAAAGGATATCGGCTTCTTGGAGGGCTTGTAAGCCTTCCATTTGCCGTTGATGCAGGATTTGGGAGGCTTCTTCCCCTTTCCAGCGTTTGCGTTGGTAGCGAACCCAAGGATAGATTTTTGTCCCGACTTTGGGGTCTACCATATTAATGGTAATGGTGACGTGATCGATATTGAGTTCTTTGATCTTTTCTACATAGTCGGGCAGCATCAAGCCGTTGGTAGACAAGCAGAGTTTGATATCTGGGGCTTGTTCGGCAACCAGTTCAAAGGTGCGGAAGGTTTGTTTGGGGTTGGCGAGGGGGTCACCCGGGCCAGCAATGCCGAGTACGCTCATTTGCGGAATTTTCCCGGCAATAACGAGAGCTTTGTGGGCGGCTTCTTCGGGGGTGAGTAGTTCGCTGACGACTCCTGGGCGGCTTTCGTTGGCGCAGTCATACTTGCGATTACAGAAGTTACATTGAATGTTGCAAGCGGGGGCGACGGCGACGTGCATCCTTGCGAAATGATGATGAGCTTCTTCGCTATAGCAGGGATGGTTTTCGATGCGTTCTTGAAGTTTCGGATCGATTTTTTGGGGTGTAGTGGGGCTACAGCCGCATTTTTGAGAAGCTTTCTTAGCTTGGGTTTCAGTTTCCGGGGCTAAGGAGGTGCGAGTCGTGGGTGACATTGAATTGAATTCCGCAATAGATGGTGTGGACTAAAAACAGAAATTGACGTAGATAGGGCACCGAGTCGGGATAGGAGATAGATAGAGGTTGAATCTTTAGGACTGGTGCGATCGCGCTACTCGAACGGGGTTTCAGGCTCAATCATTAAAGGTGACAACTATTAGGAGTTGAGGCTGAAGGTCTGGGGGTTCGATGACGTTATGAGAGTTATATCATCCGGATTTTCACGGAGGGCTATTTTTGCACTCGGTTAGTTTGATTGAAATACTTAGGATGTACTAAAGCGCCCAAACCGTTGCAGTCTGGGGCTTCATTTTTTTTGGGGGGGTGGGCTACGAGTATTTTTAGAGTGGGGGGCTAGTATTTATTCGTGCAGACTCTGGTATTTCTTCTACTCGCGGTTGAAAGGGCTGATGGTAACGGTTTGAGGGGAGTTTGAGGGGAATTGGGCGGGGGAAATCTTTTGTACTCAGAAGGGTGTTGAGAGGGAAAAAATTGGAGAGGAGTTGTCAGGCCTCTCCAAAAATGCGATCGCGACCAGGGGAAATTCAATTTCTGTTTTTGATAGCGGAATTCGGGTGTCTTCCGAATCCGTATCCAATTTAACATTTATGATTTGAGCGAGTTGGTAGCGAGTGGTACATTCTTCCAAAAAATTGTAGCCATCGCTACAAAGCCCATGATAACTGTATTCTGCGATCGCGAAAAAACTCCACCCTCTGAGTACCCGATTTCCCCAGATAAAGAAGCATCTATCGCGCAGCCTGACTGAATTTGAGGGATTTTCGCTTTGAGTACCAAATACTAGCATCTTAGTCAAAAAATACTCAGACCCCCCCCGAAAAATACTAGGGGGCGACCCCGAAAAGAAAGTTTCAGAAGTCTGAAAGCCCTGCCATAAGAGAACTTCAAATTTTTGAGTACAATCTAACAAATCCGATCAATCTAACCTTGTGCTGTGGGGGAGGGGAGCGAGATCGCTATTGTTATAAGCATCCTATAAGTCCGAACCCGATTCACCTCACCCCCAAAGATTGTGCAACAGTCCTTATCCATCGAAAGAGAACAAAAGAGAAAGCGCCACCAGTCTGACCCCCCATTCAAATTACCGGGGTTAAGCTTTTGGAACGATCTCCAAATTATCTTCGATCGCGACCCGGCTGCCCATCATTGGCTGGAGGTGTTAATCTGTTACCCTGGCGTTCATGCCTTGGCGTTTCATCGTCTAGCCCATTGGCTGCATCATGGTGGTATTCCCTTAATACCCCGCATCATCTCCCAAATCGGGCGTTTCCTCACGGGAATTGAGATTCATCCCGGTGCAACCATTGGTAAAGGAGTCTTTATCGATCATGGTATGGGTGTGGTCATTGGCGAAACGGCCATTGTGGGCGATTATTGCTTGATTTATCAAAATGCTACCCTCGGCGGTACGGGAAAACAAACCGGAAAACGCCATCCGACCCTCGGCCAAAATGTCGTTGTCGGGGCGGGGGCTAAAGTTTTAGGCAATATCACCATTGGTCAGAATGTGCGCGTGGGAGCGGGTTCAATCGTACTGCGGGATGTCCCGGACGATTGCACAGTGGTGGGTATTCCTGGGCGAATTGTGTCCCGTACAGGTCACGGTTGCCCCCTCGAACACCCCCTCGAACACGGTAAACTCCCCGACCCCGAAGCGCAAATGATCCGCGCTTTGCTCGATCGCATTGAAGCCCTCGAACAACAGCTTCAATATCTTCGCCCTTTATCCACTCAGAACCATGAGACATCCGATACAGCCTGATGCCATCGTCGCGGCGATCGCGAAAATCGATCGTTGCGATCGCTGGCAAGTTCATCAACGTTTACAAGAATTAAGCATTGCTTGTTGGTGTCCTGAAGATGGCACGCTTTGGGTCGCGGTTGAAAACTGCTTAGAAGCAATTTTACTACGGAGTGCCATCCAACCCTTTACCACCCCCCGCACCGAGTTAGTCGATTGGTTAGAACGCTGCGGTCGTACCACTCTCATCCCCACTTATTCAGCCTAATCCTAGAACCCCGACGGATTAAATCTGACAACTGATGACTGATAACTGATGACTGATAACTGAAAAAGAGGAGTTCTCGAAATGCCACCCATATATATTAATGACACCACCCTCAGAGACGGCGAACAAGCCGCCGGGGTCGCCTTCACTGTTGCTGAAAAAGTCATGTTTGCAGCGATGATGGATGCAATCGGCGTACAGGAATTAGAAGTCGGTATTCCGGCAATGGGTAGCAGCGAAGCTGAAGCCATTAGCCAGATGATGCGGTTGGGTTTAAAAACACAACTGACAAGCTGGAATCGGGCGGTACAGTCTGATATTGATGCGTCTTTGGCTTGTGGCGTACAACGGGTGCATATTTCGGTTCCTGTTTCCGAGATTCAAATTTCGGTCAAGTTTCAAGGTAATAGTCAGCAGGTATTAGATCGGTTGCGTCAGACGGTGGGTTATGCTTGCGATCGCGGCTTGTATGTTTCTGTCGGAGGTGAAGACTCCTCTAGGGCGGATGCGGGCTTTTTAGCCAAAGTCGCTTTAGCCGCCCAAGATTGGGGAGCTTCTCGGTTTCGCTTTTGCGACACGGTGGGCATTCTCGACCCCCTGATGACCTATGAAAAGGTGCAGCAATTGGTTCATCAGTTAGATATTCCCATCGAAATGCACACCCATAACGATTTGGGAATGGCCACCGCCAATGCGATCGCAGGCATTCGTGCTGGAGCAACTTCTGTTAATACTACCGTCAATGGCCTGGGAGAAAGAGCCGGAAATGCGGCCTTAGAAGAAGTGGTGATGGCCCTCAAACGCATCTATGGCATTAGTACGGGGATAGATACCCGTCGGTTTCGCGAAATCTCAGAGTTTGTCATAAAGGCTTCGGGCTGCGATCTTCCCCCTTGGAAGGCAATTGTCGGCAAAAATGCCTTTGCTCACGAATCCGGCATTCACGGCCACGGCGTATTGCAAAATCCCTCGACCTATGAGCCTTTTTCTCCCGAAGAAGTGGGTCGCGAGCGCAGTTTAGTCCTGGGTAAGCATTCAGGCAAACATATTCTGATGAATATGCTGCAACAATACGGCATCAGTCTCAGTTTAGAAGAAACGCGATCGCTCCTCGATGCCGTGCGCGATTTATCGGTTCAACTCAAACGCAGTCTCACCCCGTCGGAATTGCTGAGTTTAATCCCCAATAAGAGCGTGATTTCTTAATTTCTGGCAATTTTGCCTTAATCCCCATCTGTTCATTCACTACCCCCCAAAAATCATGAAAGTCATGTTGCACCAAAACGATCTCGGTCATTTATCAGTCTATGTTCCCAAAAAAGACCTAGAAGAAGAAGTCATTGAACAATCGATGGCAGATGGGCAAAAAGTTTTAACCTTAGCCAATGGTTGGCAGTTGTCTTTCAAAAATCTAACGGACGACACAAAACTTCCGAAAACGTTAGATGCGAAACGACTGTAATACAAGTTTTGGTTAGTGTTTGGAGTTTGGGATGTCTCTCAAATCCCCAGGGGCTAATCGAATACACACGAACGATAGTGGAGATTGTAAGGTCATGCTAAGAGCTTATGATATTATGACGGACGATGTTGCGACAATTCGCGGTTCTGCGACTGTCACAGAAGCGGTTAAGTTGATGAAATTCAAAAACTTACGGGCTTTGATTGTCTCGGTACGCAACGGCCAAGATGCTTACGGCATCGTCACCCACACGGATATCGTCAACAAGGTTGTGGCTTACGGCAAAGATGCGGAGAATATGCGCGTCTATGAAGTGATGACCAAGCCTTGTATTGTTATTAACCCGGATTTAGGGGTTGAATATGTTGCTCGCTTGTTTGCGTTAACCGGGATTCGCATTGCTCCGGTGATTCAAGGGGAATTATTAGGGATCGTTTCTGAAAGCGATATCCTCTATAAAGGTGATTTCCTGGAAAATCCGAAGGTGCCTTTGCTGCGTCGCGAATTGGACAAAGCCATTACCGACGCGATCGCGATTTCCCAATCCCAAGGCGCAGATTCGCAAGCTTGCATTGATGCTTGGGCCTTAGTGGAAGATTTGGAAGCCGAAGCCACTTATCAAGAAGGTTCGCCTTCTCCCGATACGACTCCCTTCCAACAATTCTGCTTAGATCATCCCGAAATTCTGAAAGTTCGCCACGAACAAGCGGAATTAGCAACGGTTTAACCCTTTATTCACCCTGTAGAGGTATTGTTCTGCCGAGTAATGCCTCTACCCTTTTACCCTCAAGGAGAACGATTATGGCTACACTTACTGGTTTAACAAGAGGCGGTACTGCTTGGGAACCCAAGTTTATTACTGCCATCGACAAAGATGTATGTTTGGGCTGCGGCAGATGCTACAAAGTCTGCGGCCGCGGTGTCTTAGGCTTACAACCCATGAACGAGTTTGGCGAATTTATTGACGAAGACGACGATGATGATATCGAACGTCAAGTTATGATTATTGTCAATGCCGCCAAGTGTATTGGTTGTGAAGCTTGCGCTCGTATATGTCCAAAGAAATGTCACACCCACGAACTCGCTACGGTTTAAATTTTAGGGCGATCGCGCCCTCTCTCCTGACTTCTAGTTTTCGCTTTGATGTTTGATGAATAGCAAGTTTAGCGGTTGTCGCGATCGCTGTATTGATTCAGATTGCTCAACGCCAACTTTGGTGCTTTTATACTCCCTAAACTTGCTTATTTTATTCCGTCCAGCTTGCTTTTTTATCCTAAAATAGGTTTCTAAGATTGCGAGATTTTTGCTTTAAGGTTTGGCTAAAATTGTCCGCAGTAACGAAGTTTTGCAACTTAGCTTTACGAGTCGTCAAGCAACTTGAAGATTGAAAACTTTAATTTAAATTTTGGCGGGAGACCAACTATCTAAAGTTAGTCCTTCATTCCCCCAAGTTCTATGAAAAATGTAAAACAGATACAAGAGGAAGTTTTTACTGTTTTGGCTTTAGTCTTTACCCTTGCTTTGAGTTCGAGTTACATTACACCAGAAATTTTCCGAAATGCCCTGTTTCTCGAAACCATTCCCACTTCTGAACTCAAAAACTAGCAGATTTTTGTTCGCTCCCAACAATTATACAGGATGAATTCCATGACTGAAAACTCACGCCAAGAACAATATTTCCAACTCATCGACCATTTACTTCGTTGTCCCAATGGGAAAGAACCAGAAGTTTTAGAAGCAAATGCTGATTTAATCGATGAAGATTTTGTCAGAACAACCTTAGAAGTTGCGACTTTTATGTCCCATGAAAATAACCAAGAAGGCGCAAAATTTCTATTCTTTATTGCCCGTCAGTTAGCCAAAGAGCTAGGATTGTATCCTGATATTGCGCCAGCTTCAAAGTCCTAAAATTAGGATTTTATTTTGATTACTCTTTGAGTCAACATCATCGACTATAGGTTTTGAATTGTTGTTTATTATTTTCTCCAAATCATCATGAAAACTTCAGCTTTTTCCCAAAGTTTCTTGGAAGTAGAAGGTAACTTTTTAGGATTTATCCCGCGACCGGGAAATGAGTTTAAATATATGCGGTTACAGGTCGCAGAGCGCATTCTTTCTCTTAAAATCTCCAAGAAACTCCGCTTTCCCCTCAGTCAATCTTTGGTAGAAGGCGATCGCCTCCGAGTTGCCCTAAAAGCCAAAGGAAAACTCAAACTGAAAGCAGAGCGTGTTGAAAAAATTAGCGAGTGCGAACTTTCTTGTCCGCTTCCTTGTCAATCCCCCTCAAGTTCAAAAGGGAATAAAATCCTCATTTGTCGTAAATCGAGTTGCTCTAAACGGGGTGGAAAAAAACTGCATTCTGCCCTCGAAGACACCCTCAAACAATTAGGATTGTATGGCCAAATCGGCATTCAGCTAACAGGCTGTCAGAAGCAATGTAAAAAAGCTCCAAGTTTAACTTTAATGCCAGGAAAAGTTAAACATACTTACGTCGATCCTGATGACCTTTCCAGCTTAATTAGCCAACATTATCGGGATAACTGAAGTCACGTTTTATACTTATTTAATCAAGAAAAATTTGCTTAAATTGTTAACACATTTACACTCAAAAAGCAAACTTTTTCAATTTAAAATCCTCACCACTGGAGGTCAACTCATGCCATTTGTTACTATTCAAATTGCTAAAAATCACTCCGTCGAACAAAAACGGAATCTAGCCAAAGCTGTGACGGATACTCTTGTCGCACAACTGGGAACCAAGCCCGAATGGGTCACCATTCACATTGATGAATTTGACCGGGAAAACTGGGCTGTCGGGGGTGAATTACACATCGACAAACAGAGTCGTAAGAAAGAGTAACTTACAATCTGGTTGAAGGATAAAAATGAAAGGGGATTGGTTAGTTCAGGAAAATGGGATTTGCGCTCCTTGCAAACGAGTCCGAGATTGGGATTTAGTTGCAGCAGAATACCGCTTATATCGCTTTTTAACCGAAGTTGAAGACGCGCTAAGATTAGCAGCAGATTCTAACAGGGGTGAAGTGAGTTTACTCTCAACTTTACGTCCCTTGACGAGGAAATTAATTCTCAATTGTTATACAATTCAAACCCGTTTACCTGAACCCAATCCTAAAACCGGAATTGCCATTGTGTCCTTATACGATGAGTTAGGTTTGCCTTTAACTCTGCAAACGGAATCCCACCTCCCCCAAACAACTTCACCGATTCACAATCATGGCACTTGGGGCATTATTGCGGTTTTAACAGGTCAACAAAAAAACACATTTTGGCGACGGAATCCAGTTCGAGATCGTCCCGATCGCATCGAGTATGTTGACGAGAAAATTATTTATCCTGGGGAAATCATTAGCTTTACCACAGAGGCGATTCACAGCATCGAAGCCCTAGGAGATGAACCCACGGTTACTTTGAATCTTTACGGCGAAACTCAAGGTCAGAAGCGCTTTATGTTCGATCGCGATCGCCAAACAGCAAAACGTTTTTAATTGTCGCAAACATTATCTCAACAAGAAAATGGTACGAGTTATTTTTTACGAAAAACCCGGCTGTATTAACAACGCCAAACAAAAAGCTTTACTCTGGAAAGCCGGCCATGAGGTAATTTCCCATAACCTTTTAAAAACCCCTTGGACAACGCCAACATTACGTCCCTTTTTTGGCGATCGCCCCGTAACGGAATGGTTTAATCAAACGGCCCCTGCGGTAAAATCGGGAGAGGTCATTCCCGAAAAAGTCTCCCCGGAAATGGCTTTAACTTTAATGATTGCTAATCCCCTCTTGATTCGTCGTCCCCTGCTGCAAGTGGGTCAAGATTATCAAGTGGGCTTTGATTATGCCACGATTGACGCTTGGATTAATCTTAAATCTTATAACCCCTTAGAAGATTTAGAAACCTGTCCTCGGGCTTAAATAGGATTAAGAACCCCGGTTTCTAGTGTAAGACTATAGTAATTCTAAGTAAGAACCGACAGCCCGCCCTCGGATTATAAATCCGGGGCTAACACCAACAAAGTCCGCCAACCCGGACTAAATTAGGAGTGGGTTGTAAGCGAATTTGGTGTAAGACTCTAACTTGATGGAGTCAGCCAGTTAGAAACCGGGGTTCTAGAGTAGAGCATGACGGAAATGGTAATTACCAAGAGTTTTGGGTCTAAAGCCCCGTCCTTTAAGGACGGCTTTGTGCTAAACTGTCAACTAAGTACGGTCGGGCAGATCGGAACAATGCTCGTCGAGGGTAAAGAGATCGGGGCTAATGCTTCGGTATCAGCGCTTACTCTCCCAATGAAGCGAGAATCCCCGCTCCTTAAGGACGGGGAGTTGTCAACTGTCAAACTGGAATCAGAACTGATTTCATTTTTTATGGCAACTTGGCTTTGTGTACAAAATTGTGGGGCGTGTTGTCACCTCGACCCTGCCGAACGTCCCGACCTCGAAAGTTATCTTACCCCCACCGAACTTGAACAGTATTTGAGTTTGGTGGGGGATGATGGTTGGTGCATTCACTACGATCGCGATCGCCGCAACTGTAGTATTTATGAGGATCGCCCAACCTTTTGTCGCGTCACTCCTACTACTTTTGAGCAAATGTTTGGGGTTGATGCAACGGAGTTTAACGATTTCGCGATCGCTTGTTGCGAAGAACAAATTATTTGGCTATATGGCGAAGATAGTCCGGAAATGGCGCATTTTGATTCGTCTGTTAACGAAAAGCAGTAGGGAAATTACCAATTAAGGGATTTGGGGAACAACCAATAACCAACAACCAATAACCCATAACCCATAACCCATAACCCATAACCCATGACAAATAATAAATGCGAATCGATTTGTTAGAAAGTCTGACCGAACGCTACCAAAATTGGTCAGAAACCGGAAAACGCTTGCTGGAAACGGGCGAGTATCACGAAGCCCTGGCTTATTACGATCGCGCTATAACTGCCCAACCTCAAGATCGTCAAGCATGGTACGAACGCGGTATGGTTTTAGAGGCTTTGGGATTGGCTGCTGAGGCGATCGCGTCTTATGAAAAAGCCGCCCAAATTGACCCGCAATCCTATTGGGCTTGGTATGCTTGGGGCTATGTGGCGTTGATGGAGTTAGACGACAGCGAGCAAGCATTACGGTGTTTTGACCAGGCTTTGGCGTTGCGTCCTGATGATTATTGGAGTGCTTATCGTCGCGGAGAAGCGTTGCGTTGTTTGAGGCATTATGGGGCGGCGATCGCGAGTTATGAGGCTTTGTTAGAGACGCGATCGCAAGATTATTGGTTGTGGTATCGTCGTGGCGATGCTTTGCGAGATTGGGGCAAACTGAAAGAGGCGTTGTCGAGTTACAGTCACGCGATCGCCCTCAAACCTCATGATTTTTGGGCATGGTATCAAAAAGCCAACCTCCTGCAACGCCTGGGTCGCTGGCAAGCGGCGATAAATAGCTACGAACGGGCGTTAGATGCAGATGATGAGGATGGCCGCGTTTGGTATGAATACGCTTGTTGCTGTGCGTTGTGCGGCGACTCAGACCAGGCAATTTTGGGGTTACAGCAAGCTTTATCTTTGCAATGGGAGGGCGATCGCGAGATGATTTTGAGCGATCGCCGTTTGGCTCGGTTGCAGGATAATCCTAAGTTTCAATTGACAATGACCAATGACCAATGACTAACGATCCAAACACGCTGCGATCGCGCCTTCTAATTCCGCTTGAGAAAGATCGGTAATGATAAAAACCTCTTGTACCGTTTTCCCTTGACGGGCGATCGCCTTGTAGCCGCCGCGTAAAGGAACAGAAATTCTAACCTTCATGTGGGGAATGTGGCCTTTAGCACGACTAATAACGCCGGGGGTGACGGTGTGAATGCCATCGTAAGTCAAAAGTCGCTCCAACACGGGGATTAACCCAGAAAGATGCGTTGAGTGATTCCAGACTAATCGGCCCTTTTTGGATTTGGAGCGACCCATGAGTTTACGCGGCCTCCAAAGGAGCCATCGTCAAATCAGCGCGACTGAGTTGTTGATGATATAATTCGGCCGGTTCTTGGGGCCCGACCCAAACAATGGCTTGACCTTCATTATGGACTTGATGGGTTAAGTCCCAGGCGCGATCGCTGGTCATATTAGGGATATATTTCATAAGGCATTCTGCGACGTGCTGAAAGGTATTAAAGTCATCGTTTAAAACAATAACTTTGTAGTTGGGATAGGATTTGCGAACGACCTGTTTGGCTTGGCTAGGTGCTGCGGTTGGCGAGGCGGCCATCGCCCAACGGGGGGATGAAAGTCTCGTACTCATGGCGTGGGTGTCCTGCAATCGAATATTTGGATAAAAAAGTAGATAGGATGTCAATATCTTAACGGCAGGTTAGGGTTTTTTCAAATTAACTTGGGTAGAGCCTGAACAATCAAACGCTAAAAAACAAAGAAACCCAAGCTGTATAAGTCAGCCAACCGATGATGAGAAAAAAAATAGGAGTCCAAAAAGCCGCGATCGCTTCACTAATACGGCTAATTTGCGTTAAGCCACTGTATAAAGTTAAAACCGTGTAAGAGGTCAGGCTAGTGGTTAAAACGATCGTAATCGGACTTCCTAAAAAGGGAGAAAAACCACTGGCCAAAGTTAATAAGCCCATTGGCACGACAGTTGCCCCTCCTAAGAAAATATCGCTTTCCCAACTGCCACCCCGTCCGGTTAAAAGGCGAGTCATGGCGTTGAGCAGCACAAATCCAGCAAAGGGAACGCACCCGGCTAAGATAACATCAAACCAAGCAAAGTTGAATCGATCGCGCCAACCATAAGCCCCGAAACTAAAAGCAATAATCGCGATCGCGCCCCAAGTTAGTCCCAGGAAAATTGCCTCAGTCGGCTTGATTTGTCCCCAGACCGCCGCTAAACCCCGTCCGGGGTTAAAAAGAGCTAAAAACAAGTTTCGCCCGATCCAGCTTATTTTTTGGCGGCTTTGGTGCATGAGGTTGTAGCTGTAACGCTGAAATCTTCCCGAAAATCCGGTTTTGAGTTGGCGCAGGGTCGCTTGAGCGAGACGTTGACCGCTAATATCGTTTTGGGCTTGGTAGTGTTTAGCGGCGGCTTGGATGTCTGCAATGGCCGCGTCGCGATCGCCTAAATCATGTTGTACCACCCCACGATGATAAAAAGCGTCAGCGTTATCAGGATCGAGGGCTAGGGTACGGTTATAGGCTTCGAGGGCAGATTGAGCATAACCGAGGCGATGTCGCGCTCTGGCTAAATAATAATAGACTTCGGCGTAGTTAGGGTCGAGGGCGATCGCTTGATTGCAGTCAGCCAACACCGCGCGATCGTTTCCCATGCGATAATAAATTTCACCCCGTCGCAGATAGGCTTCGACCAACTGCGGTCGCAATTCTAGGGCTTTAGTATAACTCGCGATCGCTTGGGTATAAGCATTTCTTAAGCCTTGCTGAACTCCTTTGATGTAATAATTGTAAGCATCTTGATGGCGGGGAGGTGGAGAAACCGCGCGATCGTTTTTACGCGCTTGCACTTGGGCTAAAAGCATTTCATAGGCTTCGCAAATTTGCCGAAACTGCTCTTGGGCTTGGGTATTATCCGGATTAAGATCGGGGTGATACTGACGCGCTAATTGACGAAACGCGGTTTTAATTTCCGCGATCGTCGCGTTAGCAGAAACATTGAGTATCTTGTGATAATTCCGGCGATTGTCCGACATAGAGTTAGTGAGTAATTAGGAATTGTTTGTTATCCGCAACCTATACTTAATTTTAAATGACAATACTCAGTTAATACCTAATCCTATCCTGTTTCAGAATGACGGTTGAATTAATCTATGTATTATCGGGTCGGCGGGAGTTTAAATTATGACACTCCCAGTTATGTTGAAAGATAAGCAGATGCAGAACTTTATCAAGCCCTAGAAGCTGGAGAGTTTTGTTATATTTTAAATTCTCGTCAAATGGGAAAATCCTAACCATCCAAACCTTGATATAAAGACGCGATCGCAAATTCAAGGTCAAGACTCTGAAGCCGGACGCGATCGCCTTCTTGATATACAATAACGTCCCAAGTATTAGTCGGAGTGCGACGACGACATTCAACACGCTGACTCTTTTGAGAAATCAAAACATATTCTTCCAAAGCAATAATCTTGGCATAATCGTCAAATTTATCACTGAGGTCAAATCCTTGGGTACTCGGTGAAAGAACTTCGGCAATAAACTTAGGATATCGTTTAATGTAACGGTCTTGGCGATCGCGAGAGTCGCAAGTCACAAAAGCATCAGGATAATAATAAAAATCATCCTGATAATTCACCTTCACATTGCCAGAGTGAAAGCGACAAGGGGAGTTCCCTAAATGCTGGTTGATCGGATTAAGAAGATTAAGCGCAATGCGATCGTGATTATCCGTCCCACCCGTCATCGCATAAGCTAAACCCTGGCGATATTCGTGACGAATTACGCTTTGACGCTCGATCTCAAGATATTCTTCTGGGCTAACATAGTGAGGAACAGCAATCATAAACTTTCGCCTCAAGCTTTCGTTTCAATGGTTATATTAAACCTGAAAAAATAACCGCTATTCTATAGTCATTGCAATTAAGTTCCGCACATTAACTTAATGGTTTGAGTCCGTGAAAGCGGACTTTGCCCACATTAGCCCCAGATTTTAATCTGCGGGCGGGTGATTGGTTTTGACTTGGAATGACTATAGAATCCCGGTTTCTAGGGTAAAACGCTGAAGTTATCGATTAAGCAAATCAGAAACCGGGGTTCTTAATGGTTGTTTTTACTGACGTTAATTACTCCGTCATTAAGCGCAACAACTCATTAGTAGACATCTTGCCACTCACCTCTGCCCCTTCAAGCAAACTATCGGCTAAATCTCGTTTGTGGTGATGTAACTGCACAATTTTCTCCTCAATCGTTCCCTTCGTCACCAAACGATAAATCGTAACTGGACGCTGCTGTCCGAGGCGATGTGCGCGGTCTGAGGCTTGGTCTTCCACCGCAGGATTCCACCAGGGGTCCATGTGGATAACGTAATCTGCGGCGGTGAGATTGAGTCCTGTGCCTCCGGCTTTCAAGGAAATAAGGAAAACATCGCCTTTGCCGCTTTGGAAGGCGTTAACGCGCTTTTGGCGCTGTTTGGCGGGGGTACTGCCGTCGAGATATTGATAAGAGACTTTTTGTTCGTCGAGATAATCGCGGATAATGTGCAGATGATCGACAAATTGACTAAAGACGAGGGCTTTGTGATTATTTTCCAGTATTTCCTCTAAAATTTCGCCAAATACTTCTAATTTGGCACTCGGTAAACGACTTTCAGGCATCACCAAACAACTATTACAACAAGCCCGACGCAGTTTCATAATTTCTGCGAGGACTTGGAGGTGTTTGGTTCCGGCGGTTGCGTCACTGTCGGCTAAATTAGACAAAGCTTTTTGGCGCAAGGCTTCGTAAAACGCCGCTTCTGCTTCAGAAAGTTCGACAGAAAGGGTGATTTCGGTACGGGAGGGCAATTCTTCGAGAACTTGCGTTTTCGTCCGTCGTAATAGGAAAGGTTGAATGAGTTTTTTGAGTTGCTTTTTGACTTGGGTATCTTGTTGTCGTTCGATGGGAACCGCAAAGCGTTGGTTAAACTGTTCCCAAGAACCCAGTAAGCCGGGGTTGATAAAGCGAAAGAGATTCCACAATTCCCCTAAATGGTTTTCGATGGGAGTCCCGGTGGTAATCAGTTTAAATTTGCCTTGCAGTTTCATGGCTGCTTGGGAACGTTTGGTGGCCATGTTTTTGATGGCTTGGGCTTCGTCGAGTACAATAATTTGCCATTCGACTTTAGCCAGCATTTCGGATACGTCTTCTTGTTGCAATAAGCCGTAACTACAGACAAAAAGGTCGAAAGGTTGCAGTGCGTCAAGGGTGGCTTGGCGATCGCGACTGCTAAACTGAACGGGATTAAGGGTAGGGGCAAATTTCTGGGCTTCGCTAATCCAGTTGGCACATACAGAGGTGGGGGCGATAATCAAAGTAGGGCCGTTGGGGGCTTGGGTAAGGATGAGGGCTAGGGCTTGCAGGGTTTTCCCTAAGCCCATTTGGTCGGCTAAACAAGCCCCCACGCCCCAATATGCCAGACGGGACAGCCATTCAAAGCCTTCTTGTTGATAATCTCGTAATTCCGCTTGCAGCGTCGAAGGTAATTCCGGCTGTAAGTCCTTCATTTCCTTGATTTTGCGGACTTGGGCTTGCCAGTTTTGATCGGCTTTGAGATCGCCCACATCCGCGATCGCGTCCTCTAAAACCAAAGAGGTGAGAGGATGAAACTGTAAACCCTTGCCTTTTTTCGTGCCAAAGTTCTTTAATTCATCTAAACGCTGGCGAAATTGTTGAGTTAGGGCGATAAACTGATTCTCACCCACCGGAAGGAAGCGTCCTGGGGCTTTTTCTAGTAATTCCATCAGGTTTTGCAAATCTAAGACCAAATCATCGTCAAGTTTCAACTCCCCACTGGCTTCAAACCAATCTTTTTGCCCTTTAATCTGCATTTGGAACTGTTTAAAGTCTGCTTGATGGCTAATTCGCAGTTTTTCACCTTCAGGCCATTCGATAATAACGTTTTCGCCTAATTCCTGAAGTTCGAGTAACAGTTGCAAACAGTCTTCGGGTTCGTCAATTAGCCATTCTCCGTCCTGGGAATCGTAGCGGGTCAGAATGGTAGAAGTGTCCATCACCTCATTAGCCAGTTTTTGTTCGGTTTTCAGGTTACGAGTGGTTTGCAGACGTTCCCCGTCTATCTCTGCAATCACCGTTGAACCCCCTTTTCCCGGACGGTAATAAGCCCCCACTTCCCCAAAAGGACGACACAACAAAGCAACTTTTAAGCCCTCTCCTGCGGGTAAAAGATGAACGTGGGGTTGAGTGTTGGCCGGAACTTCTTTCGCTGTCTCTAAACCGCCCCCAATATCGGAGTGAACGGTAACAATGGGGGCAACGCCATTAATGGCAGCTAAGACCTGTTCTGAGGCGCTTACAGGCACTTCTAGACGGTTTCGAGAACCGAGTATTATGGCAATGCGTTGATGTTCGGGGGTAATTTCAATAACTTTGAGTTTGGTGGGGGTTTCTTTGACGACAATTACTTCTTGGTCGCTGTTAATTTTGGGGGAAAATTCTAGAGTTAACCGTTCTCCTTTTTTCTTAACAATAAGTTCGGGTTCCCCAGAGACAATATCAATGCGGGTAGTCGGGGAGTCTTCCCAAAATACCCAGGGATGTCCGACTAAATCCAGAATCGCGCGATCGCCCCAAACATACTCATAACCCCGGTAATAATAGCGAGAGGATGAATCGGTTTCAATATGACTACAAACTCTTAAATCTTGGGGGGTTATAAAGTCCAATTGACTGGGATTACTGCCCAATCGTTTGATGCTAATAATCCGACCTTTACTCCAAGTTCCTTTTTGATTAATCTTTTGTTCGCGGGCTTGGAGGTTGACGCGATCGCCTTCTAATTCCACAAACCAAGCCAAACGTTTTTCGCTGACTTCTTGGGCTTTCTTTTTGTCTTTCTTTTGTAAATTGGCTAAAGCTTGTAACGAGATTTCCCAATCATTTTTCGGCTGAATTAAATCTGCTAGAGTTAGGCGATTATTCTGGGAATCAATTGATTCAATAACGCTTTCATTGGCTTGCAGTCGAAATACCAACTCCGCCGCTTCTGTACTCAACCAATAAAACCCCGCTTCTTCGGCTTTCTCGGCAAGTTGATTTAATAAATCTGTGGTTAAATATTTCGCTGCTTCGGGGTCTACCCAATACAAGCACAGAGAACAGCATAAAATCTCAATGCTGTTGTAACCATAATCTTCTGTAATATTGGCGAGTTTAAACCACTCTTTAATGCTAATATTGCCTTGTTGAAATTGAGCCAGTTTTTCGAGCCAAACGTAAGTATAACTTAAAGCATGGTCGGCACTAATCACCACTTTGGCATACTGCTCAATCTCTTGTAACCTTGCGGTCGAACCATCTTTTAGTAAAGCAAAGATAAAGAATATTCCGGCAAAGTTATGGAAAAAGTCTTGCTTGTTACCCGTTATCTTTCTCAAGGCTTTGAGGGCTTTCGTGTAATGAGAAATTGCCGCGTCATTATCTCCTTCTAAGAAAGCCAGCCAGCCCCAAAACATCTGAGACAGTTGAGACATTTCCGCCGAAGTTTGCTGAAGCTGAACTTTTGCCGCCTCGAAATTGTCCCGCACAATTAAATGTTCGATGAGCAATAAACGCAGATCGTCGATACAGCGTCCGTCTGGTTTATTCGCTTCTGTTTGTAATAAGGTAAATGCTTCTTCTTCTGAAGTTAACTCACTGATAGACTTACCCAAGATATAATACAGCGCCATGTCGTATAAACTTTGAGGAAGCCGATTAAACCAATAGGGATCGAAAGGATTATTAAAGATGAGGCGACACAAATCGTCAATGGAAATTGACTCGGAAAAATAAATAACGTCTTGATAATCGGCTAACTGTTTGGCGATGAATGCCATGTCTTGGCGATAAATACCAATGCGAACTTCCCGAAATAATTGGTTAACATTGCCAAACTTATGCCGACGGGAATCGCCATAACCTACTTGCGAAATTGGTAGAATATCTTCAACTACTGCCACCATTTTTTCCCATTCTCCGGCGGTAATGGCATCTCGCGTGGCAATTTCAGTGAGTAAAGAATGGCACAGTAACTCGCCATCGGGTTCAGCCAAAATCATCTCTTTTGCGATTAAAGCATCGAGATGAGGTTTCAAAGTTGCAGCGTGAAATTGTTTGCCATTCTCTTGTTTGAGTCCCAAAGCATTAATACATTTCAAAAATATGCTACGACTCACGGCTTCATAAATCACAGACAACAGCCGCATCATTTGTTTGGGAATATACGGCAATTCCTGATAGGTTTGGGTGAGTTTTTGGCGCAATTCGCCAGTGGCGGATGGGAAATCAGACATGACAATACAGCAAGTATGACATTGTTATACTACAGCAAGTTTTAGTGGAGCCTTCAAAGTCCCTGTGGGTAATCTCTGAATGGGCTATAGTTGCGATCGCGCCTCAAATCAAGAATGTTAAAACCACAGGTAAGGTCAAAAGACTCAAAACCGTAGAAGCAACGATGGTTTTGGCAACACGGGTGGCATCCCCGCCAAATTCTGTGGCAAAAACCAGGGAATTGACGGCGGTCGGCATAGCGGCTTGCAGCACAAAAACTTGGCTTTCGAGGGATTCGAGTT
>JBKHDX010000068.1:0-20319 GCA_046541115.1 Spirulinaceae cyanobacterium | reverse complement strand
GGGCTAGTCCCCCCACACAACCTTCAGTAACAAACCAACCAATTACAAACAACAACCTAGGAATAATAAACATCACCCACCCATCCAAACCAGATACATTTAAACTCTTGTTGCCATCAACCGAAGCCCCTTGACTGCCGCAAAGTCACCCACTCTCAAACCCCCCTTACGCAGGGGGTCTGGGGGCAACGTCTTGCCCCCAGTGGGGGGGCGTGGGGGGGCTAGTCCCCCCACACAACCTTCAGTAACAAACCAACCAATTACAAACAACAATCCCAAAACTCCTAACACAACCCAGGGCTAAGTTAACATCACCCAAATAGCAAATGTAAGGCGATAAAACTAATCTAATTTCACAGATAGAACCCTTAGTTTATACTTGAGTTCTAGATGTTATTTGTAGATAAAAAAAGACTTTTACTTCCCTGATAACTGATAACTGTTGACTGATAACTGTTACATTCCCCCCTCTTTACCCAAACCTGACAATAACGAAAATGAGGACTACTCCTCGTGAGCATAGCGACGGAATAAGAAATCCAACGCCTCATTGCGAAGCTCATAATAACGAGGGTCTTCGGCCATCGCGCGGCGATCGCGGGGTCGCGAGAAAGGAATATCTAGCACCTCACCAATCGTTGCGGACGGGCCATTGGTCATCATCACCAAGCGATCGCTCAAAAACAAAGCCTCATCAATATCATGAGTAATCATAAATACCGTAATTTTGTGAGCTTGCCAAATTTTGAGCAACTCCTCCTGTAACTCCTCGCGGGTAATCGGGTCGAGTGCGCCAAAAGGTTCATCGAGAATCAACGCCTCCGGACGAGTCGCCAAAGCCCGCGCGATCGCCACCCGTTGCTTCATCCCCCCAGAAATTTGCGGGGGCTTCTTCTGGGCCGCTTCAGTCAAACCCACCAATTCCAAATGTTCTTCCGTAATCGCCTTTTTATCTTGGGGGGTTTTGTGGGCAAACACCTCATCCACCCCCAGATAAACATTCTCATACACCGTCAGCCACGGCAACAAAGAATAATTTTGGAAAACCACCATGCGATCCGGGCCGGGCTTAGTAATACGTTGATTTTTAAGCCTTACCTCCCCCATTGTCGGCTTATTTAAACCGGAAACCATGTTTAATAGCGTTGATTTCCCGCAACCAGAGTGACCGATTAAACAAACAAATTCCCCTTCAGCAATGGTTAAATTGACATTTTCAAGAACCGTGTAATCCCCTTTGGGGGTGGGATACACCTTAGAAACATTATCAATCGCCAAAAAAGCGTCGGTTTGGGTAGAGTTAGATTGTAAGAGTTCTGGGTTCAAAGCTTGCATGATTGATGTTAGAAGTGGGCGAGATTAGACAAAATCAAGGATGTAAGACGAGACAAGGGAGAGTTAAGCTGGATTTACCGCATCGATTTCAACTTCTTCGACGATAACTTCCCGTTTAATCGGTAAATCTCGCAGATATTGAATCGGATCGTCAGGATTAAAAACAGTACCATCGGCCAATTGAATCGGACCACGACCGGGTTCGAGTCCCGGTAAATCGAGGTTACGGGCGGCTTCAGAGTAAACATCAACGCGACGGACGCGATCGATAATCGAAACCCAGTTGCGGGGGAACACCGTAACGCCCCAACGGGCCAATTGAGTCACAATCCACAACGCCTCAACGCGACTGGGGCAATTTGTTTGCGAAACAAAGAACTTATTGTAATTGGGCATCATTTCCGGTTCCCCCATGCCGCGATCGTAAGGATCGATAAAGCCCGGACGGGTGTAAACGGGGTCAGACCCGACATATTGCGGACGACAGATAATTTCTAACACTTCTTCCCGGTTGCGGAGGTCGTCGCAAAACTCGCAGGCTTCGAGGAGGGCGGTAACCAGGGCTAAATGGGTTTGGGGGTATTTTTCTGCCCAATCTTCGCGGACTGCCAGCACTTTTTCTGGGTGTTCGGGATAAATGTCGCGATCGCAAGCCACCACAAATCCAGTTTTTTCATGCACAGCGCGGGAGTTCCAAGGTTCCCCAACGCAGTAACCGTCAATGTTTCCGGCTTTGAGATTCGCTACCATTTGCGGCGGCGGAATCACCACTAAATTGACATCCCGATCCGGGTCAATCCCCCCCGACGCTAACCAATAACGCAACATTAAGTTGTGCATAGATGAAGGATGCACCATGCCCAAAGTATGCACCGTGTCCGGGGTGCGGTCGATGGCCGCTTTGAAATCTGCCAGGGTTCGCACCCCTTCGTCATAAAACTGGCGCGACAGGGTAATGGCGTTCCCATTGCGGGATAACGTTAACGCTGTAACCACCGGGAGGGGCGCTTTACCGCCGATTCCGAGAGTCATGGCTAAAGGCATCCCCGCCACTGCTTGCACCGCATCCAGGCGATTCTCGGTTAAGCCCTGGGCGATCGCCTTCCAACTCGGTTCGCGAATCAAATTCACCTGAGTTAAGCCGTGTTTGGCGAAAAAGCCCTTTTCTTGAGCAACGGCTAACGGCGCACAATCAGTCAGAGGGATAAAGCCAATATCGAGATTCACCTTTTCTAAACCATTGGCAGACACCACCTGCGGGCCTTTGGCCGCTTTGCGTTTCTTGGCTTTCTTCTGCTGTTCGAGGAAATAAACAATTTCGCTGCGGAGGGCATAATAGCGGGGATGATTCACCACATCCATGCGACTGCGAGGCCGAGGAAAGGGGACTTCGAGGATTTGACCCACATGGGCCGCCGGGCCATTAGTTAACATCACAATGCGGTCAGACAGTAATAAAGCCTCGTCCGCGTCGTGAGTCACCATCACGCAAGTCACTTTATACGCTTGACAAATCTGCATCAGTTGTTCTTGCAAACCGCCGCGAGTCAAAGCATCCAGCGCCCCAAATGGCTCGTCAAGCAGCAATAACTTCGGACGTAACGCTAATGCTCTCGCGATCGCGACCCGTTGCTTCATCCCCCCCGAAAGCTCCTCTGGCTTCTTATCCGCCGCCGGTTGCAGTCGCACCATTTTGATATGATCTTCAATGATTTGGTGACGTTCGGCAGGCGGGAGATTTTGCATCACTTCGTCAACGCCGAGGGCAATATTTTCTCGTACCGTCAGCCAAGGCAGCAAAGAATAGTTTTGAAAAACCACCATGCGATCGGGCCCCGGTTTGCGGACTTCTCGCCCTTCTAGGACAATACCGCCATTCGTCGGACGATCCAACCCGGCCACAATATTCAACAAAGTAGACTTACCGCAGCCAGAGTGACCGAGTAGAGAAATAAATTCTCCCGCTTGAATATCAACATTAATATTTTTGAGGGCGACATACTCACCGCCCCCCGGTAAGGGGAAAATACGGTCAACGCTATCAATTTCGAGAAAAGGATTCATATCAATTCAGTTATCAGTTATCAGTTATCAGTCATCAGTTGGTCATTCGTCATGAGGAAGCTCATTACCCAAGACAAAAGACAAATGACCAACAACAAAATTAAGTCAGGGAATAAGTACGGCGGCGGTTGGCGACAATATCAAAGCCGTTGAGATAAGCCACAGGATCGCCAGGATCGAAGGCGCGACCGTCAATGAAGACATCGGCGGGTTCAACTTTCATCGAGTTGGAGGGTAACTCAATATCCATCGCTTTGGCCACATCTTCATAGATTTCCGTCGGGTAAATCCGTTGGATAATTTCGTCAGCATCGGCAGGATATTCTTTGATATCGGGGAGTTGATCCCAGCGAATCATCTGAGTCAGCAGCCACACCCCATGAGAGGCGTAAGGATAGTTGGCGTTGTCGGGACGCTGCATATAATCGGTTTCCATGAAGTTAAAGAGGTTGAAGTCGGGAATTGGCGTAACCCGGTCTTCTTCGTCAAAACCGCCGTAATCGTAAGTTCCGGTCATAGACGCTTGGGAGTATTCAACATTAGCGTTGACATAGGGACGACGAGAGATGATTTCGACGACTTCTAAGCGATTTTCAGGAACGTCACAGTATTGGCAAGCCTCGATGGTGGCAGCAACTAAAGCCCGTGCGGTGTTGGGGTTGTTATCAATCCACTCTTGCATCGTCCCCAGGACTTTTTCCGGGTGACCTTTCCACACATCCCGGTCTACAGTAGCGGTAAAGCCGACGTTATCAAATACAGCCCGTTGGTTCCAAGGTTCGCCGACACAGTAACCGTCCATGGTTCCGGCTTTCATGTTTTCTACCATTTGCGGCGGCGGAATCACAATCAGCTTCACATCGTTGTCCGGGTCGATGTCCATGGCGCTCAACCAGTAACGGGTGTTGTAGTTGTGCATGGAGGAAGGGAACACCATGGCAAAGGTGGGCGGTTCGCTGAAGCCTTTGATGTATTTGCTGTATTCGGCTCCAAATTCGGCAAAGCTACCATATTCAATCATGGGGCGGATTCCCGCTTCCCAAGCGTTGCGAGAAAGGGTCATGGCGTTGCCGTTGCGGTCGAGCATCATCAGCGATCGCATGGGGGCTTTATCGGGGCCGAGTTCGGTCAGCATGGGCATTCCACAAAGGGCGTGGGAAGCATCGAGGCGACCTTGCAGCAAGCCATCCCGGACGGTGGCCCAACTGGCTTCTTTGCTAATGGTGACGTTGAGGCCGTATTTTTCGTAGAAGCCTTTTTCTTTGCCTATGACGAGGGGGGCGCAATCGGTGAGGGGGATAATGCCGAGGTTGAGGTCGGTTTTTTCGAGGGGGCCGAAGTCTACGGCTTCTCCCATGTCTGCTGCGGCAGAGTCTACGGTGGCTTGGTCTTGAGCGTTATTACCCCCACAAGCGGCAAAGGTGAAACCCGCAGCAGCGAGGCTAGAATATTTGATAAATTGGCGACGATCCATAATCCGTGATGAAGGATAAATAATGAATTGAGGTTTTACAGAAGCGCGAGTTAATTATTTTGGCCAAAGGCAAAGCGTTCGATAACAGCCACGAGTTGGTCGAGGAGTAAGCCGACAATCCCAATCACGAACAGGGACAGAATGACTAAGCTAATTTCGCCGGTGTTGTAGGTATCCCAGACAAAGAAGCCGATCCCCGTGCCGCCTGTGAGCATTTCCGCCGCGACAATGACCAACCAAGCAATCCCTAAGCTCAAACGCATCCCGGCGAAGATATAAGGCAGGGTCGAGGGGATCATGATTTTGGTCACGACTTTCGAGCGAGACAGATTCAACACTTTCGAGACGTTCCAGTAATCTTGAGGGATGCTTTTCACCCCCAAAGCGGTGTTAATCAAAGTTGGCCACAGGGAGGTCACGACAATCACGAAAATGGCCGGGGTATTTTGGGCTACCATTCTCGGTGCATCGGTCAACAAAGCCGTTGAGACGACAATCCCCACCGGAAGCCAAGCCAAAGGGGAAATCGGTTTGCCAATTTGGACTAAGGGCATGAGCATTTTTTGGGCTTTTTCCGATGTACCAATGAGGAAGCCCAGGGGAACGGCAATAATCACCGCGATCGCGAAGCCCACGGCCACCCGCAACAAGCTATATAAGGTTAAGAAGAAGATGCCTTCGTCTCCTTGGGTGGTGGAGAAGAAGTTTTGCAGATAAGGCAAACTTTCTTCAAAGGTTTGAATGGGACTCGGCAGTTGGCTAATACCGCCTTCGGTCATTTTGGCAATAATACTCCAAACTACGATCAAGGCGAAAAGGCCGAGGGCAGGCAGAATGATGTTTTCGCCGTTGCGTCCGAGGAACTTTTGCACGTCGATCTTGGGTTTGGCCGGGGATTGTTGACTAGCAAGGCTCATAATTGACAGGAGAAGGAGAGAGGATAAGTTTGTAACAAGATCGAAGATGAAACGAATTAAGCTTTAGGCTGTGCGCCAAATTCTTGTATTAGGATATCTTTGAGTACCCCAGGCAGTTCGTCACAAGGGATACCTTTATGGACGCGATCGCCCAATTTGGCATCTTTGCCGACTTTGCCCCCCATATACAAGTCCACGGCTTCGACGGTTTTACCATCTTTGCGGACTTTGGTTCCCATCAAGCCGATGTCTGCAACTTGCGGCTGGCCGCAGGAATTGGGGCAGCCCGTCCAGTGAATGCGGACTCGTTCGGGTAAATCTAACTCCGCATCGAGGTCTTGGGCGATTTTGAGGCCCTGTTGTTTGGTTTCGACGAGGGCAAAGTTGCAGTAACGAGAACCCGTACAGGAAACCAGCGATCGCGTCAGAGACGAGGGTTCGATGCTAAATTGCTCTAATAAAGGTTCGCTCAAAAAGGCTTCGAGCTTATCGTCAGCAATATGAGGAATAATGGCGTTTTGCTCGACGGTAATGCGGATTTCGCCGTTTCCGTACACTTCGGCTAGGCGAGCGAGTTCAAACAGGGTATCCGCCATCAGACGACCGACGGGAACGTGCAGCCCAACGTAGTTGTAACCGGGTTGCAGTTGTTTGTAAACGCCGATATGATCCCGCTTTTCCCAGTCGATGGCATCTTCGGGGGCAGCGGTAACCAGGGGTTTGCCGTAAACTTTTTCGACTTCGCTGCGGAAAGTTTCAATCCCCCATTCGTCAATTAACCACATGAGACGGGCTTTTTGACGATTGTTTCGCAGGCCGCGATCGCGATACACTTCTAAAATGGCGCGACACAAACCCACGACATCTTCGCGCTTAGGTTCGACCCAAGCATCTAAGGGAATCGCCGCTTCGCAACGTTTGGCTGAGAAAAAGCCCCCCACTAAGACGTTAAAGCCCAATTTCCCGTCTTTATAGGCCGGAACAAAAGCAATATCGTTAATTTCCGCGTGAACAGCGTTATCGCGACCGCCTTCGATGGCGATGTTGAACTTCCGGGGCAGATTAGTAAACTCAGAATTACCTTCCCCGGAGTTGGTAATCATATCCTGCACAGCTTTAACCAAGGGACGAGTATCGATTAACTCATCCCCGTTAATCCCTGCAACCGGAGAACCCGTAATATTCCGCACATTATCCATTCCCGACTGCACAGATGTTAAGCCAACAGCTTTGAGTTGTCCGAAAATGTCCGGGACATCTTCTAAACGAATTCCCCGCAGTTGAATATTTTGGCGGGTGGTGATGTCTGCACTACCATCATCGCCGTAGCGTTGCACGATTTCAGCCAAAGTCTGCATTTGGGCAACATTCAAAATGCCATTAGGAACCCGCAGACGCAACATAAACTTACCGGGGGTGACGGGACGATAAAAAACGCCTAGCCATTTGAGGCGTTGTTCGAGGTCGGTTTTATCCACGGCTTCCCAGCCAATTTCAGCAAAATGTTCTAGTTCATCTTTAACCGCCAAGCCGTCTTTTTCGGCTTTGAATTTTTCAAATTTATTCAGGGTGCTTTTGGACGTGGTGGAGCTTGTCATGAAGTCTATCCTCTAAGGATAATCGCTAAAAAAATCAAACTGGAGCGTCATGTCCGAGGTTTGATTTTTCGATTTGCACTCATGTTAGTCACGCTGAATAAAGAGATTTGTGACTTTTGTTACAAAATATTTCGTTTTATGAAGTTAATGCAAAGTATTGATGTATTTATTGCATAACAACCGCGATCGCACTTTACTCCCCTCAGCATCTAAGGGGGGGGAGACGGTTTAGTCAATACAACGAGAAGCAGTGAATTAACAATCTTATAAAGCATTAAAGCTGATTTTGTTCGTACAAATAAAAACTCGCAATTTCAGTTAAAAAACGCTTTTTAATAACAGTTACTGACCCCAGGGGAGGGCTGAAGGATTCAAACAAAGCCAGAGAATCTAAACTCTAGATTAATTTCGTTAAGAGCGGGAAAGATTATGATATATTTAAGGGCAAATTTTAAACTTTTTTTAACTGAGGTGAATTCAATTGAAAGCAATTTGGTGTTGATTTTTACTAAATGCTTGTTAAGCAAGCTCAAAAAACTGATTTCAAGTTGGGCAACAGGACGGGAAAGCAATCGTAAACTCAGCGATCGCACTGAACTCATAAAGCGTACAGCAGTTTGGATAAACAGTCTCTATCTCAAGATAGTAGACTGGAGAGGAGGAGAATTTTAAAATTTAAAATAAAGATGAGGTTATTTCATCGCAATCTTTATAAAAACTTTATATGCTCAAACCCACGCCAACAATGATAAAATTAACAGGAAATGATTTAACCGATTTAGTTGCGGAATTAAGCTGTTATAGTCAACAGCAATTTACAGGTCGTATTGACATCCAAGCCATAACCGGGCAGGTTTGGAGTCTGTATCTTCATTTAGGCTTTTTGGTATGGGCTAGAGGGGGCGCACATCCGAGTCGGCGTTGGCGACGACAATTATTTTTATGTAATCATCCGGCGCGATCGCAAAAAATTGTCGTGCGAGCTAAAGACGATTTTGAATGTTGGGATTATCATAGTTTAACTTTATTAGCCCAACGTCAAACCATCTCTGATGCTCAAGTTATTACGATTATTAATGGCATCGTCCAAGAAGTTCTATTTGATATTTTTTTAGCCGTTGCGAGAAGTACAAAAATTTCAATTTATCCCCGTATAGGGGTACGTCCTTCTAATAGTAAAACCGGGATTTTGCGGCGCAGTTTAACCTTAGAAATGCAACCCAATCTTCAAAAAGTTGCCGCTCAAATTAAAAGATGTAAACAGTATGAAACTGTGTCTTACTTGCCCGATTTAGCACCTAAAATTTTACAACCCAAACGGCTTCAACGGGAAGTGAACTCGGCTACTTATGAAAAAATGACTAAACTCTTAACGGGCAAAAAATCCCTGCGAGACTTAGCGGTTTTAACTCAACAAACTTGTTTAAATTTTACGCGATCGCTGGCTCCTTTTATTCGCAATCATTTAGTGGGTTTAGTAGAAGTTGCCGATCTGCCCATTCCTTATACTGTCCGACCTCAATCTCCCCCTTCTCCGCCACAACCCCCTTCTGAATCCCAACGAGGATTAGCAATTTGTGTCGAAGATAATCCTCGCGATGCCAGCGAAATTGAAAATATTTTAGAACAGGCAAATTATCAATGTCAGACCATCCAAGATGTGGTTCATGCCTTACCTACTTTATTAAAACATCAACCTGACATTATTTTCCTCGATTTAGTCATGCCCATTGTGAATGGTTATGAATTGTGCGGTCAAATTCGCCGCATTCAAAAATTCGAAAATACGCCCATCGTGATTGTAACGGGGCGCGATACCTTAGTTGACCGGATGAGGGCAAAAGTAGTGGGGGCGACCGATTTTATGAGTAAGCCTATCGACGCGCAAAAACTTCTGCCAATTCTCGAAAAATATTGTCCCTCCCCAGAAGCTTAATGCTTACTTAACACTCCCTTTTCCGTTTGCATGGGAACCAAATCAATCGTATCGATTTGAGCGCAACATTTTAAATCGGCAATATTATTTAAACCCAATAATCTTTGACCGTGACTGGCTAAATGAAATAAATCTAAAAGACGATCTTGCCATTGTTGATACAGCGCGATCGCGGCGACGGTTTCATCATTGCCCAAGCTATCCTCGCCGAACTTTTCCCATAACGGCAGCGCGATCGCCCCCGCGCATACGGTATCTTCGAGAGAGTAAGACCCCTCCCACCCCGAACCCACTAACCACACCGTTTCCGGGGCTTGGGTTTGGAGATAATTCACCACCGCTTGACGATTCGCCAAAGTCGCCGCTAAAACAGTAGGGGCCGCTTCTACCCGTTGTAACGCCCGCGTGCCGTTGGTCGTACTGAGAAACAACCGTTTCCCCGCCACCACCTCCGGGGTACAATCGAGGGGAGAATTGCCCAAGTCACAACCCGGCACTTGTTTTCCCCCCCTTTCCCCCAGTCGTAAGCGCTTATCCACCGCCCACTGTTCGCTGGTAGTTAATAATAAATTAATATCGCTAAACGTCTGAACCGCCTCTGCCCCTGCATCTAACGCCGTGACAATGGTTGTCGTTGCTCGTAAAACATCAATCACAACAGCGCAATCGGGAACGCGATCGCCCGGAGTTTCTTCTGGGGTATGGTAAACAAAAAGTTTCACGTTGGGCTTACTCTCTCCATAATGCTATAGACTGCCGCAATCTATTGTAGGGGGAAATGACTAATGACCAATGACCAATTATCAATTACCCAATTAAGGGATTTTGGCAATAACTAATAACCCATAACCAATCACCAATCACAACCTATTCATTCGTCATGCGTCGGACTGCTAGACCTCCGTCTCCTCCCCTTCAACTCAACGATTTGCCCTTGGCCGTCGAACCCGATGGCCAGCAGTTGGATAACATTAAAGCGCACCTCGACTTAGTATTAATGGCGTTAGAATGCTTAACGCAGCTAGGGTCAGAAGAAATGCTCAACGCCGCCGAACAACTGGGTCTGCGGGACATCACCCCAGACCGAGTGACCCTGTGGCGGTTGCGACAATCCAACCCCCATCGCAAAAGTTCTGGGGGACGTAAAAAGCTCGATGTCGAAGAAGCGCGATCGCTCGTTCTCATTATCTGCCGTCTCGCCCAAGACTACCAAGAACTAATCCGTCATGCCGTCAGTTTGCTCGAACAACGCACCCAACAAAATCAACCCCCCCACAAAACCGTCCTCCTCGGCGATTATCTCGATCGGTTCAACAACACCTATCAAGACCGCATGGACACCGCCGCATCCCTCGACCCCCAAGCCCTCAACCAACTGGCTTTTAAACTGCTGATCGATTTATTATTTTACAGCGACAAAAACGGTCATCGTCGTTTGTGGCTGGCACTCCTGGACTATTCTCGCTAGTTAGTTGTTAGTTGTTGGTTATTGGTTGTTTGTTGTTAGTTATTGCCTACTGCCCAAAACTGATGACTGATAACTGATGACTGATAACTGAAAAAGCCCACTGCCTACTCCCCACTGCCTAATGATATTCTCTCGATCTGCCATTCGCCGTTACACGCCCCCCACTTGTACCCTCCAGGTGACTGCCAAAAAGTCGCCCCTGCAAGCGTGGACTTCTCGCCCTTTGTTTGAAAATGCTCGCTTTGAGTTGCGTTTTGACGACCCCCGCCAACTTGAAAGCCAACAAGTCGTTTTAACGGGCAATAGCGAGCAACTAGAAGCCCTGTATCAAGCCGTGAGCGATTACGTCCAAAACTTTCTTTATCACTCGACTCCTGCCCGTTTAACGGCTTATGTCGCAACGTCTGGAAGCGAAGGAGAAACCGAGAGTGTAGCCGTACCGGGTTTATTAGCCTCAGACAGTAAATTTGTGACCCGTACCCCCACGGTGCAGCCCTTGGGTTTACTCAGTCACAAACTGTATTTTGGCGACTTAGCCACAGAAAAATCTGACGATGGTATTCCCCTCAGTGCGACGCAGCTTTTTGACCTAGCAACCGCCCTGGAGAATTACCACACCGAAATGACGGTGTTGCCGAATTTACCGCCCCCGCGTCCGGCGATTCCCCTGCGGACTTGGGGGAGTGCCGTGGCGGGAGTTATTGTAGCGGTGGGTTTGACGGCAACGGTAATCACGGTGATGGACAATACCATCGAAACCTCTGAAACCGCAATTGAACCCCTCACCGAAAGCGACAGCGAAGAAAGAATTTCTGAGATTCCGACTTTGCCGAATCCCCCAGTCGAACCGATACCATTGCCCACAGTTCCCGACAATCTCGCGTCTGGCGACCAACTTCCCCCCCCACCCGCCGTCAATCGTTCCCCTGGGTCACCCAATGCCCCCGACACCGTGGAAACTGTGCCGCGCAATAATTCCGAAAATCGTACCACCACGCAACTGCCCACCTCCCCTGATGTTTCCGTACAACCCCGCCCCACCCAGAATCCCCCCGCCGCGATTCCTCCGGGTAACGACCCGGCGGCCAATATTCCGTCTTTAGGGGATTCTGTTCCCCAAGCGCCTTTACCAGATATCCAGCCGCAACAACCCAATGCCCCGGAAAGTCTGGCGGAGGCATTGGGTCAAAATCGTCCTAATGCCCCGGAAAGTGTAGCGGAGGCATTAGGACAAAATCGCTCCAATGCCCCGGAATCTTCGACTGCTCGCGATAATATTCCCCAAACTAACCAAATTCAAAGTTATTTCGAGCAGAATTGGCAACCGCCGGATAATTTAGAGGAGGAGTTGCGCTATCGTCTGATTGTGAATACAGACGGCACGTTAAAGCGGATTATCCCTTTAAGCACTATTTCTGGTAGGTTTATCGATCGCACTCCGATGCCATTATTAGGTACAGATTTCGGCATTACGCCCCCCAGCAATAACGCCACCCCTCAAATTCGCGTGGTGTTGCGTCCTGATGGTGGCGTGGAAACGGTTTTAGAGTAATGAGTAGTTGTTGTTGGTTGTTGGGTTTCGTTACCTCAACCCAACCTACTGCCTGCCTACTGATGACTGATAACTGATGACTGATAACTGTTATTGCCCCATTCTCAACTCTAAAGCCGCCCTTGCTTGTTCCCGGTCGTCGAAGTGGACTTTTTCGGTGCCGAGGATTTGATAATCTTCGTGACCTTTTCCGGCGATGAGTACGCCGTCTCCCGGTTGGGCTTCGAGAATGGCTTGACGAATGGCCTCGGCGCGATCGCGAATTACAATCGGATTAGCGGTTTCGGGAATGCCTGCCACCACATCGGCTAAAATCTGGTCGGGATTTTCGGTGCGGGGATTGTCGGAGGTGACCACGGGAACATCCGCGAGATCGGCGGCGATTTTACCCATAATCGGACGTTTGGTGCGATCGCGATCGCCCCCGCAACCAAACACGCAAATCATTTTCCCCGAAATAAAGGGTCGGGCAGCTTTGAGGAGGTTTTCTAAGCTGTCGGGAGTGTGGGCATAATCCACAATAACGCTAATATCTCGCTCCGGGCTAATTTGTACCCGTTCCATGCGACCGGGAACACCGCCAAATTGGGGTAAAACTTCGACAATTTGGTTCAAATCTAACCCTAAATGCAATGCTGCCCCCACCGCCGCGAGGAGATTGGCAATGTTAAACTGACCGACTAAAGGGGATTGAAAGGCGGCTTCACCCACGGGGGTATGCAACACGCCACTAACTCCAGTGGCTTCGTAGTTGAGGTCACTCGTCCACAAATCGGCACTCGGATCGCTGAGGCTGTAACGCCACACCTGAGAAGCATCAAGGCGATCGCACAACCGTTGACCGTAGGGATCGTCTTGGTTGATGATGGCTTTACCTTTGAGGTATTGCGGGCTAAACAGCAACGCCTTAGCCTCAAAGTAGTTCTCCATGGTTTTGTGATAATCCAGGTGATCCTGGGTCAAGTTCGTAAATACTGCCACATCAAAAGGACAACCCCACAAACGCCCCTGATGCAAGCCGTGGGAACTCGTTTCCATAACGGCGTATTGGTTTCCAGCGGCTTGGGCTGCGGCCAGTTTTTCGTGGAGTTGTACCGCAAAGAGGGTGGTATTAACGGCAACTTCCTCAAAGCCTTGCCAACGGGTGTACAGCGTCCCTAATAAGGCGGTGGGTTGTTCGGCTTGACGCAGCAAAAATTCAATCAGGTGGGTGGTGGTGGTTTTGCCGTTGGTTCCCGTGACTCCCACCAATTGCATTTTTTGGGCGGGCTGTCCGTAGAATATGCTGGAAATCTCGGCACAGACCTGAGTCATGTTTTCTACCGGAATGATGCAATTATCAGGGCTAGGGGGGCATTTTTGGGCGGCTGCGGGAGAAACCAACGCCGCGATCGCCCCTTCATTCATGGCACTTTGCCAAAATTCCCCCCCATCGACGCGGGTTCCCACCATTCCTAAAAATAAATCCCCCGCTTGACAAGCATGGGAGTTGGTAGATAAGCCTTTGACTTCGCAATCTAAAGCGGGATGCTCGCTGATAACGCCAATCCCAGACACCTGACTTAATAGTTCCCGTAACAGCATTTTATCGACTCCTCAACCCGGATTTACGATTGTTATTTTCTCGTTGTTTACGATGATATCCCGAAATATTTTTTTAGCATACGTTCTACTTGAGTAACGGAAGCGCGAGGAGAAAAACGGGGAATAGTTTTTTCCCCTTCCGGAGTGGGATAAGTTAATACCGGAATCGAGTACTGATAAGCTTCCATCCAGTCGGATTGGGTGGTAATATCGCGGATTTCTAGGTTAATGTCTAGGGCTTCTATTTTTTCGAGTTTTTCTTGCAATCCTTCGCATAAATGGCAGCCGGGTTTGGAATAAAGAATTAATTGCATGGTGATGGTTTCTTGAGAGTTTATTTTGTTTTTTATCTTTATTTTGGGTTGTTTATCGGGCGCGATCGCGAAACATTACAACCCGTAATGATACAATGTACTGTACCCTATTTGCTGTTGCCTAATCAACTAGAAACGATCTGACTAAAGATAGGGGAGGGGATATTTATTTTATAACTATTGCCGGACGCAGCAAGTTAATAAATTGTTTAGATTAAAGATGTAGATACAAACTTTAATTAACTTTTTTATGAATAAGCTTGTTTTAGGAACCCTCTCGGTATTATTATTCTCTGCAACGGCTGGACTTCCTGCGGCTAATGCTGAAGTAAAAGACAGTGAAAATAGAACGAAACAGTCTCGCCCATTATTTCACGAATATGAAATGCGGGGTCAACAATACGATGATTTTGAATATGAAGAATTTTATAACTCTAATGAGACAGAGTTGTATGATTCAGATGAGTCCTATTCGGGAAGTCGTTTAGGGGATCTTCGTAATAATCAAAGAAACTACGACAATTCTACTCCCGATAATGGGAGCGATCGCGTTTATTATTTCCGCAATGATGCCGAAACCAGTCGCGATAACTTCTACAGCGATAGCAACTACGATCCCGGTGCGTTTACATTAGTTAGTTTAGCCTATCGCGGCCGATATGAAGAATACGGCATTCCGGGTTATTTAAACTTTATCTCGTCTTATCGTAGCGGTGAAGTTGCAGCAGAAGATATTGTCGAAGCCGGAATAATGACGGGTGAATTACCCCCGATGGCTCTCGAAGATGATGGTTTCATTCGAGCAGTTCAAATGCAAGTCGAAGGTTTAATAATAGGACGATAAACTCAAACTCAATTCAACTGAATCAGTTTTGATAAAGACAGCGTTTCGGCGTTGTCTTTATGTTTTGAATTGAAATCTTATCCATAGCGCCGACTTGAAATGAATCCTTTATAAAGAGGGCAAGGTCGAGAAAATTTCATCGACAACTGCTTTCGTTTTATCTTCGATTTGATTCCAATCTACTTCCCCAGTTTCAGGATCGAAAAGATGGGTATCAATTTCTACTTCGACTGGGGTATTATCCGCATGGGTGATTTGATAGTTACGGAAGCAGATGCGGTAACACATTTCCCATAAATTAAAGGTATAGGATTCTTGCGATCGCGTCAGGGTTAATTCATAACCGGGGACGGGATGTTGCTTTTCTGTGTAAGTGCCTTTCCAAGTGGAATCTTCGAGTTTTTTGCGGATATTGTCCACCAAACGAATAAAAATCGGTTGCATCAAAACTTGGGCTTGATCCCAAGCTCGAACAGTCTTAAACTTAGGCTTCATGAGGTAAATTTAGGGTGACGTTGTTAATCCTAAAGATTGCCGATCGCGTCGGTCAATCCCTGTCTCGAAAAAATCGCGATCGCAACTTGGACGGTATGAATATTCTATCGGTTCGGGAAACAAGCCCTAATCGCACCCCCCGCAATGAAACCAATTCTGAACCGAATATGTCAAGATTGATGGATGAAACTTTTTCAACGCGCATCTTCTCATGATCGGCAAACTCCTTGACGGGCGTTACAAAATTATTCAAACTCTCAGTGCAGGTGGCTTTGGCCAAACGTATCTTGCACAGGATACACGTCGTCCAGGAAATCCGTTATGCGTGGTCAAACAGTTGAAACTAATTAACCCGAATCCAGAGTTTCTTCCCACCGCGCAACGCTTGTTTAATTCAGAAGCCGAAATTTTAGAAGCCCTGGGAGATCATGGTCAGATTCCGCGACTTTTGGCCTACTTTGAAGAAGACCGACAGTTTTACCTGATTCAAGATTATGTCGAAGGTCATAACCTCACCCAAGAATTAATCCCGAATCAACCTTGGTCGGACAGCAAAATCGTCAAAATGCTGCACCAAGTTTTACCCATTTTAGGCTTTGTTCACGGTCAAGGGGCAATTCACCGAGATATTAAACCGGATAACATTTTGCGACGCAAGGCTGATGGCCAAATGGTTTTGGTAGACTTTGGTGCGGTCAAGCAAGTCAGCACTCAGATTATTTTAGCGCCTGATAGTACCGCCGCCCACACCGTCGCCATTGGGACACCGGGCTATATGGCTAGCGAACAAGCCAAGGGTCAACCGCGACCGAATAGCGATTTGTATGGGTTGGGAGTCATTGCGATTCAAGCCGCAACGGGGATTAATCCGACTCAATTTCAATACGACCCCCACACGGGAGAAATTCTCTGGCAGCATCGCAGCAGCCTAGACGGGCAGTTAGGGGCAATTTTGACCAAAATGGTCAAATATCATTTTCGCGAGCGTTATCAAACCGCCCAGGAAGTGCTGGCGGATTTGGAAGCCGTGGCGATCGCGATCGCGCCAACTCAACCCCCCACTGCGCCACCTACACCTTACCCTTCATCCCCGCCGGTGTCGATTCCTTTGTCGCAACAAGCAACCTTTGTGGTGGGGGGTCAAAATCAACTCCCTGCAACCCAGAAAACCCGTCCTTTACCCAAAACCCCAACTCCTCAAGGCCCGAGTATTTCTACCCCGAAAAAAGACCATTTACCCATGCTCTTTTTTGGGGGGGCGCTATTGACGATTTTCGCGATCGCCTTCGGGACTTCTTTCGCCATGCGTCGGTTTCAATTTAACCCTAATCCCAGTGGGGGGCCGCAAGTTTCCGAATCGGGGGCTGGTGTTTGTACAGTGGCTATTGATGCGCTTAATGTGCGATCCGGGCCGGGGGATGCGGTGGTCGGGGTGGTGCAACGCGGCACAGAATTGACTCTGACGGGTCAACAAGCCCAAGGTTGGGTCGAAATTCAAAATCCCCAATCCGGTTGGGTGTATAACGCTTCTCGGTATATCCGATGCCCTGAAAATATTGCCCTCGAACCCGAAACCCCCGAACCTTCCCCCACCGAACCTTCTCCGACCGAACCTAGTAAAAATGCCAACGACATTATCGCCGCAGCCCGACGGAAATATGAAAATGGGGACTTACGAGGCGCGATCGCCCAACTGCGGGATATTAATCCGAGCAATCAAACCTACAAAGAAGCCCAAGATTTAATCGGTAGCTGGCGTAAAACTTGGTCAGAAGCCGAAGAACGCTTCCAAGAAGCCCAAGCCGCCTTTGATGCCGGAAAATGGGATGATGTCATTGCTTTTGGTAACAGCAATGTTCCAAATAACCCGTATTGGCGCAAAAAATTCCAAGAATTGAGCGATCGCGCCAGAGAACGTAAAGCCGCCGCACAACCGAAGCCCTCCCCCTCCCCTTCTCCCTCCCCTTCCCCTTCTCCCTCCCCTTCCCCTTCTCCCTCCCCCTCGCCTTCTCCGTCTCCGTCTCCCTCTCCCTCTCCCAGTCCGTCACCTTCTCCTTCTCCTGATAATCCGGATGAGGACAACAAAGACGAAGAAAAGGAAATCCCCCAAGTCCCGGAAGAACTTTAAGTGGGTAGCTTCATCAGTCATCAGTCATCAGTCATCAGTCATCAGTTTTGGGCAGTAGGCAACAACCAACAACCAATAACAAACAACCAACAACCAACAACCAACAACTAAATCTTAAATATCCCCTCTGGATTGACCGAAAGAAGCGATCGCCGTTGTAATCCTTCTTGATGAAGAATGGCATTAGCCGCGAGTAAGCCACTGGTAACTGCCCGTTCCATCAAGCCGCAGGGGAAAGGCATTTTGACCCAATCTCCGGCAAACATAAGGTTAGAAATGCCGCTTTCGGTGTTGGGACGATTGGCATAGCTGTTGGGGGGGTAGCCCGAAAAGTTCTTCTGGTTGACCAATTCTCGGTGTAGGAGGTTGGCTTGTTTCAACGGGGGGACGATTTCATAGAGTTCTTGTTCAAAGGTCGTTAGCAGGGCTTCTTGGGTGGGAAACTCTTTTTCTTTGTAACAATAAGCGTGTAACTCAATGACGCTGTTTCCGGTACGCTGCGACCAATCGATAAACTGTTCTTGGATGCGGTGGTACAGGGTAATGCTGTCGGTGAGGGCATAACCAGATAGGGAGGCAAAGTTGCTGTGTTCCCACTCGAAATCGCGATCGAACCAAAAACGGGCGACTGCAAAGGGGTCAGAAACGGCGAGATTGGCTACTTGTTGCTGTACTTCGGGGTTGATGTCCCCTTGGATGAGGTTAAAGAGGTGACGAGTCCCAGGGACATCGGCAGCGATACAGTAGTAATCGGCTGCGATGGTTTCTTGCTGTTGGGGTGGGGTGGGGTTGGCGGCGATTAGTTGGATGGAGTCGTCTTGGCGATTCTGAATCTCAAAACGCGCTAAATCCCGCTTTGCCGGGCCGCTTACGACCTCACCTTGGCGATTATATCTCGCCCCGTGACAAGGACAGATAAATTCGCCGTTTTCTTGCCGTTGAACGGTGCAACCTTGGTGGGTACAGGTCAGAGACAGGGCTTTTTGATTGTCTTGGGCAAGATACACGCGATCGCCCGCGCCGTAATATTGGGTATCCTCGTCGCTAATTAACTCGTTGGGTTCGACCCAAAAGGGAACATCGGTCTGAGAATCGCCTTTTTGATAGGTTAACGACACAATTTGATTATTTTCAGCCTTTATCTCGCTTACGGTGGCTTCTGGGACAATTTTGCCGCCGTTGCGCTCGATTGCGGCGGCAATAGGATTGACTAAACTGGTTCCCATATCGTCTACTGTGCCGTTAAAAGCCAAGCCTTCGGGATTGCCAAAAAAGTAGAAGTGGAAAAATTGCAATAATTCCCCTGCACTGAGTAAATCTGGAGCATTTAGGCTAGATTTGGCAAAGGGCAGGAAATACAAGTCATACAAGCCTTGAGGGAAGTCTTTATCCACCCAATCGGCGACGCTGATGCTGTCATAATTTTTGAAGGTGCGAGGGATTTTAAAGCCTGTAATGGCGTGAAAAACTTGTAAATGCTTGATTTTGGTGAGGTTGATGCCCCATTGCAAGCGATTGGGGGAAGAAATGGCGAGATCGACGATATTCCAGGGGAAAGCCGAATGACTGGGACGGAATACTTCGGGGTAGTAGGTGCGATCGCGAAAGACGAGAGAATAAAATTCTAGGGATTTAAAATTCTGCTCGATGCTGAGTTCGCTGACAATACTTTTGAGGTTGTAATATTGCGGGAAAAAGCCGTGAAACCCGTGTTCCATGCGAAAGGTCTCGTCCCCGACGTTAATCGTCCAACTGGCGATTTTGCCGCCGAGTTGTGGGGCTTTTTCGAGTAATGTGACCTCAAATCCCCGTTGGCTGAGTTCGTAAGCACAAGCGAGTCCTGCTAATCCTGCCCCAATTACAACGACTTTTTGGGGTTTGGTCAGACGACGAGGGAGATCGAGGCTGTCCGGTTGATGCAGGGTGGGTTCGGGTTTGACAAAGCGGGAATAACCAATTCCTGCCCCTACTGCTGTCGCTCCCATTAGCTTCAGGGCGTTACGGCGAGAAATCGGTTGATAAAATGAAGAATTAGACGATTGACTCATGAGTTAAGCAAGAAACTCCTCTTCCACACAAAAAAGCGTTAATATTTGCGGTTTATACTGATTTTTTACGCAGGCGATCGCATCGCCAAAGTTGAATACATATTTACAAAAGTTAACACGAAAAATCTCAGAGAATGGGTGTTATCAATAAATTTTGGGTCTAAGACCTCGCCCTTAAAGGGCGACTTGATGTTATGTTACTTGGCATAACGACTCATGTTACCATGCAGGTTTTGGAGTTTAAGGTCAAAGGAAAACCGAGTCAATATCAAGCCATCGACGAGGCGATTCGCACAGCACAGTTTGTCCGTAACAAATGCCTACGGTACTGGATGGACAATAAAGGGGTTAACAAATACGACCTTAATAAACACTGTCGGGTCTTAGCTCAAGAGTTCCCCTTTGCTAACAAACTCAACTCCCAAGCCCGGCAGTCTGCCGCCGAACGTGCATGGTCGGCAATTGCTCGTTTCTTTGATAATTGCAAAAAGGCGATTCCGGGGAATAAAGCGCCGAGACCCCGCGTCGCCGAAAGGCGCAAGGGAACGCTCGGCAAGACAGG
>JBKHDX010000067.1:0-20470 GCA_046541115.1 Spirulinaceae cyanobacterium | reverse complement strand
CGGATAAAATCGGGGATGCGATCGCGATGGCTGACTCGGACAACTTCTTGCTCAATAATCGGCCCTTCGTCGAGATCGGGGGTAACATAATGGGCGGTTGCACCAATGATTTTAACACCCCTTTCATGGGCGCGATGATAGGGTTTTGCCCCGGTAAATGCAGGTAAGAAGGAATGGTGAATATTAATAATGTTGGGGAACTGTTCGATAATTTGGGGCGAAAGCACCTGCATATATTTGGCTAAAACAACTAGATCGATATTGTATTGTTTTAGGAGTTCGAGTTGTTTTGCTTCGCTTTCGGCTTTGGTTTCTGGGGTGACGGGAATGTGATGATAATCGATGCCAAATTGTTTGGCTATGGGCTGTAAGTCGGGGTGATTGCTAATAATTAAAGGAATGGTTGCGGGTAGTTCGCGGGCTTGTTGTCGCCATAATAAATCCAGCAAGCAATGATCTTGCTTGGTTACCCAAATCGCAATCCGAGGAACAGTATCAGAAAAGTGGATTGTCCAATTCGCATTTAAGGGCTTGACAATTCCGGCAAAAGCGGGCGCGATCGCGTCTCGTTCTAGGTTAAAATCATCTAATTCCCATTCGATGCGAGTCAGGAAGGTTTTAGTGGTTGCGTCGGTATGTTCGTCAGCTTGAATAATATTACCATTGTAGTTGTAGATAAAACTGGCAAATTTTGAAACTAAACCTTTTTGATCTTGACAGGAAACTAAAAGCGTTGCAGTGGTTGATTGCATTGGTAAACGGGACAGGGATTCAGTCTTAAATAAAGTTCAGTTTTTGATGATAGCTGATTGGGGTAGGAATGAGTTGATTGCTGACACCTCAATTTTTGGGCTAAAATTTGTAAGGTTATGTAAACGGTAATATGATACTAAAATTTCCCCGATGAAAATCAAACATTCGATCAATCTGCACAAAGGCGCAACCCTACCCTTAGTTTTGGGTTTGATGTATGTGTATGATAATTTTAGTTTAGCGACGTGGGTTTATTTGGCGTTACACGGCACTTATGGGCTGCTGTGGTTACTCAAAGATCGCATTTATCCCGATAAGCAATGGGAAGCAGAAATCAGCCTTCCCCAGGGGATTTTTATTTTTGGCTTCGTTGGTTTGTATTGGGTTGCGCCTTATTTGCTCATTAGCCGTGGCGTTACTGTGAGTTATCCTTTAATAGCAGGGGCGATCGCGCTCAATATTGTTGGCATATTTTTACATTACAGCAGCGACGCACAGAAATATTTTACGCTTAAATATCAACCGGGACTGATTACAGAAGGCTTTTTTGCTCGCTGTCGCAATACGAATTATCTCGGTGAAATCTTGATTTATTTGAGTTTTGCTTTACTCGTACAGCATTGGCTACCCTATGTCATTTTAGCTGCATTTATCAGTTTAGTTTTTGTGCCGAATATGCTCAAAAAAGACAAATCTTTGTCTCGCTATTCCGAATTTGAGCAATATAAACAAAATGCAGGTTTAATTTTTCCTAACCTTCTAAAACCTAAATCTGCTTCTACGCAGTCGGTCAAAATATCCTAGAATTTGGTTTTAGTATATAAGGCGATCGCCCTAAAATTACAAATCCGCGTACGACACAACTTCGCAAATTCAAACTGAGGAGTGATTATTTACCAGGGAATTTGGTATTAGATTAGGGTGTGAAAGGGTAAAAACTTGTTTATGGTTACATTTTCCCAAAGTTCAGAAACCGCTTATCCTCCCGCACCGTGGCAGTTGCAGGGCATCGCTTTTGTGACCTATCATCTCATAGAGGTGGCGATCGCGCAGTCTTTTATGCCGTCCGATCTAGATGTTTTTACCGTATTTCCCGGTAAAACCCTCGGAGGGACATATTGGGCGCAATATACCGCCGGATCGATATTAGAATATAACGAGCTGATTGTCTTCCCAGGATTAATACGTCGCAACTATACCATTGGCCCTTGGGTGTCGCATATATACGTCGATAGTTTACAATCGGTTGCAGGAGGCCGCGAAATTTGGGGATTACCCAAAGAATTAGCTCAGTTTACCTGGACAGAAAATTCTGTAACTGCGAATCAGGGCGATCGCGTCCTCGCAAATTTACGCTACACGCCCTCTATTTTCCCCGTGAAGACTTGGTGGAAGCCTGGTTTGAGGGGGGATGTATTTGGCGGTTTAAACCGGGATTTATTGCAATTTCGCTGCGAGTTTCAAAGCAACTTTCAACTGCAAACAGGCCGTTTAACCCTTCCCCTCGAAAGTCCATTTTCGGCGTTAGATTTACAGCAACCCTTGGGGACAATCGCTTTGCGGGACTTACAAGCTTATATTAACGCCCCAGAAGTTGTTGGTGTAATGACAAATCGTCCTTAACTGGCAGATAAATCTGCATGATTAAAATGTTGATAATTGTAATTTATGGCCACTCAAGTATCTACAAAATCCAATAATATTACGCGCCTTGATAAAGTAAGATGGGCAACTTATCAAAGTTTATCATGGGATTTGTGCGAATCTCCCCATCAGAAATTAACGTTTGATAGGGGCGTATTAGAAATTATGACTCCTTTGCCACAGCATGAGATTAATAAGGGATTATTGGGGCGTTTGGTGCGGACAACAACTGAAGTTTTGGGGGTAGAAATAGCGAGTCTTTATTCAACTACATTAAGCCGGGAAGATTTACAAAAAGGAATTGAGCCGGATGAATGTTTTTATATTCAAAATGAAGAACAAGTACGAGGGAAAACGTCTTTTGATTTTACCATCGATCCGGCTCCCGATTTAGCCATTGAAGTAGACATTACCAGTAGTTCTTTGAATCGATTAGAGATTTATGCGGCTTTAGGAGTGACTGAAGTATGGCGATTTAATGGGGAAGATTTGTTGATTTATTATCTCCAAAATGGCGTTTATGAAGTGCGGGATTCTTCTGGCATTTTACCCATTTTATCGAAGTTTGTTTTGTTGGATTTTTTGCAGCGATGGGGGGAGATTGGTGAAAACGCTTTACTCCGCGAATTTCGGCAATGGTTACAAAGTCAGCAATAATTGCTTTTGAGAGGATTTAAAACGTGTTTCTGATGATTTGTTATTAGTTATTGGTTATTTGTTTTTAGCTGTAGTGTCGTGACATACCTTAAACGGTGGGTTAACAAGATAAACTAAAAACGGCGCAGAAGCGATCGCCACGGTAAGATAAACAAAAGCAAAACGGGCATAATTTCCAAGCGTCCCATCCACATAAATAAGATTAAAACCAACTTGCCCCCCCAAGCCAAATCCGGGTGTGTGATTCCCGTTGAAAGCCCGACACTACTTAATGCTGATGTGGCTTCAAACAGGACATCGCTGAGGGTATAAATCGGACTCACCTGCCCTAATAAGGCAAATACTCCTAAAATCAGTAGTAATAACCACAGCAACGCCAACACAGCCACAGATTCGATGTGACGATTCGCTTCTGTTTCTGAAACCACTTGATTGTCGAGACGGTAGCGTAAAAGCTGATGAGGAGTGAGTATTAAACGTTGAAACTTCCAGGCGATCGCTTGTAATAATGCCACAAAGCGATTTAATTTTAACCCACCTACCGTCGAACCTGCTGCCCCACCAATAAGCATTCCCAAAGTCATTAACAATTTTGCCGAAGGACTCCAAGTCTTTATATCCGTTGTATTGAAGCCGCAAGTCCCCAACGCCGAAGCCCACTGAAACCAACTATCTCGCCATAACCAGCTATCTTGAGAAGCGGCGTTTTCAAGTAATAACAAAATGCCGCCCAAAATCAATAATAACCACAAAGCTCGATGTTGAGCATCCCCCCACAATGCCGTTAAATCCCTGCGACGCAATAATTGGTAATGAATGGGAAAACTAATCGCACCTAAAATCATAATCGGGATAGTTGCCCATTGAATCGCGGGTGCATAAGCCCCGATACTTCCTGAAGTAATGCTAAATCCTCCGGTGGAAATCCCCGTTAAACCGTGATTGAGGGCATCCCACCAAGGCATTCCCGCAATTTTCAGTAAAAAAATGCTAAAAATCGTGTAAACCAGGTAAATCCACCAAATCGAGCGCACGGTAGAACGTACCGTTAAAGCAATGCGACGATTGCGCCCTTCTGCTGAATAAAGATTATACGCATCGGTGGTGGGTTGCAGCAAAGAAAGCATCAACACAATTACCCCAACGCCTCCCACCCATTCCGTTAGAGAGCGCCACCATTGTAGACTATAAGGCAGTTGAGCCGGGTCTAACGCCATCGACAACCCCGTACTCGTAAAGCCGGAAAAGGACTCAAATACGGCATTCCAGGGCTGATGGAAGACGCTTACGGTGGGGGATGTATCCATGCGATCGCCCAAACTAGCCGCGATCGCCAAAAAGGGAATTGCCCCAATAAGCGGAATAATGCCCCAACTCAAAGCAACCGTAATCATAGCATGACGCAATCGTGCCGGAGCCGCACCTTTGCGAAAGCGATACAATAATTGACCCAAACTCACCGAAGCCAGAATCGTCAACCCGAAAGGTACAATAGCGTAATATTCTCCCCATCCTAAGCTAATAAACAATGAAATTAACGCCATTAAGCCCGGAACGTGCAGAAATAAGCCCATATCCCGCAGAATCGTTCTCGCTTGGGGAGCCAGCTTAATTTGTTTCAAGATTTTCATGAATTTATCCAGCTCAATCTTCGCTCAAACCGAGAAAGTCATAAAGCTGTTGGGCGATAATATCTTCAGGACTCACCACAACTTTGACTCCCAAGCGTTCAAACATGGATTGATGTTGGCGATTGTTAATCAGGGTAATTAAATTTTTGACCCCTTGTTCTTTTCCTAAAAACATCGCCATTAAATTCACCGAATCATCGCCAGTCGTGGCTACAATTATATCGGCTCGCTCGACATGAGCTTCTTTAAGAATATCTCCTTGGGCAATATCGGCATTTAAGACCTTGATATCGTATTTTTGCAAAAGCGATCGCGCCTTTTCTTCGTTTTTCTCAATCGCAGTAACTTGGTGGTTTTCTTCGAGGGCTAATCCCACAAAACTAGAGCCAATTAAGCCTGCACCGACGATAATAATGTTCATTTCCGGTTTTTTCGCCTGGGTGCTAATTCATTCAAGTTCTTACGTTATCAGATTCCATTTCGCGATCGCACCTATCAAGAGACAGAATCAATGATGAATGGTTGTTGGTTGTTGGTTATTGGTTATTGGTTATTGCTCATTTCCTCCCCAACTGCCCACTACCCACTACCTACTGCCTAAAAAACTGATGACTGATAACTGATAACTGATAACTGATAACTGAAGAAGCTGCCCACTGTCTAAAAAACTGATGACTGATAACTGATGACTGATAACTGATGACTGATAACTGAATAACGATCCCCAATCGCGCAAGGAAAGCTATGATGACAACTATTGGCAAAGAAAAATCACAGTCATGCAAAAGGGACGCACCATTCAAACCGTTTTGTGGCTTACGTCAGGGGCAACCATCGCTGCTGTATTAGGCGCAAGTGTATATCTGGCCTACGATCGCGGCTTGCTCGCTCGTTGGACAAATCCACTGCTGCCCACACCCTCGGCAATCCAAAAACCCAACAATGACGAGCGATCCCAGGTGTTGAAGCTGGCCCAAATGTCCCCAGAAGCACGACGAGGGCAACTCCAAGAAATTGTCGAGGGGCCGCGTTCTTATGACCGCAATCGCGCTAAATATATGTTAGCCAACGACTGGATCGCCGAATTTGAAGGGGGAAATGCAATTCTTTTGCTAGAGGGCTTAGAGTATGAATATCCCGTCCTCGCGCCGCAAATTTTACTAAAACGAGCCAGGGCTTACGAACTCACCAACGAAATCACGCGATCGCGAGAAGTTTTAGAGCAAATCGTCGCTGAATATCCCGACAGTCCCGCCGCCGCTACTGCATTGTATCAATTAGGACAAGAACAACCCGAATATCTCGACCAAGCCCTGACAAACTATCCCGATCTCCCCGTTGCTCATCAAATCGCCTTCGATCGCCTAGATGCTAACCCCAATCAACCGGAATTGTGGTTATACTTGCTGCGTAACGCCCCGAATCACGAACGCATTGTCAACGTGCGCGATCGCCTCCAAGAATATCACGCAGAAGAACTGACCGCCGAAGATTGGGGCGCGATCGCCGATACTTATTGGGCAGACGGCGAATACAGCCAAGCCGCCAGCCTTTATGAAAAAGCCCCCAACACCCCAGAAACTCTGTATCGCATTGCCAGAGGCAAACAAATCGCAGGGAACAAAACCGGGGCTATTGAAGGGTATCGTACCCTCAACTCAGCCTTTCCCGAAGCCCCAGAAAACGCCCAAGGCTTGCTACATCTGGCGACCCTTTCCACCCCGACAGATGCCTTAATTCGCTTAGGGATTGCGATCGAGCGATTTCGCGATCGCGCCCCGGAAGCCCTAGTCCGCCAAGCAGAAATCTACGAACAACAAGGCAATGGTAAAGCCGCCGCCCAAGCCCGTCAATCTCTCCTCGACAACTACGGCGACTCCGACGAAACCTCGAAATATCGCTGGCAAACCGCCAAACGCCTTGCCAACCAAGGCAACTTTGCCCAAGCCTGGAAATGGGCTTATCCCATCGCCATGCAAAACCCCGACAGTTCCCTCGCCCCCAAAGCCGCCTTCTGGGTCGGGAAATGGGCCAAACAACTCAACCGCCCCGACGATGCCAATGCTGCCTTTGAATACGTTTTAAGCAACTATCCAGAGTCATATTACGCTTGGCGATCGGCAGTATTATTAGGTTGGGATGTGGGGGATTTTGGTACCGTCCGCGATTTGCGGCCAGAAGTTGCCGTCCCCGAAACGCGATCGCAACCCCCCGCCGGGTCAGAAGCCTTCCAAGAACTCTATCAACTCGGCCAAGACCAAGACGCTTTAGAACTGTGGCAAGCCGAAACCGCCAGTCAAACCGAACTCAGCGTAGACGAACAATTCACCACCGCCCTCCTCAAACTCACCCAACAGGAATATCTCCAAGGCATCGGTGAAATTTGGGAACTCACCCAACGAGACAGCCCCGAAGAACAAGAAAACTGGCAACAACTCCGAGAAACGACCAAATATTGGCACGCCCTTTTCCCCTTCCCCTACCAAGACCTCATCCTCGACTGGGCGCAACAGCGAGAACTCAACCCCCTCCTCGTCGTTTCTCTGATTCGCCAAGAATCGCGTTTTGAGAAAGAAATTCGCTCTCCGGCGGGGGCCCTCGGCTTAATGCAAGTGATGCCCGCCACAGGGCAAGAAGTCGCCGCTAAGAACGGAATTGAAGACTACTCCCTTACCAATCCCGAAGACAACGTGCGCCTCGGTACTTGGTATCTCGACTTTACTCACCGAGAGTATCAAAACAACTCCCTACTCGCGATCGCCAGTTACAACGCTGGCCCCGGTAGTGTGGCCCAATGGTTGCGGGAATTTGGCTTAAACGACCCGGATATTTTCGTCGAACAAATCCCCTTCCCCGAAACCAAGGGTTATGTCGAGACCGTTTTTGGCAACTATTGGAACTATCTACGCCTCTACAACCCCGAAATCGAGCAACAATTAAATCGCTTGGGTTAGTCGTGGCTGGTTGTTGCTCTACCCTGCTTGTCGGATGTAGCTTGTCGGATGTAGGGTGGGCATCGCCCACCATCTTTGACTATCAAGTCATAATCAACAGAAAAACAACCGTCAGATATTATGACCGACCAACCACCATGGCAAAACATCGCCCAACAGATTCAAACCCTGGTCAACGCTGAAACCGCCGTCCTTGCCAAAGCCGAAGCCCAGGATACGATCGTTCACTACATCGCTGCTGCTGGCAAACACGCGGCGGCCATTGTCGGGAAACGAGGCGACATGGCCACCTCTGGCTTATGCGGTATCGCCATACAAAGCAACTGCCCGATTTTGAGTACCGAAACCCTCGGAGACACCCGCCTCCGCCAAGATTACGTCAAGAGTTTAGGCATCAACACCGCTTTAGCTGTTCCCCTCTACGCCCAGAATCGATTATGCGGCGCAATCATGGTATTAAATCGCCTTGATGGGAGTGCTTTCGATGAATCCTCCGAGCAACAATTGACAAAGTACGCTCAGGAAATATCGCCGCTTCTCGCTGATTGGGTCTAAAATGAGCTTTATAACCCTCAAAAGATTAACATTAATTTCTAGAATCAATTTGAACAGCAAGATATGGATATTAGTTTCAAAGCAATTGTAAATTCTACACATTCAAGTCTAGAACCAGATTCGCTCAATGACTTAGGAATTTTATACAAGCATTACAAACTTGAATATGGCAATGCTCTAACCCTAGAATCTATTCAGTCACATTTGTACGAAAGAATCCAAAACAATCTTAAAAGTAGCAAAGATAGCAGTAAAATCCATATATCAGAACTATTTACTCTCAGGAATCAATTACTTTTATCATATTTCGTCAACGGAGAGAAAATTCAACCGTATTTGGAGATTTTGAATATAGTAATTGATGCTGCTAGAGGGATAGAAGCAAGCAGTAACGCTAAAATAATTGGATTTGATAATACAGATAACTGGAAAGTTGCGATAGAAGCAGCTTGGGATTTTGTGACCCTTAATGGCAAAAATAAAATTAGCGATGACAAAAAATACCTAAAAACACGATATACAAAGCAATGGAAAATTAGTGAATCTGCCAAATTCTTGAAGTCTATGGGATACGAAATTGAAATAAAGGATGGAAAAGTATTACTTGAAGAATCACAAGCCAGAAAAATAGCTTGTCGGATAGAATCTAATATTAAATTATTGGGCGGGATAGAAACTTTAAGAAGGCTATTTGAGCAAGTACAACATAGATTCGATGAAAAGCAAGAAAGATATCATTTAGGGAGATACTTTCGGGAAGTATATCAACATAATGCAGAGAGGAGTATTCCTTTTAACTATTTATTGAATTTATGCGTAAAACATACTCAAAAAACAGTATTTTTAGCTGTGGCATCGCCGGATAGTATTTGGAAAGAAATTTTAGATTATTCCATAGTATTAGCATCTATTTTAGATGTTGAACCTTCTAATCAACTATCTTTACTTTTCCATAGTACCGATACAATAGTTCAATTTCTACAGGAACTAGCAACCTATGATAATCTATTTTGTCCCATCCAATTACGCCCTTCAGATATACCCAAAATTATCAGAGGGTTATTTTCAAGTGATGCTGAATCTATACAAAATACTTTAAATTGGACTCCAGAGCAAGCTGCGATAGTAACAGAAAAAATCTTAGCGATTGCACAAGGTAAGCGATATTTGATTAGGTTCACAACAGACGATATTTTCAAGTTAGAACCACATATAGAAAAAAGTATCATTGAGCTAATTCTTAATGTATTTTCTAATGACGCTAGTTCAGTTAATTTGAATTTTCAGATACCTCAAGATATAAGTAAAATAGGGAGTAAGAATTACTTCGGACATAAACCAATAATCAAGTTAAGTGAAAATGAATATTTATTAATTAGTCCTTCAATTTGTGCGACCGCTTTTTATGAAGCGATTATTTTCGAAATAGATAGTCAAGTAAATATAAATATACATAATAAAACAGGTGAAAAAATTGAAGAATTAATTAAGAAAGAATTGTCAAATAGAGAAATAAAATACTTTTCTGGAAAATATAAAAATGATAAATCACAGGGTAAAAATGTAGATGAAAGTGATATTTTAGTGGAAACTGACGATACTCTCATCTTTTTTGAAGTTAAAAAGAAGTCATTAGTAAGACAATCTAAGTCTGGTGATAGTTTAAAAATATTAATTGATTTATCAAAGTCTTTACTTGAAACTCAAAGACAAATAAATAAACATGAAATATTTATCAAAAAATACGGAAAAATTGAGTTTAAAGATAATTCTATTTGCTACCTGAACAATAAAAAAATTGCACGAATATCAATTACACTTTCAGACTTCGGCAGTTTTCAAGATAGAAATGTTCTTTTTCAATTTATGGGCATTCTGCTTTTAGGAAAGTTAGAATCAACTAATATGAGCAACATTAATTTAGAAGAAAGAAGCGACTTAAGTAATAAAATAGAAAAACTAAATCAAAAGATTGATGACTTTAAAAACCAAATTGATGAGATATATGAACTAGATAATGATAATAAAAAAAACAGCAATTATTTTTACAATTGTTGGTTTTTAAGTGTTCCTCAACTTCTTGTAATACTAGATAATGTTCAGTCCAGTAACGAATTAAAACAAGAACTTTGGCGTACTCGCAGCATGAGTATCAGTTCCTTAGACTTTTATCGAGAGTATGCTTATGCTAGAAAACTAGAAGAACACTAAACCGGAAATTTTTACTGTTATTCCGGGTCGATTCCTTGTTGGCGGAGTTGAGCGAGGAGGGCTTGATATCGTTCCCTTTCTGCTTCGAGTTGTCGTATCGCCTCATCTGCCCTTTGACGCTCTTGTTCGGCTCTTTGACGCTCGCGTTCAGCTCTTTGAAATTCGGCTTCTCGCAAGCGATCCAACTCTACCGGGGTCAGGAAGCGTCGCCCGTCGGGACGATAGATTTCTAGGGTATTTTCGAGGGGTTCAAAGCGAATTTCGAGGCGGGGGCTAACCCATCCTGATATGACCGGAATTGGCTCTAACCAATCCCCAGAGCGCAAAAAACCGATTAACTCGTTGTCGTCTGGGTCGTAAACATAATACTCCTCGACTCCGTAGCGTTGATAAAAGAGCAGTTTTTCGGCCATTCTTTTCATCCGGTTTCCAGGGGAGAGGATTTCAAAGACCACTTGCGGGGGAATATTGTCTTCTTGCCATTGTTTGTAAGACCCCCTATCCCCTTTGGGACGACCGAAAACCACCATCGCGTCAGGGGCTTGGCGGATTTTGTTGTTGCCTTCGACGGGATACCAAAGGAAATCGCCAGCAACGAATACATCCTCGCGAGACGCAAACCAGATTTCGAGGTTTTCTTTGATGGTGACGATCCAGCGAAACTGTTTGGTATTGTCGGCCATGGGTTGTCCGTCGCTGTCGGGATAAACAATCTCTGTATCGGTAGCAGGAGAGAGAGGATTAACCATGGTGTTTGGCCGATGGGGGTTGCTGCTTTTTATTTTTATATTAAATCCGTTTAAATCGTTAGGATTAAGAACCCCGGTTTCTTATCTGTTCATCGGATAACGTTAGAATTTGACCCTAGAAACCGGGGTTCAGCAAACGGTGGTTGTATTTCCAGATTGACCCTTTTAACCCACCGTTTCAGTTTGTTTATTTTCTAAACCTTGCCGAGAACGATCCAAGCGTAACTCGCCTTGGGGTTTTTGGCGTAGGGCTTCGGGGGTTTGTTCGCCGACTGCCCCTTTGGCCACCGTAACACCGCCATCGGCTAACCATAATGACCCTGTAACATAACTGGCTTCGTCGGAAGCGAGGAAAGCGTAGATATTCGCCATTTCTTCGGGGGTTCCTCGTCGGGCCATGGGAGTGGCGTTGACGAGCATTTTTTCCATTTTCTCGGTCATGGGGCCGGTTTCTTGGTGTGTCCAAGCGGTGTCAATCGCCCCCGGACAAACGCAATTAGCTCGCACGCCATATTTCGCTTGTTCGACGGCAACCCCTTTAACAAAGGCGTGCATCCAGGCTTTTGTACCGCCGTAGGGCGTGTTTTGGGCTAATCCATTGAATCCGGCTTCTGAACCCGCACAAACGATGTTTCCTCGCGTTTTTTGCAAGTGGGGCAGGGCATATTTGGTCATGAGAAACGCCGACCGGATGTTCATGGTGGTGGTACGGTCAAAGAGATCGACGGGATAATCTTGGGTTTCGGCGGTGACTAGAAATACCCCGGCATTGTTGGCGAGGATGTCGAGTTGGCCAAATTGCGCGATCGCGGCTTCGACACAGGCTTTGGCTTCGCTTTCTTGAGAAATATCGCCTTTGTGGGCAGCGGCTTCACCACCGTACTCACGCAGGGCTTCAACCACGGCATCCACGGGATCGTCGGGTAATCCGTTGACGACAACTTTTGCCCCTTGTTTGGCGAATTTATGGGCGATCGCCTCGCCAATTCCGGTGGCTGCCCCGGTGACGATGGCCACTTTGCCTTCTAATCGTCTGTTCATTAATTTAACCCTCGTTATGCTTAACTGTTGCCAATCTAGGGCTAGGAAGTGACACCCACTAAAGGCGGAGCAACTTCAGCCTGAAGACTTGGGAGATAGTATTGTTCGAGGTAATCCGCCACCATGCGATCGGTGTTGAAAAAAGGTGCAACCGTCGCAATTGCTGCTTTCATGCGGCGAATCCACTCTAACGGTAAGTTCTCTTGCCGCTCATCGTAGTAAAGGGGGATAATTTCTTCCTCTAACAATTGGTAGAGGGAAGCGGCATCTTCTTCGTCTTGTTGGCGGCGTTCGTCGGAGAAGTCGTAACCGCCAATGGCCCAGCCATTTTCGCCTTCTTGGTAGGCTTCGCGCCACCAACCATCGAGTAAGCTACAGTTGAGGCCGCCGTTGAGACTGACTTTTTGGCCGCTGGTGCCAGAGGCTTCTAAGGGAGGACGAGGCGTGTTGAGCCACACATCAACGCCTTGGACGAGGGCTTTGGCGGTGTCGAGGTCGTAGTCTTCGAGAAACACAATGCGATCGCGAATTTCGGCTTGATGACTCCATTCCATTAAACGCTGTAAAATCCGCTTGCTTTCTTGGTTGTGGGGGTGGGCTTTCCCGGCGAAAATTATCTGAATGGGACGATCGCGATTGGTAAAAAGTTTAAAGGCGCGATCGGGGTCATAGGTAATCAGATTGGGGCGTTTATAAGCGCTGAAGCGGCGAGCAAAGCCAATGGTGAGAGTATTGGGGTCAAGGAGATTTTCGCTGGCTGAGATGCTTTGTGAGTCCTCTCCGCGCCGTTTTCGGGCTTGGGCAATGCGCGATCGCACAAAGGCGATCAAGCGATGTTTCAGCAGTTGATGACATTGCCACAATTCGCCATCGGGAATATCTTGGACTTGTTGCCAAAAGTCGCGATCGCACTGATGGGTTTCCCAGTCTCCCAAATGCCGATGGTATAAATCCCGGAATAAGGGCGCAATCCAACTTTTCGTATGAACGCCGTTGGTAATCGCACCGATGGGAACTTCCTCTACGTCGCGATCGGGGTATAAAACCGACCACATCCGCCGACAAACTTGCCCGTTTAACTGACTGACACCGTTAGCCGCATGGGTCAAGCGCAAGGCTAAAACGGTCATGTTAAAGGGTTCTGAGGGGTCTTGAGGGCGACGGGCCCCTAAATCCAAAAAGGCTTCTCGCGGCAGTTGTAACTGCGGCCAATAATGGCTGAAATATTCGTCCATCAAGTCCGTTGAAAAGACATCGTGACCCGCCATAACGGGGGTATGGGTGGTGAAAATACAGCGTTGTTTCACAATTTCTTTCGCGGTGTCGAAGTCTTGTCCCGTGGCTTGTAGGGTTTGGTGAATCAACTCTAGCAGCGCAAAGGCAGAATGACCTTCGTTGAAGTGATACACAGAAGGGTGCAGTTTTAAATGTTGCAATAAGCGCACCCCCCCCATGCCTAAAATAATTTCTTGGGCGATGCGGGTGTTAGAATCCCCACCATATAAACGGGATGTAATTCGGCGGTCGAGGGAGTCGTTGTCTTCGCAGTCGCTATCGAGTAAATATACAGTCGAACGCCCGACATTGACTTGCCAAACTTGGGCTTTGACGCAGCGATCGCGAATATTGACGGTAATTTGCAGGGGTTGGTTATTCTCGTCGGTTAATAAGATAATGGGTAAGTTAGAAAAATCGCGATCGGGATAATGTTCTTTTTGCCAAGCTTCTGTATTCAAATGTTGCTGAAAATAGCCGTGACGATACAATAAACCAATCCCTACCATGGGAATTCCTAAATCTGAGGCGGATTTAAGATGATCCCCGGCTAAAACCCCTAAACCGCCAGCATAAATGGGTAAAGATTGATGAATGCCAAACTCGATGGAAAAATAAGCAATGGGACGCGATCGCGCGAGTTGTGGACAATGTTCGCTCTTCCAGGTGTGTTTTGGGTTTTGATAGCTTTTAAACTGTTCGACTAATGCTTCTAACCGTTGGCGAAATAAGGGATCGACGGTGGCTTGGGTGAGGCGTTGAGGTGAGAGCGATCGCAAAAATTTGACAGGATTATGTTGACAAGCTGACCAATGCTGCGAATCTAGTTCTGCAAATAGTTTCGATCCTTGGGGCGACCAACTCCACCAATAGTTAAAGGCGAGATCGATTAAGGGATGTAAAATCGACGGCAACTTACTTTCTAGGTCTTGTACTGTCGTAGCACGATCTTGAGATTGAGGCTGATTCATAGGATTCAGTTTAAAATTTTAATGTTATTAAAAAAGCTAAAATTTTTAAAAATTGCCGTCAATTGCGAGGGCCGAGAAATTTTTTAGCTTGAGTTCTACTAATTCAGGTTATCTTTAAATGCCAGGGCGCGATCGCAAAATAAAATGCCGTTGAGGTGATCGAGTTCGTGTTGGATAATCCGGGCGATAAAATCGGTAAAGACTTGACGGTGTAAAATGCCGTCGCGATCGCGATATTCCACTTCAATGTCTTTGTATCTCGGCACTAAACCCCGTTTCCCTGGCACACTGAGGCAGCCTTCCCAGCCTTCAATCGTGGTTTCGCTGTGGGAGACGATTTCGGGATTTAGCATCGGTGTAGGGGGCATTTGCGGCGCGTCGGGGTATCGCGGATTGGGATGAGATGACACAATAAACACACGGTAAGATTGAGCCACTTGCGGCGCTGCTATCCCGACCCCATGAGACGCGATCGCGGTGTCGATCAAGTCGTCAATCAACTGCTGTAAACCCACATCCGCGAAATTTTCCACAGGTTGAGCAGTCTGTCGCAAAATAGAGTTACCGATTTGGATGACTTTTAATGTTTGTCCTTGGTTATTGGTCATTGGTTGTTTGTTGTTGGTTATTGGTTATTGGTTGTTGGACGGGGAAAAGAGCGCCCCTACAAGCTGATTGCCCACTGCCTACTTCCCACTGCCCAAGAAACTGATGACTGTTGACTGTTGAGGCGATAACTGAAGAAGCTGCCCACTCCCTACTGCCTAATCCCTAAACTAATAACTACAAACGCGATCGCCTGGGACGTATGACATTAACTCAACTCTGGACTCAAGTTCTCGAACGCTTAAAATTAAAACTGAGTCAACCGACGTTTGAAACGTGGATTGCCACGGCGACGGCCCAGGAGTTGACCGATCGCTATTTGCGGATTTGTGCGCCCAATCCTTTTGCGCGAAATTGGCTACAAAAGCACTACATTCCCATTATTGCCGAAGTGGTCGAGGAGATCGTCGGTCAACCGTTAGAAATTCACCTGACGGCGACTCAAGGAAATACGATCGCGTCGTTTCAAAATGCTGATGATTCTTGGTCATCACCCCTCAACAGTTATCCGGTAGAATCGTCGGGAAATAGCCGGTCTTGTCCGGCGGAATTTAACCCGAAATATGTGTTTTCGCGGTTTGTGGTGGGGCCGACGAATCGCATGGCCCACGCGGCAGCGTTAGCGGTGGCTGAGTCTCCCGGACGAGAGTTTAACCCATTGTTTTTGTGTGGGGGAGTAGGTCTGGGGAAAACTCATTTGATGCAAGCCATTGGGCATTATCGCTTGGAAATTGACCCCAATTCCAAGGTGTTTTATGTGTCTACCGAAAAGTTTACCAATGATTTAATTACGGCGATTCGCAAGGATAGTTTGCAGAGTTTTCGCGATCGCTACCGGGCGGCGGATATTTTATTAGTAGACGACATTCAATTTATTGAGGGGAAAGAATACACCCAAGAGGAATTCTTTTTTACGTTTAATACCCTACATGAAGTAGGCAAGCAAGTGGTTTTAGCCGCAGATCGTCCCCCGAATCAAATCCCTCGCTTGCAGGATCGCCTGTGTTCGCGCTTTTCGATGGGGTTGATTGCGGATATCCAAACCCCGGATTTGGAAACCCGTATGGCGATTTTACAAAAGAAAGCCGAATATGAAAACATCCGATTACCGAAAGACGCGATCGAATATATTGCCACCCACTACACCTCTAATATTCGGGAATTAGAAGGGGCGTTAATTCGGACAGTGGCTTATATTTCCATTTCGGGATTACCCATGACAGTGGAAAATATTGCGCCGATGTTGAATCCGCCTGTCGAAAAAGCCACGGCCACGCCAGAGATTATTATTAACATTGTGGCTGAAGTTTTCAAGGTTTCGCTAGAGGACTTAAAGGGCAATTCTCGCCGTCGAGAAATTAGTTTTGCCCGTCAGATCGGGATGTATCTGATGCGGCAACATACGGATTTAAGCTTACCGAGGGTTGGGGAAGAATTCGGTGGCAAAGACCATACAACCGTGATGTACAGTTGTGAAAAAATTGAGAAACTGCAACAAAAAGATGCTCAGATTAAGCAAACTTTAATACAGATTAGCGATCGCATTAACTTAACCAGTCGCGATCGCTCCTAAGGCGAAATCTGTGGAAAACTCAAAAAAAACCGAAAGCACACAACAATTGAGGACTTTCGCGCCTTCTTCAGGCTTCTCATTGCCAAGATATGATGCTTATTTCGGAAAAGAATGCCACCTTTTCCACAAGTTTTCCACAGTTTCCCCATGGAAAAAAATTGGGGTGCGACTCGCGATCGCACCCCCATCAGATTAATTTAATGGGAAAAAGTTACACGATCGCAGCCATTTTCACATCGCTTTCAGCCAACAAGTTTTGTAACTCCTCAGAGTCTACCGTTTCTTGTTCGACGAGCATTGCTGCTAACTTATCTAAAATCTGGCGATTGCCTTTCAACACTTCTACAGTGCGCTCATAAGCTTGATCCACCAGTTTCCGCACTTCATCGTCAATGGCAGAAGCCGTTTCGTCAGAGAAATCTCGGTCGGAAGCGATATCGCGACCCATGAACATATTGCCGTTTTGACGACCTAAAGCCACCGGGCCGAGGCGATCGCTCATCCCGAAACGAGTTACCATTTGACGCGCCACGCGAGCCACTTGTTGCAAGTCATTAGAAGCCCCCGTGGTTACTTCTTCTTCCCCGAAGATCAATTCTTCAGCAACACGACCACCTAAAGCTACAGCCATTTGGTTTTGTAAATAAGCGCGGGAGTACAAACCCGAATCCATGCGCTCTTCGCTCGGTGTGAACCAAGTCAAACCCCCCGCACGACCGCGAGGAATAATGCTGATTTTCTGTACCGGGTCATAATCGGGCATTAACGCACCGACTAAGGCGTGGCCGGCTTCGTGATAAGCCACCAATTGCTTGCGCTTCTCGCTCATTACCCGGTCTTTCTTCTCAGGGCCAGCCAGGACGCGATCGATCGCGTCGTTGACTTCATCCATGGAGATTTCCGTCAAGTTGCGACGCGCCGCTAAAATTGCCGCTTCGTTGAGTAAGTTCGACAAATCTGCCCCGGTGAAACCCGGAGTCCGACGAGCAATTTTATCTAAATCCACATCGCGGGCCAAAGTTTTACCGCGAGCGTGAACTTGTAAGATTTCGCGACGACCCGCATAATCCGGGCGGTCTACCACAACCTGACGGTCGAAACGACCCGGACGCAATAAAGCCGCGTCTAAGACATCAGGACGGTTAGTAGCAGCGATAATAATAATCCCGGTGTTGCCCTCGAAACCATCCATTTCCGTGAGCAATTGGTTGAGGGTTTGTTCGCGCTCGTCGTTACCGCCACCGAGACCAGCACCCCGACTGCGACCCACTGCGTCAATCTCATCGATAAAGACAATACAGGGAGCGTTAGTTTTGGCTTGCTCGAACAAATCCCGGACGCGAGACGCACCGACACCGACGAACATTTCGACGAATTCCGAACCGGAAATACTGAAGAAGGGAACCCCCGCTTCACCCGCTACCGCACGAGCGAGGAGGGTTTTACCGGTTCCTGGAGGGCCGACGAGTAACACGCCTTTGGGGATTTTCGCACCAATGGCGGTAAAGCGATCGGCATTTTTCAGGAAGTCTACAACTTCGTTGAGTTCGAGTTTGGCTTGTTCAATCCCCGCCACATCGCCGAAGGTGACTTGGGTTTGGGGTTCCATTTGCACGCGGGCTTTGGATTTACCAAAGTTCATCGCTTGGGAACCCGGGCCGCTTTGGGCGCGACGCAGCAAGAAGAATAAACCCACCAGCAGCAAAATCGGGAAGAATAAGCCGCTCAGTGTCCGCAATAATGCGCCTTCGTTGTTGGGAGGAAGGACGGCAATATCGACGTTGTTATCGGTGAGAATGTCGATCAGTTGCGGATCGTTGGGGAGGTTGACTTCGACTTGAGTGCCATCTTGAGCCGTGACTAAGGCTTGGCTGCGGTCAGCGCTCAGTTTGACAATGCCTTGGACTCTACCGCTTTGAACTTCGTTGATGAAGCGACTGTATTTCCAGGTGGTGCGGCTTTCTCGCGGACTGTCGAGAAAGGCAGTGCCTATCGCAATCACGACGATTAATAGTAAGGCGTAAAGTCCAGCGTTGCGCCATTTTTTGTTTTTATTCACGCGCTCGATCTCCTAAACGTTAAATGGGGTTGGGAAAAACTTTGCTTGTTTTAATGGGTGTAAAGTTTAATCTCCCAGTTTTGGGGTGTTGCCTTGCGATCGGCAAACAATCTGCTTTCTTAATAATTTAGCTTGTATTAACTTATGTTAACGTCTCTCAGGATGTATTGTCTCGTTGCATCTATTATTTTAGTTTAAGTTTCTAGAGAGTCATCAACGATCGGTGTTTTGGGCAGCTTCTTCAGTCATCGCCTCATCAGTGTTTGAGGCAGTAGGCGTGTAGGGGCGGGGTTTCCCCGCCCAACAACCAATAACCAATAACCAAAGACAATCAGCTTATTCTCAGATTGATAATTTAGAGTAGCGATGAGGTTGATGTAGTCAGGGCTTATGGATTTTCGTTCGTTGCGCGTGCGTCTGACGTTGGGGATTGCGGCGGTGTCGGCGTTGGGGATTGGGAGTGTGGCAATTTGGACGAGTAGCCGCACGCAGCATTTATTAGTCGCAGCCAATAAGCATCATGTGGAATATTTGGCCGAGCGCTTGCCCCAGGATATCGAAATTTATCAGCAAATGATGGCGCGATCGCAAGCTGTCCAAAAAGCCATTGATTATCGGACTACCGGGACGACGTTGATTTGGGTTGAGGGAGAGCAGGGGGAAATTGTGGCCCAGTCGGAGGGGTTAGCGGTGGGGACTCGCGATCGCGCTTTGTTGAGTTTGAGTAATATTCCTTTGTTTCCGGAAGTCAAGTTCCTCAACAATCGCTATTGGGTGATGTGTCAAACGCCCCTCATCATCCAGGAGCGCTACCTGGGAGAGTTGGTTTTGGCAACAGATATCACCGAAGAACAAATTATGTTTCAACAGTTGCTCTGGACGTTAGCGGGGGCAAGTATCGCAGCGATTGGCTTGATGACGATCGCGATCGCATTTTATGTACGACGCTCGTTGTGTCCCCTAGAGCAAATGTGCCATGTCGCGCAACGGCTTTCTTCAGAACAGTTTGAACCAGAGCAGTTACAGTTTGAGAATGCCCCGACAGAGGTGAAGCAGTTGGCGCAAGCCCTTAATCGCACGTTGCTTCAGTTATATCAAACTTGGGAGCAGCAACGGCAGTTTGTGAGCAATGTGTCCCATGAGTTACGCACCCCGTTAACGTTGGTTTCGGGATATCTGCAAAGCACTCTCAGACGGGGGAAAAATCTCTCAGAAGCCCAAACGGAGGCGTTGGGCATTGCGGCAACCGAAGCCGAGCGCACGATTCAATTATTATCAGATTTGTTGGATTTGGCGCGGGTGGATAACAATCATCTTCATTTTCACCTCGAACCGATTATTTTGAATGAGGCGATCGCGGAAATTATTGAAATGGCAAGGCAAACTTGCGATCGCGATCTGGAGTTTTATGCCGACGAAACAGTAAGCGCGATCGCGGATTTTAATCGTCTCAAACAGGTGTTAATTAACTTGATTGATAACGCAGTCAAATACTCAGAAAAAGAGGTCGTGGTGCGCCTCGAACGTGCCGGAGAACAAGCCAAAATCGAGGTGCGCGATCGCGGTTGGGGTATTCCCTTAGCCCAACAATCGCGGATTTTCGAGCGTTTTTATCGGGTAGATGAGGCGCGATCGCGTTCTACCGGAGGAACGGGTTTGGGTTTATCCATTGTCAAAACCCTAGTAGAAGGAATGAAAGGAGCAGTGACAGTGCGATCGCAACCGGGAGAAGGCAGTTGTTTTATTATCTTATTACCGTTGGTTTAAAGTTTACCAGAACCCCGGATTCTT
>JBKHDX010000066.1:0-21211 GCA_046541115.1 Spirulinaceae cyanobacterium | reverse complement strand
ATTGGTTATTGGTTATTGGTTGTTGGGTTTCACTTCGTTCTACCCAACCTACTGCTGGTAACTGATAACTGATGACTGATGACTGATAACTGAAAAAACCCCCATTCTCGAAAAAGATAGGTTAAGATTGCCATCGTAGACTTATCTACTTCGTATTTTTAGTATCGACCTCAATAATCTCCTTGAATCTCGGTGATGAGTGTTTCCCGTCCGCTTTGCTTCGATTCTCTTTTGCTAAAACAGTTGGCGAGTCCGATCGCGATCGCGACTCCTGAAACCCCAGTAACAGAAGCGATCGCCCGAATGAAGCAAACTGATTGTCATTGTGTATTGGGAGTAGAAAATCAGCAACTGCAAGGCATTTTGACCCCCCACGATGTGTTACGCCTCATCGCTTGCGAAATCCCCCTCGATATCCCCTTAAAGCAAGCAATGACAACCCCCGCGATCGCCCTGTCTCAAAAGCAAAGCCTCGATATTCAGTTGGTTTTGGCAATGGTGCAGCGAGAACACATTGACAACTTACCCATCGTAGACGATCGCGGCACAGCCATAGGTTTGATGTCTCAACAGCATTTGTTGAGTTTATTAACCTCTGAGTCTCTCGATTTGACAGCCGCCCAAATTGCTCAAAAAAACCCGCTCATCGTAGCACCCACCACCTCAATTTTAGCGGTGGTGCGACAAATGCAAGCCTATCGCCAAGATTACGCGATCGCGACTCAAGACCAGCAAATTTTAGGAATTATCACCCCCCAAGATATCTTAGCCGCCATCAATGAAGCCGTATCTTACCCAGATTTAGACACAACGGCCGTTAGTACCATTATTGCCAAACCCCCCCTGCTCCTGTCGGGCAATACCTCCATCCACACCGTACAACAAACCCTGTTACAATCGCCCCACAGTCTCATTATTGCCCTTGATGACACCCAAAACATCATCGGCGCGATCGCCCCCGTTGATATTTTTGCAGCCCTCCATCCCAACACCACAAACGGGATAATTACACCTTCATCCCCAGATACCCTGCTGCTCGAACGCAAACTACAATCATCCGAACAAGAAATTCGCAACTTCTTTGAAGCGATGATCGACATTGTTTTACTGATCGATCGAGACATCAACTCCATCCAAGTCGCCCCCACCAAAGCCGCTCAACTTTACGGTTCAGAGATTGATATGATCGGCTTAACTATCGAGCAGTTTTTCTGTGAAGACACCGCCCCGATTTTTCGTCAGCAAGTCCAAACCGCCCTGACCACGCAAACGGTTGTTGACTTTGAATACTGTCTAACCCCGCCTCAAACCCCTCAAACCTTTTGGTTTGCTGCGGTCATTTCCCCGACCTCAGAAAATACTGTCGCTTGGGTCAGTCGCAACATTACCGATCGCAAACATCAAGAAGAAGCCCTCCAGCTCATGGTACAGGGAACTGGCTTGCAAACGGTCGTTGACTTTTTTTATAGTTGCGTTCGCTATCTTGCCCAAGTCTTAAAAGTCCGCTATGCCATTGTGACGCGCTGGGTCGATGAATCTCAAACACGGGTGAAAGCCCTTGCCTTTTGGACAGGGGAAGATTGGGCAGAAGAACTAGAATATGATATTGTTAACACCCCCTGCGAACAAGTATTGCGCGGTCATCAATGCTTTTATGTCGATCGCGTGCAAGAATGTTTCCCCAAAGATTGCGACCTCGCTCAACTCGGCGTGCAAAGTTATCTTGGCATTCCCTTGATGAACAAAGCCGGAGACGTAATCGGACATTTGGCGGTACTTCATACTACCGCCATGGCGAACAATCTCTACAAAAACTCAATTTTACGCATTTTTGCGGCCCGGGCGGCGGCGGAACTCGAACGACAAATCGCTCACGATGCCCTACAAAACAGTATGACGCAGTATCGGGATTTAGTCGAAACCGCAAATTGCGTCATTTTGCGCTGGAATACCGCAGGGGAGATTTTATTTATTAATGATTATGGGCGTAAGTTGTTTGGTTATGACTATGACTCGTTGTTGGGTCGTAATATCATTGGCACCATTGTTGCACCGGTGAGTACCGTCGGAGCAGACTTACAAGCGTTGATGGCGGATTTGTGCGATCGCCCCGAACAATACACCCTCCACGAAAATGAAAATTGCCGTAAAAATGGCGAGGTGGTATGGGTGGCTTGGGCGAATAAGCCAATTTACGACGAAAAAGGCAGTTTAGTCGAAATTCTCTCAGTGGGAACCGATGCCACCGCCCGCAAGCAAGCAGAAGCCGCTTTACGGGAAAAAGAACAATATTTGCGCTTGATTCTCGATAATATTCCCCAACAAGTCTTTTGGAAAGATACCCAATCGGTTTTTCAAGGGTGTAATAGTAATTGGGCAAAAGCCAAAGGCTTAAGCCATCCAGGGGAGATTGTGGGTAAAACCGACGAAGATTTACTCGGTGACCCCTATAGCGCCGCTTTATTTCGCCGTCAAGATCGAGAAATCTTAGCATCCGCTAAACCCTTACTTCACCACATTGATAACGAAAAAACCCGCACCGGGAAACTCAAGTGGCTTGATGTGAGCAAAATTCCCATCCTCGACAGCGACAATCAACCCCTGGGCCTACTGGGGGTTATCGAAGACATTACCGATCGCAAAAACGCTGAAGAAACCCTAAATCGCCAACTCCAGCGAAGCTTATTACTCGATACCATTACCCAACAAATTCGCAGCAGCCTCGACAGTCAAACGATTTTTCGCACCACAGCCATGCAAGTGGGTCAGATGTTTAAAGTGAGTCGCTGTACCATTCACAGTTACGAAGCCCAAGGGAAGCCTCATCTTCCCTTAGTCAGCGAATATCTCGAACCCGGCCAAGTCTCGATGCAAGGCTTAGATATTAATATCACCGACAGTGCATCCTTGCAAACTGTCTTGGCTCAAGATCGCGCCTTTGTCGTACAAAATATAGACACAGAAGCCGGATTTGCCGTTTGGCAACCGTTGTGTTATCAATTTGGCATCAAATCCTTGCTCCTGATTCGCACCTCGTATCAAAACGAACCCAACGGGGCGATTTCCCTACAACAAAATCGCGATCGCCATTGGACCCAAGACGAAATCGAACTCCTCGAAGCCGTTGCCGCGCAAGTGGGTATTGCTCTGGCTCAAGCCCGTCTTCTCGAACAAGAAAAATGCGCCAGTGCTTCTTTGAGCCAACAAAACGAACAACTAGCCCTAGCCAAACAACAAGCCGAAGAAGCCAGTCGGGTCAAAAGCCAATTTTTGGCGAATATGAGCCACGAATTACGCACTCCCCTCAATGCCATTTTAGGCTTTAGCCAAATCCTCAGTCGCGATACGGCCTTAAGTCAGGATCAACGGGTCAATCTCAATATTATCAACAGTAGCGGCGAACATCTCCTCAATTTAATCGACGATATCCTCGATATGTCGAAAATCGAAGCCGGTCAAGCTCGTCTCAATCTCCATCCTTTTGATTTGTTTCATCTACTCGATACCATTACCGATATGATGCAACTCAAAGCTGCCGAAAAGGGAATTGACCTCAATTTGGATTACTCCCCCCATTTACCCCGTTATTTGTACGGGGATGAGGGCAAATTGCGCCAGGTGTTGATTAATCTTTTGAGTAATGGTATCAAGTTTACCAAGGCGGGTTTTGTGAGTTTACAAGTTTTGCAAAGCTCCCCCTCGGTGGCAGATAATCTGCGGTTGTGTTTTATTGTCGAAGATACTGGCCCCGGTATCGCGACCGAGGAACAAGATTTACTGTTTGAACCGTTTGTGCAAACTGAAACCGGCCGCAATTCTAACACCGGGACGGGGTTGGGTTTAACCATTAGTCGCCGTTTTGTGGAGTTGATGGGAGGGAGTATTGAAGTTGACAGTCGGGTGGGGGAAGGTACAATCTTTACCGTCGAAGTTGAAATGAGTCGGGCCGAGGCCAATGACATTACCCTACCCCTTTCTTCCCAACGGGCGATCGCCCTAGCGCCAGATCAGCCTGATTATCGCATTTTGGTGGTCGAAGACCGTTGGGAAAGTCGTCACCTGTTGGTACATTTTTTAAAACAGTTGGGCTTTGATGTGCGCGAGGCTTGTAACGGTAAAGAAGCGATCGCGATTTGGGAAGATTGGCAACCCCATCTAATTTGGATGGATATGCGAATGCCGGTTATGGACGGTTATGAAGCCAGTAAACATATCAAATCTCACCTCAAAGGCCAAGCTACGGCCATTATTGCCTTAACCGCCAGCGCCCTCGAAGAAGAAAGGTCTGTGGTTTTATCGGCGGGTTGCGATGATTTTGCCCGCAAGCCTTGGCACGAAGAAGTGATTTTAGGCAAAATGTCCCAATATTTAGGGGTTCGCTATCTCTACGAAGAAGAAAACCCCGATAATCCTTCTCAGGTCTCTGGGATTTTGGATTGGCAAGAAGTCCAAGCTCAACTCAGTCAAATAGACCGGGCTTGGTTGGCTCAACTCCACGAAGCCGCCACTGTCGCGGACTCAGAATGGATTGACCGTTTAATTGCAGAACTACCTGATGGTTTGCCTTTGGTGGCTCGCGGTTTAAAGGATTTGGCTCACAATTTCCGGTGCGATCGCATTCTAGAGTTAACTCAACCTTTATTGGCATCTTCTTAAGACCATTGTTTTGGATTGTTCGCTACTCTCCTGTTTTTTGATTTGATCAATCAAGCATTCTTCGAGGGAGATCGATAAAATAACGAAGTGAATAGTTGAACGCTGGTTAAAAAATGTTAAAGGTTCACAAAAACACGGGCAACTGGGAAACCCCAAATGATACCAATATTAATCGGATTTCCCCTGGATTTATTATGATTGGCTTTTATGAAAGGTGTATTGAGGAGAGATTTATTATCTCATCGTGAATCTATGTCAAAAGGTGACATTCTTGTTGTCGATGATTTACCCAATAACCTGCGCTTCGTGTCTACCGTTTTGACAGACCGAGGTTATAAAGTTCGTAGTGCTATCAACGGACAAATGGCGTTAACGGTAGCCAAAGCCGCCCAACCGGATTTAATTTTACTGGATATCAAAATGCCGGAAATGGACGGCTATGAGGTGTGCGAGCGCCTAAAAGCCCAGGCTGAAACCCGCGATATTCCCATCATTTTTTTAAGCGCTCTCGATGAACCTGTTGATAAGGTGAAAGCCTTTGAGGTAGGGGGCGTTGATTATATTAGCAAGCCTTTTCACGTCGAAGAAATTATCGCTCGCATTACCAACCATTTAGAGTTGCAAGGGGCGAAAAATGAAATTCAACAACTCAATAGCCAACTGGAATTTCGCGTACAACAACGAACAGCCCAACTCGAACGGGAAATCGCCGAACGCCAACGGGCCCAAGAAAAATTACTGCATTTGGCCCTGCACGATGCCTTGACAGATTTGCCGAATCGGGCCTGGTTTATGAAACGCTTGAGCCAAACCATTCATCGAGCTAAACAACAACCTTATTGTCAGTATGCGGTTTTATTTTTAGATTGCGATCGCTTCAAAATGGTCAATGATTCTTTTGGCCATCTCGCGGGGGATCAATTGTTGATTGCTGTGGCTCGTCGTCTCGAAACTTGCTTGCATCCAGTGGATACCCTTTCCCGTTTTGGGGGAGATGAGTTTGCGTTGCTGATTGAGGGGTTAAGCGTTGTCGAAGATGCGATTGAGGTCGCGCAAAGTGTTCAAAAAGAAATTGCCGCTCCTTTTCATATTAACGACCACACAGTTTTTATTAATGCCAGTATTGGTATTGTGTTTGGTTCTGAGGAGTACGAACAACCAGAACATTTGCTGCGGGATGCGGATACGGCGATGTATCGCGCCAAAGAGCTAGGAAAGGGTCGCTACCAAGTCTTTTCCCGCGAGCTACACCAACGGGCGTTTCGTAACTTACAACTCGAAACCGATTTGCGCTTGGCTTTAGAGCGACAAGAGTTTCGCACTTATTATCAGCCCATTGTTTCCTTGGAATCGGGCAAAATTGCAGAGTTTGAAACCTTAGTGCGCTGGTTGCATCCTAAACGGGGTTGGGTGTATCCCCAGGAGTTTATTCCCTTTGCTGAGGAAACGGGCTTGATTTTGGAGATCGACCGCTTTGTGTTACGTCAAGCTTGCCAGCAATTGCAAATATGGCGATCGCAGTTTGAAAGTATGCGATCGCTCCGCATTAGTGTTAACTTGTCCGCCAAGCATTTTTCTGAGCCAGAGACTTTGAACTTTATCAAACAAGTTTTAAGGGAAACTAAACTAACAGGAGCTGACTTACGCCTCGAAATCACTGAAAGTGCCTTGATGAATAACGCCGTTATGGCCATGAAAATGATTCGAGAAATGAAAAGTTGTGGAATTGAACTCAGTATAGATGATTTCGGTACGGGATATTCTTCTTTAAGTTACCTTCATCGTCTCATGGCTCATGTTTTGAAAATTGACCGCTCCTTTGTCATGCGGCTGGATGAAGCCCCGGAAAATACCGCCATTATTGGCGCAATTGTCGGTTTGGCTCATAATCTTAACATGATCGTCACGGCCGAGGGTATTGAAACCTCTAAACAACTCACTCATTTACGCCTTCTGGGTTGCGAATATGGTCAAGGTTATGCGATTTCTCAACCTTTGGATGCTGAAGCAGCAACGGCATTTCTAGCTAATGCACAATTATAACTATTGTTATCGATCGTCACCTTGGCAGAGTCTTAGTTTGCAGTTCGCTGGTACACTAAATAGGGTAGAATTCAACATATTTCGCAATCATGGGACGACAAGCTAAAATTCGCAAACAACGGGCTGCTGGTAATACGAACAGTGAAGAAAAACCAACTCAAGCCGCTACTCAAGATTCTAAATCTTCGCGATCGCTTTGGGACAAAGTTCGTAACTTTTTCTCCGCTTCTAATTCTCAAGCAGAAACAATCCCCAATCCCGATAGCTTTAACCAAGATTATTCTCAAGAAAATTTACGTTTACTCGGTGCAGTTGCTTGGGAGGGTTATCAATCCCAACGTCGCGGTTTTGTCCTCGTTGTCGCTCAAAGTGACACTTCTCCACAACCCACTTATATTCCCCGTCCTTCCCTGCGAAAAACCTTACGCGCACAAGGGATTAGTTCAGAAGATATTAAAACAATCAATCAATTGGTTAGTGAATATGAACCCCGAAAAGCTGCGGTTTTAGTTTATATTGACCGCGATGGTGCTATCTCCATTTCTAATCCTACCCTCAAACCCACTCCTCCTGAATGTTATGAATTATTGAATCTAGACGAAGCATAAAAGAGGTTTGGCGGATGAAATCGGTTTCTCCAGTAAACAGAAATAAATGACCGTAATTGAATGGCTACAATCAGGTTTAGGAACTTCTTGGCAAAACCTTTTTATCGCGATTACTTATGTCGGTTCGGATTATGCTTATATTGTTTTACTTTCTGTTTATTATTGGTTGATTGACCCCATTTCAGGCCGTAAACTGGGAATGTTAATGGGCTTAACTTATGGGTTAAATTTATTACTTAAAGAGATTATTAATCGCCCTCGTCCATTTGAAATCAACCCAAATATAGCCTTAGAATCTCTCCAAAAAACGTCAGAAAGTACTTCTTTTCCGAGCGGACACGCTCAAGGTTCAGCAACATTTTGGTTTTATTTGGCGGCAGTTTATCAAAAGTCTTGGTTATGGTGGTTTAGTGGGATTTTAGTCTTTTTGGTTTCCTTATCTCGCGTTTATTTGGGCGTTCATTATTTAGGCGATGTTGTCGCAGGAATCATCCTCGGCGGCTTGTTAGCTTGGGGAGGATGGCGTTGGCAAGTTTCCCAAAAACCTGCCTTACAATTCAAAATTATTTGTATTAGCGTAACGGTAATTTTAGCGACAGTTTTCCCTCAATTTTCTCGCTCTTTGGCAGTGTTTACAGGGTTCTTTATTGCCCAGTTTCAGTTTAGACCCCCAACCACAATTAAGTCGCGCTTTACTGTGGCGATCGCGGGCTTACTTTTGGCGTTATGCTATTATTTCTTATCCGAAATATTCTTGAGTGAAAGTTGGGCATATTGGCGATATTTGGGATTAGCGTTGTTAGTGACAGAAGCTTATCCTCGTTTAGCAAAACGCTGTCAGGGCTTGAGTTAATTTGATGGGGTGAACACAATCGCCCATGAGCGAAGAAACTAAACTATAACTAACGAGCGACGATCTGAGAAACAGTCGGGATTAGGATGATGGACAAGAAAACAAATCGACGTAAATTTTTGTTGGGAAGTGCTGCAATGGCCACTGTAATGGGCTGTCACTCTCTTAATCAATCCACGGCTTCTTCAGTCTCTATGTCGCAACAATCAATGCCAGAACGAATACTGGGTAAAACCCAAGTCAAATTACCGATTTTGGGCTTAGGGGGTGCAGGGAGAACACCTTTATCCCAACGAGGTCAAGAACGAGAGGCGATCGCATTAATTGAAAAAGCCTTAACATTAGGAATCCGTTACTTCGACACTGCCCATAGTTACGGGCCTTCAGAAACCTATCTGGGGAAAATTTTACCCCAATATCGCGATCGCGTTTATCTTAACACCAAAACCGACGCTCGCGACTACGATCGCGCTTGGCGAGAATTAGAAGAATCCCTACAAAATCTCAATACCGACTACATCGATAGTTGGCAAATGCACCATGTTTCGTTTCACGAAGAACTAGACCAAATCTTCAGTCCGAATGGTGCGATAAAAGCCTTTCAAGAAGCCAAAGAACAAGGCATTGTCAAGTATATTGGTATTACCGGACATCACGAACCAGATGTGATTGCCACAGCCTTAGAACGAGGGGATTTCGACACCACTTTAATCTGTCTCAACGCCGCCGATACTCATCATCCCCGCCCCTTTTCTACCACAGTTTTACCCGTTGCCCAAGCGAACAACGTGGGTGTAATTGCCATGAAAGTTCCGGCTTATGGGCGTTTATTGCAACCCCATTTACTTCAGGGAATGGAAGCCGCCATGGGATATAGTTTATCCTTACCGGGAGTACATTGTTGTGTGATTGCCGCCGAGAATCCCGCCCAATTAGAAGCGAATGTGAAAGTGGCGCAACAATATCAACCCTTGACTCCTGAAGCCATGACAGAAATTGCCAATTTAACGATTAATGCAGGAGATGATGGTTCGTTTTTCCGGCGTTGGACGTAAGGCTAAGATTGAGTTAAACTTCATCATTTATGATTATAATAAGAATTTAATTTCAACAGGTGGAAACGAAGCAGGCTGAATTACGGGCGAAGTTGCGGGAGTTGGGGGTCGATCTAGATTCGCGGTGATTCAGTATTTGAACTACCATGTTACTTTACCGGGTTCTACAAATTGTTGGGGTTGAGAGGAAGGGTTTTGTAGCAAAAATCTCTTTTCGATAGAGTCATAGAATGAGGGAAAAGTCAACACAACACCAATTGCAACACTGATAATGGCAACAATTAAATTCCAGTCGGGTCGTCGAGGTTGAGTCATCATCTCGCAATCTTAAAAAGTTTCTCTGTTTAGAGGTGAATGGTAAAAGAAACAAGCAGTAAACTTTTCTACAATCGCGCTGCTGGTGATTTCCGCATTGATTGGCGTTTTTCCTCTGTCGCACAATTCTGCCTTGTTTTTCCTATAATTGTAAGCGGAATCCTCTGCGAATCTGGAGAGATCGGGAAATCGGAAAGCGATCGCGCTTGCTCTCTTCTCTTTGACTGTGGGGATATTGCTTGAGTTGTATTTCCTTTATCGATGCTATGATCCGTATTACTTTTTAATATTAGAATATTATGAAAGCTATTTTTTGGTCTGCTCAAGAAGTTGCTCAAAGAGCCAAAAATTTTTATGACAATGGCATTCGTCAGCAAGTGGAAACTGATGATAATATTGGCAAAATGATTGTGATTGATGCTGAAACTGGGGAATATGGAATTGACAAAACTGGGGTAAAAACGGCATTAAAGTTCAAAGAAAATAATCCCAATGCTCGGTTATTTACATTGCGAATTGGTTATGATGTTGCAGTGAGTTTTGGTGGTTCGAGCGAGCGTGTTGTGAAATGATAGAGGGCAGGCTAATTGATGGGAAAGCCATAATTCCCGTTGTTTTTTGCTTACCCAAGCAACCCAATCTTTCTATAAATTTTATTATTGATACTGGCTTTAACGACTATCTGACATTACCTCCCCAAGCTGTTGGTGCTATGAATCTACCGTTATACTCCACCACATCTGCCAGATTAGCTGATGGTAGCGAAGCATTACTATCAATTCATTTAGCAACGATTATTTGGGATACTGTAGAAAAAGTTGTTCCTGTTTTAGCTACGGGTTATAAACCTTTAGTCGGAACTGGTTTAATGGCAGGATATCATTTGGAAATAAATTTTGAAGAAAATGGTTTAGTATTGTTGACCCAAATCTTGCCTTAAAACTTATTGAAAACAGTAGCAGTAGGTTGGGTAGAACGAAGTGAAACTCAACAACTAACAACCAACAACAAATTGATATCCTCTCCATCTTAGGAAAGGTGATTTTGGTCAGATAGCGTCGTATTATCGGGAAATCAGCGATCGCATCCCCAAGGACGACGCTAAACTCTATGTGGCGATGTTGGAGAAAAGGACTTGGTAAATTACCTCAAACGCAAACCCCTACCCAGTAGTATATTAGCTTTGGCGATCGCGATCGCCACTAGCCCTCCGGCTTGGAGCGAAACTTTAACCCCCGAAAACCCCTTTCAACCCTTTACGACGGACATTGACCTCGATACCGTAGAACTCACAACCCAACCCATTGAATGGCAAACTAACCCCCATACCCTTCCCCCTTTTCCCGAATCTGAATTTAACCTGGCCCAAGGAGAAGCAGGTAACAACCTCATACAGGGCGTTCAACTGCTGCAAACCGTCCTGCGTCAAATCCTCCAAGGCGGCGATTTATCGGTAGACCCGGAAACGGGACTCAATCAAGCCATTCGCTTGCTGCGTCCAGTACTCGAACAACTCATAGCCGGAGAATCCATTAACCTTGGCCCCGGTTTTCAAAGAGAACTGCAAGAACTCGAAACCCTGGCTTTACGAGTATTAGATGAACGAGACGACCTCAGCGGCCCTTTTCGTCAGGGCTTAGACACCCTCGCCAATATTATTTCCGGCATTGAACTCGCCCAAGAAGGCAACGTAGACAATGCCGTATTGCGAGAAGTCCGCGCCCTCCAAAGCCTTCTTAGAGAAGTCTTAGACGGCGACGTAGACAACGTAGGAGACGAACTCCTCGACCGGGCCCAAGGCTTACAACCGATTCTCGGTGCACTTTTAGCCGGGGGTGGCTTTGACCTCGACCCGGAACTGTTGGCCGAAATTCGCGAGTTACAGCAACTCATCGATACGGCCCTCGAACGAGACGACTTGGGCATTCCCTCAGAAGTGAGTCAAAGCATTGGCATTGTGCGGCGTTTTGTGGCCGGTTTACTCAGCGAAAATGAACTCAGCCTCGACCCGGCTATTATCGAAAGTAGCCCTGTGTTGCAACAATGGCGCGAAGAAGTCCCCGACGTTCTCGCCGAAATTCGCAACGACCCGGCGTTTCGGACTCGCGTGCGCTTGGGTTACTCTTTTTACCCGTCCACTAGCGACAAAAGCGGCTTTGTAGTAGGGGTAGAAGATATTTTATTCGGTCGCAGTGGTTTTACCGCCAGTACCAGTTATGACCGGGTATTCGATGGCGATCGCCAAACCTTCGCTGCCGATTTACAATATTATGTACTGCCCCTCGGTAGCTACGTTAATCTTGCCCCTGTGGTCGGCTATCGCAACATCACCACCGATGGCTACTGGACTGATGGCGTTGCGGTGGGTGGGAAACTGATTCTTCCCCTTTCTCGTACCGGGGCCGCCGATATTACCTTTTCGCAAATGTTTGTTTCCCCCGGAGGCAGCAACGAAGTCGGAATCACAACCCTCTCGGTGGGTTATGCTGTCACTTCCAATTTGCGACTTTCTACAGACATTCAAAAACAAAACTCCATCGCTGAAAAAGACAGTCGTTTGGGCATTGTTTTAGAGTGGATGCCATAACCCCCAAAACTCAGGGCGCATCATATTTGCAATAAACCCCGTGAAGTCCGCTTGTGGAATACCAGAATCATGTCTCCCAAAGAACTCTTGCAAGAATATGCTGCCGGAAATCGTTACTTTGCCTCGATTGTCTTAGCCCAAGCTAATCTCAACGGGGCAGACCTTAGTCAAGCGGACTTCACCCAAGGCGATTTTCACGGCGCAACCCTCATCGGCGCCAATTTGAGTTCCTGCGTCTTTGAAGAAGCAAATTTGAGCGAAGCGGATTTAGAAGGAGCAGATTTACGCAAAGCCGACCTGAGTACCGCCGATTTGATTCAAACCAACTTAAGCGCCGTTCAATTGTGCTTATCTGACCTCACGGGGGCAGATTTGATGAACGCGACCCTCATGCTGTCTAAACTGATTGGGGCAAACTTGATGGGGGCAAATCTAGAAGGCGTTAACTTGATTGGTTCGAGTTTGATGGGAACCAGTTTTATGGGGGCAAATTTGACAGGGGCAAATCTTGGTAATACTTGTTTGTTCGAGACGGATTTTCGGGATACAAGCCTGGCTCAAACCAATCTGAAGCGGGCGTTATTTAGCCCTCAAACCCTCTTTCCCCCGGATTTCGATCCCCTCCAAGCGGGGGCTTATTTAATCGCGCCTGGGGTCTGTTTACAAGAATGTAACCTCAGCACCATGAATTTACCGGGAGTCAATTTAAGCGGGGCGGATTTGCGCGGGGCGGATTTGCGTCAAACGGAGTTACGCTGGGCGAATTTTGAGGGGGCAAATCTACAAGGGGCGAATTTTAGCGGCGCGAATCTACAGGGGGCGAATTTCAACGAAGCCAATCTTGATGAGGCGATTCTCGATGGCGCAAACCTAAGCGGTACAAGAATGCCGACGGGGTGGTTGCACGATTCGAGTTTGTAGGGTTTATTCTGGGATAGAAGGGAATTTAGAAGTTTTAAATAGCGCTGATGATTCGAGGATTAGTAGCCGGGGCCAGTTATCCTTTGCGGGCGTTGCGGGCGTTTCAGAAGTCCCCCCGTTTGCTGAAGTTTTTGATCGTGCCGATTATTGTTAATTTTGTGGTGGCGATCGCGATTTACGTGGGCTTATTATGGCCGAGTTGGCAGGGCATTGCCTCGTTGGTGGATTTTGTCGATCGGGAATTCGATCTCCTCATTGCCGATTGGCCCCAATGGTTGGGCTTTCTTGAATATCTGATTCTGGGCTTGGGCTGGCTGTTGCGGGTGGTGTTGATTCTGGGATTGTTTTTGGCAACGGGCTTTTTGATTTTACAGTTTGGGACGCTGTTGGGTGCGCCGTGGTACGGTCAGCTATCAGAACAAATTGAGAAGTATCGCACCGGACGCATTGAAATCGTCGAAATTCACTTTTTCCACGATATTTGGCGTGCGATTTTGTTTGAACTTAAAAAGTTAATGTTGTGGCTGACGGTGGCGCTACCTTTGGCGATTTTAGGCTTTATTCCTGCCGTAGGGACAATCTTTATTACGGTGAGTTGGTTGGTGCTGACGGGGTTTATTGTGGCGCTGGATTTCCTGGACGGCCCTTCTGAGCGTCGGCGTTTAAAGTTTCGGCAGAAAATGGCGATTGTGTGGCGCAGTTTTCCCGCGAGTGCCAGTTTTAGTGCGATCTGTTGGGCGTTGATTGGCATTCCGGTACTTAATTTTGTCACGATTCCGTTATGCGTGGCTTCGGGGACGCTGTTTTGGTGCGATCGCGTTTTACCCAAGTTACCCCAATCTTCTCAAAATCCTGTTCTCAATCCGGTGTCCGACCATCCGGTTTCCGAGTAGCGATCGCGCTTCATTAATATTAGTCACCGTAGTAGCGTGACACACCTTAAATGGTGGGTTAGTAGGTTGGGTTGAGGTTACGAAACCCAACAACATTTCATGTTTCTAGTAGGGGCGGGGTTTCCCCGTCCAAGCTTACGCTTTGTTGGGTTTCACTTCGTTCTACAAGGGCCTACATTAAAGCCTCATTTTAGCTGTGTCACGCTAGTAGTGGCGTGACACATCTTAAACGGTGGGTTACGGCGGATTGCTAGATTACACTTATAGCATGAGTTTGAGCCGCCTAACCCACCCTACTAAAGCCTCATTTTAGCTGTGTCACGGCACTACTGACTCAAGCCCGACTGATTTGATAATCCCGAATAGGTTGACCCGTAACTCTGGCATAAAGCACATCCGGGTCTAAATCAGCCCCACAATCCCAATAAATTGTCCCCCAGTCGGGATTGACTTGAACAGTTTTAAAATATTCCCGATCTTTTAAAGCAGCAAAAACACCCGTAAACTCGATTATTTCACTAATATTTATTACCCCTTCAACATCATCTTCAAATCGGAGGTGTAATTGAGAGTTTTCTAAAGGTTTAACAGCTACAATATCTTGTAACATTTTCCTACTCCAAAGGTTCAACTTTACTTAACGGTTGATTTATTCGTGCTAGTTCCCAATTTTGCCTCAATTCATCTTGATGTAACCTAGCCCATTCTTACACTAATTTTAGTAATCGCGAAGATAATTTCCCCTCGATTACTTCTAAAGTTTCAATGCTTACTAATGCTTTTTGTTTGTTGTAGCGAACATGAAAATGAGGGGGCGGATGGTCGTTATAATACAGGGTGATAATAGCCCCAAAAAAACGGCTGATTTCTGGCATAACTATTCTATTGTTATGTTAGCTAACCGGATTCAGAATCAAAAGACGCGATCGCGCCATTCTAAGAAAACAGCACGACACTGTAAACAAGTCAAGTCTTCTTTTAAGTTTTGTAAACCTGTTTTTGTTAAGTCATAAGTTTTGCCTATCAATCCAATGGGGATCGCAAAACCTGGATCGATGATGGCCACTAAGCCATAGAGTTTTTGATTAGAAAAAGAGCTATTAATCGCCCACCCCGTTTCGTTGAGTTGTTCGAGGTGATGAATGGCGGTTGATGAAATACCTAATTCTCGCTGAAGAATCTTGGGGGCAATGGTGAGAGGGGTTTCCTCATGGGGAATGCGTCCGCCGGGAAAATCGAGGGTTGTGGCGGCAAGGCCAGGACGATATGCGGGTTTGGGCAAAATTAGGCGATCGCCCTGGAGGGTAATAATAACGGCAGAATCCGCTTTCTCAACCCGCCAATAATCCAACACCTGACCGCGATCGCCCTCGATATGTTCGCCAATCAGGGTTAACCAAGGGGAACGAATTTCGACAAAGCGATCGCGCAGATTTTGAGGCTCGTCGTTAGCCAACTTTCGGCACGCGGACAATTTGAGCGTAGCCGGTGAAAAGCAACAAGTTTCCTTGAGTTTTCAGGCTATTAAGCCGCAATTTCACGCCGTCGAGGTTAAAACGGTCTAAATCGACCATATTATTTAAAACCTCCACCAGTTTTTCTGTGAGTTGTTGCGAAGTTTCTCGTTCTGCGGCAGGAACCGCATCCGCCTCAAATTGCGCCTCAGTAAACGTAACCCGTCGCCGTTTGGCAATACCGAGTTTACAGCTTAAGCTCACCGGAACCACGCGATCGCCAAAACTAGCTTTGGCAAACAATTTAATGCGGTTGTGGGATAACAAGGTTAAGTCAATATCGGTAAACGATACGGGCTGATTCCCGGACAACTCCATCAAAGCGGGTTCAGACAAGTTTTCAAGACGCTTACGCACCAAGTCCGCTTTAAACGCACTGTTGATATCGTCTTGGGCTAACTTGACAGTTGCTAAGGCTTGGGTGGGTTGCTTGAGGGAAATTTCTCCCTTGAGAACCGAGCTAAAGTCTAGAGCGACAGCATCTGTCTCAAAAGACATTTCCTCGGTTCGGAAGTCCCGACGAATCGTCAACCCCCGGCCATGCATCTTAAAACTGTCAATACTTCCTTGCAGGAGCTTGCTGGAGGGGTGACAATTGACCTCCACCTCTACCAATTCGCTGCGGGTAAACAGGTGGCGAATGGTATTACTGGCGACTTTGTTGAGGATTTGTTCTCCCCAGTCGCCTCCTTGATTTTCATTTGTACCGATAAAGCCACCAAACATAAGGCTATACATCTCTAGCTTGAGCGCTGGTTCTAGCTACTTTGTAACAAAATATTAAGAAATTCGCAATTTATTTTTGAGAGAACAGGCTGCAAAAGCCCGGTCTACCGTATAAATTGATTGTGTTTAAACACTTTCTGGGGCTTGGGCTTGCACTTTTTGCAATACCCAATCGCGAATTAACTGATTCACAGGGTCGGGAATCTCGTCGTGGGGACAGTGACCGGCATTGAGGTAATGTTCCGTCAGACTGGGATAGAATTCCCGGAATTTTGCGCCGCGATCGCGGGCATTCATCCAGGGATCGCCCTCTCCCCACAGCATCAACAAAGGACACTGGAGTTGTTGCAGCAATACGTCGTTTTTTTCTCCTTGGGGCGTTTTAAACACCGAAGCAAAGACCTGGGCGGCCCCCGCATCGCAAGAAGGGCGATAAATGTCTTCTATTAACTGTTCCGTCACCGCACTCCGATCCAAATAGACCTTTTCCAAGGTTTTGCGAATCGTCGATTTTTGCCGAACATACTGAAATAACAGGAAACTTGCCCAAGGTTGTAGCAAAATCGAGCGAATTAACCCTTGTAGGGGATTCGGCTGTGCTTTGGCAACATTTTCCTTTTCGGTAAAGGGGCCAGCACTGTTTAAAAGGATTAAACCTGCCGCCGCTTCTGGGCATTGAGCCGCGACGCATAAACTACTGTAACCCCCTAAAGAGTTTCCGGCTAAGATGACCGGACGCTGGATGACTTCAGTAATGAAGTCGTGCAGTTGGTCTCGCCATAAGTTACCACCGTAGGCGATCGCGGGTTTGGCCGAACGACCAAATCCGAGTAAATCGATCGCCCACACTTCAAAATCATTTTGCAGTTGTGCGATATTCTTGCGCCAGTGGTCGGTGGACGCACCGAACCCGTGAATTAACAATAACGGCGGGCGATCGCTTTTTCTTTCGCCTGCTTTGACGTAGTAAATCGAGTGACCGCGCCATTGCCAATAGTTACCGGGGATGGATTTTGCTGCAACAGGGGTTGCTTGCATTCTAGGAATTGTTAAGTAAATTTAACTTCCCTCTATTCTAAGCCATTATTTTGCTAGGCTTCTCTGTTTTTGGGAATAGTAATGAGTATTTTTACTTAACTAATGTATAAGATTTTTAAAACTGTTAGGGGCGCGATCGCGTTCGCTGGACATAGCTGTTGGCTGGGTATCGCCCACCAGATCGGGCTTTCAGCCTCAATCTTAAGTTCCAAGCCCCGAACACAGCACGCTAGAATCGGGGAAATTGTCTTTTCAATCCGTCAAAATAAACACAACAAGCAAAGAGGTTTAACCGCGATGACAAGGAGAATTTTAACTAAAGGGCAAAGCGAGAATCCCTAAAATTTGAGGTAATTCTTTTATATAATATTCATCGCGATCGATATCTAAACGGCGTTCGATCAATCGTAAAAATCGCCAAATATTACCCGTCGTAACCACCCCATAAATCGCAGGAATTGGCTGTTGTCTGGCTTGATTAAAGCGTTGTGCCGCGATCATTGTTGCCGCACATTGTCCTAAACCACCAATAATATTTTCGTTTTTTGCTTCTACAATAATTGTTACTGGCGCTTCAATAAAAAGTTGCTCTGATGATTGACTGAGTAAAAAGTCACAAAACCCGATTAACCCTTGTGCGGGATCGACATTAAACTCTTTTCCTGAAAAAAGGGCAATAGGTCTGGAAACGTGCTGCCGAATATCTGCTAAAATTGGCGCAATAATAAACTCAGACCGGGCTTTTTTGCTATTAATAGCTAAAGCTAAAGGTAGATAATATTGCAGGAGTTGTTGCAATATTTCTGAAGGCTGTACAGAGGGTAAATTGCTTAACAAAGGCCGATTTTCTTGGATCGTTAAATCAAAGGCTATTTTTGCTTGGTCAAGGGTGAATTGACTGTAGGGCATATTGGTATTTTACTGGAGGACATTAACGCTTGTTTCTCAAGCGGAGGTATTTATTCTGCTTCCCAATACTTTTTGAATAACAGATTATTGAATCCTAAATCCAACTCGCCAAAATCATGAAATTCTGTCTGTTGATATTCAAAGCAAACATCCTCTAACGCATCTTGATACACAGTCTCTAAAATGTCTTCGAGATAGGATTGGAGACTAGGAGAATCAGTTAAAATATTTTGGATTTGGCGGCGTTGTTCCCGAATTGTCAGTTCCCATCCTCTAAAGTTTTGTGGACTATCGAGATAAACTCGTTTGAGTATATGAGCCAATAAAACAGTTAATCGATTTTTTAATTCCCGTTTATCGCCGTTGGCCAAGCCTGCAATCTCCTCAATCAAATTATCAATATCTAAACTTTCAAACTTCTTTGCTTTAAGTTGAGAAACGGTGACTTCACACCACTCCACAAAATCGCGGTCGTAGAGTTTTTGAGTATTAGCATTTAAATTTATGCTCATCTTAAGTTTCGAGTCAATTTGCTAGTTCTAAGTTCGAGTTATTGTTATCTAGTATTTTTATCTCAAAGGCAAACTCGCACTCTCCGACTTGTTACGATTAAAAATACAGCAAAATTTCAACATTGTTGCGCCAATCGATTCTTGCCACAATGGAAAGAAGAGAAATGAGGCGGCTTTATGCAAAACTGGGTAAATTCATTGTCTGCATGGCAGAAACTCCGCAATCGTCACATCAACTGCGACCAGGCTTTGAGATTATTAGTAGACGATCGCGGTATTGTCGATCCATCATTACTTGACCGGGAAGTGAGCGATCGCTTTTTCCGAGAATTTCCCAACCCCGGCTTATTACCCCCGGTTGTGCCATTGTTGTTGTGGCAGAATTGCTTTTATTTGGGGAGTCCGGTCAAGGTAGCGCCACCGGAAATTGCCTTAATGCGCGATCGCACCCTGACCGAAATTAAAATTATTCCCATTACCGAAAAAAGCTACAAAAACTGGTATCACCTCACCCACTACAACCCCGACAACATCAACGCGACTCCCCTAGTTAATCCCCTCACCGGACAAGTCGAACAAGAAGACATTAGCGAAACCACAGAGTTATATCTCGCCAAAGCCGTAGACCAAATTGGCCGCATTAAAACCCTGATTTCCGGGGCGTTACGCAACCGGGCCAGCGATATTCACCTCGAACCCACCCAAGAGGGCTTGCGGGTGCGTTATCGCATTGATGGGGTGTTGCGGGACATTACCCTGCTACCCCTCGAAATTAGCCGTCGGGTGGTGGTGGCGTTAAAAGTCATGTCCGAGATTAATATTGCTGAAAGTCGCCGTCCCCAAGATGGCCGCATTGGGGAACAATACGCGACGGGAGAACAAGTAGAATTAGGCATGGATATGCGGGTGAGTACCCTGCCCTGTGTCGGCGGTGAGAAAGCCGTAATTCGCCTCCTACCCCGTAAAAATCCCTTTAAGACCATTAATGACCTAGGCTTTAGCGATCGCGCCCTAGCGGTCTATAAAAGCTGGATACGGCAACCCCAGGGCATGATTATTTATACCGGGCCGACGGGATCGGGAAAAACCAGTACCCTTTATACTTCGTTACAGGCGATCGCCACCGAACACGTTAATATTGTCACCGTCGAAGACCCGGTAGAATATATCCTGCCCCGCATTACCCAAACCCAAGTGAACGAAGCGGCGGGAATGACCTTTGCGGCGGGAATGCGGGCGATTTTACGGCAAGACCCCGATATTATTATGGTCGGAGAGATACGCGATCGCGAAACCGCCGAAACAGGTGTCCGGGCTGCCCTCACGGGTCACCTCGTCCTCACAACTCTGCACACCAACGACGCACCTGGGGCCATTCCCCGCATCAAAGATATCGGCCCCGACCCCGGTTTAATCAGCGATGCCCTTTTAGGCATTGTGGCACAGCGTCTCGTTCGTCGCATCTGTCCCCATTGTGCCGTTCCCTATAAACCGAGTTTAGACGATTTGCGATCGCTCAACCTCGACCCTAAAACCACCAAAACCCAAAGCTGGCGCAAAGGTCGCGGTTGTAATATGTGTTTTGATTCCGGTTATCTCGGTCGCGAAGCCATTGTAGAGTTATTAGAAATTGACGACACAGTACGCGAGATTATTTATGACGGAACCATGACCCAATTACATCGTTATCTCCGCAAAATCAATTTCGCTTCTTTCCGTATTTCAGCTTTAGAAAAAGTTAATGCTGGAGTCACCACTGTCGAAGAAGTTTTACGAGTTTTACCTCACAGCGCTTTACATCGTAAATCCATTATAGACACTCTTAATAATTGATAGTACGAGTTTAAATGATCGACCAAAAATTAATTTCTATTAGCCTTTTTTCCGGCGGGTTTGGTTTAGATTTAGGATTAGAAAAAGCAGGATTCAAAACAGTGGCTTGTGTTGAGAGCGATCCTGATTCTATTCAAACAATTGCTCTCAATCAACCCGAATTAAAATTAAGTTGTATTGCCAGAGATATTCGTGCTGTTACCGCGCAAACTTTACTGGAAGAAGGAGGTAAAACATTTCAGTTAAACCGAGCATTACAACCCGGAGAAGTCGATTTAATTACGGGAGGGCCACCCTGTCAGCCCTTCAGTACCGCCGGAAAGCGCAATTCTATGAACGATCCGAGGGGAAGTTTGTTTATGGACTTTATCAGGATTGTACGGGAAGTTCAGCCCCGCTTTTTTATTATGGAAAATGTGCGGGGTTTGCTTTCTGCGGCGATTAAACATCGACCCCTAAAAGAACGAGGTGCAGGTTATCCTCCCCTCGAATTAGAAGAACAACCAGGATCGGCATTAAAGGTAATTTTAGGGCAATTTCATAACCTCGGCTATTCGGTTATTTATCAACTTTTAGAAGCTGCCGATTATGGGGTTCCCCAAAATCGCCAGCGCGTCATTTTTATAGGTTCTAGAGATGGCGAATCTTTGAGTTTTCCGCCGCCGAGTCATGCTAAAAATAGTAATACATTACCAATATGGCGATCGCTTCAATTTGCCCTAACTAATTTAGAGGATTCTCAACCAGA
>JBKHDX010000065.1:0-21317 GCA_046541115.1 Spirulinaceae cyanobacterium | reverse complement strand
CATAAGGTTTTGAGCATTTTTGTTGTTGGTTGTTGGTTGTTGGTTGTTGGTTATTGGTTATTGGTTGTTGGTTATTGGTTATTGGTTATTGGTTGAGTAGAATGAAGTGGAACCCTACAAAACCTTTATCCTTGTTGGGTTTCGTGACCTCAACCCAACCTACGGGAAAACTAACCAACTTACTCTGGCTTCGGCTTGCGGACAAGTGGCTTCATAAATCAGTTCGCCAGAGGGGTGATAAACTAATAAAATCCAAGTGGGGTTATTTTGGGGTTGTGGGGGTTTATAAAAGTCAACTTGCCATAAGGTTTTGAGCATTTTTGTTGTTGGTTGTTGGTTGTTGGTTGTTGGTTATTTGTCGTTCCAGGGTGTCGGAGGTATTATTCCCCTGGGGGTCAGAAACTTAGTTTTGAGATAGCCTCTCGAAAAAAGACTCAAAGCTATAACTAGAAGGCATTTTAGCCTAAACAGGTCAATCGCCCCATAATCTTGATAAGATAAAAGCCTCAAAAACTGATGACTGATGACTGATCGCTGATAACTGAAATGACCCATCCTGCCTTATCTCAATTCGGCGTACAGATGTCCCAGCTTTCCGGGACTCGTGCCATTATGAAAGATGTTATCGAAACCTTGCGAGCCGGAGCAGGACAGGATTTTATTAATCTGAGTGCGGGAAATCCGGTTATTTTGCCGGAAGTTGAGCAGTTATGGCGGGATTGTACGGCAGAATTACTAGCAAGCTCGGAATATGGCGAAGTCACTTGTCGTTATGGGTCGAGTCAAGGTTATGGGCCTTTGGTTGAGGCGATCGCGTCGGACTTTAATCAACGATATAATTTAACCCTGAGCGATCGCAACATCCTCATTACTCCCGGTTCTCAAGCCCTTTATTTCTACGCAGCCAACGCTTTTGGGGGCTATACTGCCGAAAAGCAACTCAAACGCATTGTTTTCCCCCTCAGTCCCGATTATACGGGTTATGGCGGCATTAGCCTCACCCCTGAAGCCCTCCTCGCCTACAAACCCTATCTCGACATTGACAGCAACGCTCACCGCTTCAAATATCGTCCCGACTTCAGCCAACTCAAAATCAACTCCGAAACCGGTTGCGTTATCTTCTCTCGTCCCTGTAATCCGACAGGTAATATTATCAGCGACGAGGAAGTGGAAAAAATTGCAGCCCTCGCGCAACCCTATAACGTCCCGGTTTTAGTCGATTCGGCTTATGCTCCCCCTTATCCTGCCCTTAATTATGCCGAAATGAATCCGGTATTTGGCGAGAATATCCTGCATTGTCTCAGCTTATCTAAAGCCGGGTTGCCGGGGGAACGGGTGGGAATTGTGGTGGGAAATGCCGATATCATTGAAATCCTGCAAAGCTTTCAAACCAACGCTTGCATTCATGGGTCTCGTTACGGTCAGGCGATCGCAGCCAAGGCTATTGTATCAGGTCGCTTGGCCGCCATCTCCAAATATATCATCCGCCCCCATTATCAACATAAACTCGAAGTCCTTGAAAATACCCTCGATGCTGCCCTTCCTAACGATATTCCTTGGTATCTTCATCAAGGAGAAGGCTCGATTTTTGCTTGGTTGTGGCTGCAAGATTTACCAATTACCGATTGGGAATATTATCAAGAACTTAAAAAAGTGGGGGTTATTGCTGTTCCCGGTTCGACTTTCTTCCCCGGTTTATCTGAAGATTGGCGACACAAACAAGAGTGTATTCGCATTAGTTTAACCGCGACTCCTGACGAAATTGCTACAGCCATGAAACGCCTTGCAAAGGTGACTCAGGATTTGTATTAGTCCTTTGTTATTTGTCTTTTGTAGGAGTGAGTTTTTCTCATGCCATCTCAACCTTTTCATTGTGGCGATTCAGAATCCCAGTTTTTAATCTATTCAGTCGATTAAGTTAGAATTTGATACCAAATCTCATTGATTAATCTAGTCCGTGAAAGCGGACTTAGCCATATTAGCCCCGGATTTTAATCCGCGGGCGGGTTAACGGAATAAACAATATATTTAAATCGAATTTGGTATCATTAATACCTAATGTCTAATAACAATTCTGACTCTTTCCTAACCCATCATTTTGAAACCGTTACCCTTAACCGCAAAGGCGAAATTAGCCAAAAAACGTCTCATCAAATCCAATACTTTCAAGAAGACTTAGGCGACGGTATTACCCTTGATATGGTGTACATTCCGGGGGGTACATTGATGATGGGTTCTCCTCCTAACGAAAAAGACAGTACAGATTACGAACACCCTCAGCATCAAGTCACGTTGCAACCCTTCTTTATTATACCTACGCCGATGAAGCCCCCAGAGGACGAGAGTACGGGAAATCAAAGGCAGAAGTAGAACCCCCGTCGGCAGTTTTCCGCCGAATGTCTGGGGCTTGTACGATATGCACGGTAACGTTTTGGAATGGTGCGCCGACCCCTGGCATGAAAATTATACAGCAGCGCCTTCAGATAGTCGCGTCTGGGACGAGGAATGTCAGGATGAGCGTTATCACAACTATCCCGATTTTCTACCTATTTTATTAGCTGACAAACGCGATCGCATCGAACGAGGAGGTGAGGCTTTCAGTTGGCCGCAGCATTGCCGTTGTGCTTCTCGGTTTTATAGTCTACCAGATGAACCCTACAACGACAGTTTTCGCGTGGTGTGTGCGGTGCAATAAAAGTTTACAAGGATTGAACCCGTAACAATCATAACAGTTGTTATGTTTAACATAATGACTGTTATGTTATTGATTTTTATGACCCATTACTGATTATAAAATCCCAAAACCTTGATTTGCTAAAGGTTATAAGAAAAGCGAGTGTGTTAACGAAGTATAACGTACCGTGTAACAGGAGCGATTAGTTATTGCTAAAATCAAATCATTGAGTCCAACTTTTTTAATTCAAATGGGATTGTTTTTAATTATAGCCATTTCGGTTATTATTACGGGCTTTGTAGTTAATTCTAATTTCGGCAAAATCAAAGTGCGGAGTTACAAGCGTCGCAATGGTACTCGCGTTCGCTCTCATTACCGTAAAAAGCCACGGCGTTAGATTTGAAAACCCAAAAAACCCGATTTCTTGAAACGGGATGAATACTTAAGTTGTGCTAGAACCCCGGTTTCTGGAGTTAAACGCTAACGTTATCGGTTTAACAGATAAGAAACCGGGGTTTTGAGTTATTTACTTTTGGTTTGATTTTTCGCTTGTTCGATTGCTACTTCTTTAAGCGCATCAAAGGAGTTACGATTGGATGTGCCTTCGATGGCTTTGACGGCTAAATCTTGGACTTGTTTGAGGGCTGCGTCGAGTTGTTGGGAGAGGTTGAGAATGCGGCTGTCTTGGTTTTGGATGGTTTGTTCTAGGGATTCGATGCGGAGTTGGTAGTTACGAGTTTCGCCTTCGATTTCTTTGCTGCGTAAATCGGCTTTTACTTTGGCTTGATAATAACCGATGTTGCGACCATTTTCTTTACCATTTTTAATGTTTTCTTGTTTCTTAGCTTCAAATTCTTCGACTTTTGCTTGAGCTTCTGCGTATTGTTTTTCCCGTTCAGAAATGGCTTTTTCGCGTTCTTCCCAAGCTTTTTCTTGAGCTAATCGGGTTTCTGCAAGTTCGGCATAAAGTTCTTTCTTTTCTTGTTCGTAGTTTTCTTGGTTTAGATTGCGTTCGAGTTCGAGGTTATATTGATATTCGGCTTCGTCGCGTTGGCGAGTTTTGAGATGGTTTTCGTTACGTTCTTTGATAATCCGGTTATGGGTTTCTTCTTCTTTCTGCCAAGCTTTTTTCTGGTCTTGAAGCGCTTGAGTTAAAGTTTCTTGTTGCTCGTTATATTCAGTTTCAAATTCTTTTTGACTTTTTTGATAAGATTCAATCAAATTATCGAGGGTGGTGTCATCAATTTCATCAAGGTTATGGAGGGTTTCAAGTTGTTCGACTTCCCCGTTGACAGCAGTATTTAATTCTGCGAGGGTTGAGGCTTCTTTGATGAGTTGTTCGGAGAGTTGACTTGCAGCACTCCCAAAGCCAATTTGTAGTTGTTCGAGGTTTTTCAGGGTTTGTTCAATGTCGGCTTGGATGAGTTTGGTTTGGTTCATGGTTTTCTTGGCTTTGGTGGTTTCTTGGGGTGGAATTTCGGTGGCTTTGGGCGGTTGGGGGAGAATGGTTTTGACTTCTTTATTGAGTTGTTTGACTTGAGATTCTAGGGTAGATTTTTCGTTTTGCAATTCTTCAAAGGCTTGCAGAATTTCGGCTTTTGTGTTGCGATTTGTGACTTTTTTCTTAGCCATGATTCAAATTTGAGTTACGTCGATTAATCGGGAAAATTTGTAAGTTATTCGGGTTTAGTTGGTGTCGCGATTGGCACTTTGAAACGCTCGCATTGCTAGTTGTTGGGCTTGATTGGTTGCGGCTTGGAGTTGAGTGGTAATTTCAGCAATTTGGGTGGTTTGTCGCTCAATTACGGCTTCGAGAGATTGGATTTTGAGGTCGAAGCCTTGTTGGGTCGATTCCCATTCTTTTTCTAAGAGGTCGGACTTGACTTTTGCTTCTCGTTCTGCTTGCTTAATCGCTTCACCTTTGGCATCGGTATAGGCTTTTTTGAGGGCTTCTTCAAAGCCTGCAATTTTCTCTTGTTTGGCGTTGAATTGAGCTTCATTTACGGTTAAATATTGCTCTCTTTCTTGCCAACCTTTTTCTTTTTGTTGATTCATTTCTTGTAATGTTCGCTCTTGGTCGCGCTGGTATTCCTCGTATTCGTCCATTTCTATTTGGCGCGATCGCGTGGTTTGATATTGATAATCTGCGGCTTCTTCTTCTCGTTGTTTGGCGATAATTTGGGCTTCTTCTTCAATGCGAATTTCCCATTCGGCTTGTTCATTTTCCCAAGCTTTGCGGGTTTGGCTAATATTTTTCCCTAACGCCTCTCGCTGCTGGTTAATATTATCTTGCAGGGCTTTAATTTTCTCTTGGTGTTCCTGCCGTAAAATATATAAAGCATCGGCAACTAAACGGACTTTTCGTAATTGTGCGAGGTTTTCAGTTTCAACAGAAATGGCTCGTTTTAAGGTATCGAGTTTTTCCGACTCACTCCCCAAGCGTTGAGACAATTCATTGATAATGCTGCCAAAATCGAGTTGTAGAGAAGCCATCCCATTGACAATACTATCAACGGTATAAGTAGCGGCAACTTCTAACAATTCTTTGTTCTTTTCTTTCTCTGCTTCTTCTTCTTTCGTCGCAACTTTAGACGCGATTTGTTGTTGTTGGGCTAACAGTTGACGAAACGCGGTTAAAATTTGGGTTTTGCTGTCTTTCACTAAGGCTTGAGTCATTTCAGTTATCAGTTATCAGTTATCAGTTATTAGTACCTCTGGGTAACATCAGAGGCTTGAAAGCAGAGGATTGAGACCAGATTTTGGGGTCATTGTGCTTTCCTTCCCTTTGAGAGATTAATTTTTGACATCAAAATTCCTCGCTTTTATAGCGATGAGTTGGCTTTATCTCTACAAGCCAATGGGAGTAATTTGATGCTTTGTTCAACTCGGTTGAAACCATCTTAGCTCATGGTTGAACTTTTCGTCAAGAAAATGCTAAGATGGTCAATATGCAATGAATACACCATAATGAACAAGAAATTTGGAGACCTCATCCGTCAAGCGAGGAAAGACAAAGGCTACTCTCAACGGGAGTTGGCCAAACAAATTGGACTGGACTTCACATATTTGTCTAAACTAGAGAACGATCGCGCCGATTATGCCCCGAAAGAAGATGTGATTCGTGCGATCGCGCGTAATCTTAATTTAGACCAAGAAGAACTAATTTTCCTCGCGGGTCGCATTCCCCAGCAGGAAGAAGACGTATTGCGTCAAAATTACAAAGATATGCCGCTATTATTCCGTAGAATGCGCGAAAATCCCGATTTTGCCCGGAGGGTGATTGAAGAAGCCAGCCAGGAGTAAGTAATTACCAATTACCAATTACCAATTACCAATTACCAATTGATAGTTGGGAAGCCAATTAAGTCAAAAATTGCGGGTTATTAACAGCAGATGATTGGGCTGTATCGGTATTAAAGCGATAAGCCGAAACCCTTGTATTGGTGGGCATTGCCCACCCTACAGGATAACGAAATACAAATCCAAAATAACTGAATACTGAACTCCCATGAACATCTTTCACCCCTTCCGTTTTATCCCCAAGCATGACATTGAATGCGTTGCGATAAACGTCATCGAAGCGATGAAAGTTACACCAAATTATAGCCCTCAGTTTCCCCTCGATGCGAGTCGCGTAGCGGAATTTTTGGGGTTGGATGTGGTGTGGGATAGCATCCCAGACGACGCAGAGGGACAGATTGCTGCTCGTATTTTACCCCTGGATAAGTTGATTGAAATTAACGATCGCATTCCCAATTTACAAGGGGGTTTTGGGGAGTCTACCATTGCTCACGAAATTGGTCACTGGGTACTACACATCGATCGCGCTAAAGTAGATCGTATTCTGCGCCAGCAATCTCGCGGTATAGAAATTACCGTCGAGCCTTTATTATGTCGCAGTACGGAGCAATCCGACGGCATTGAGTGGCAGGCACAGTATTTCGCCGGGTGCTTGCTAATGCCCCTAGATTGCCTACAAAATGCTTGTAAAAATCGAGATTTAACTCAATGGTCGGGATTATATGACCTAGCTGAAGAATTCGGCGTTACGATTTCTAACCTCGTCCATCGCTTGCGAGATTTAAACTGGATTGAGATTGAAGACGAATCCCGGCGAATTTATCGCAAAGATGCGGTAATAGTTTCGTTGTGAATACTCCCAGTCATTACGTCCTCAATTTGTGGCTACTCGGAACAACTGTTGCACCGAATGCGACAGTTGCTATAACGTTGGGGGCAATTCTACCCGACGCACCGATTTTTATTTTTTATGGGGTGGCAAAATGGATTTACCATTTACCCGAAAGCCAAATTTGGACAACGGCTTATTATCAACCCTTTTGGCAGAATATCATTGCGTTGTCCCATTCCATTCCCCTCGCGATAATCGGGGCGTTGATTTGTTGGTATTTAGGAGCAAAACTTGGCGCAATCTTCTGTGTCAGCTTGGTTTTTCATTCCTTGCTCGATCTTCCGGTGCATCACGACGACGCGCACCGCCATTTTTATCCGTTTAGTAATTACCGCTTTATCAGTCCTTTTTCCTACTGGGACCCCAAACACTACGGTAATATTGTTGCCTTTGTAGAATTAAGTTTAGTCGCGATCGCGTCCCTTTTCGTTTGGAAAATACTTAAAACGCCCTGGAGTAAAGGAATATTGGTGTTTATTAACCTCTTGTATATGTTTGCTTACACTCGCTTTTATTTACGCTAAATGATATCCGATTTGCGATTATGGTTTTATGTCATCTTGGGGGGAATGGGAGTCACCGCAACCCTCCTTACAACCACAACTCTAGCCCAGGATAACGTCTGTCCTCCTCCGGCATTATCCCAAGTCCAACGCCATCGGGTTACTTCTGGCCAAACCCTCAATGACCTTGCTCGTCAGTATAACCTGGTTCCCGCCACGATTATCCGTTGGAATCCTGGACTTGGTGACGGGACACTCCCGACGAATCGCGACATCCTGATTCCTCCCCTCAACGGCATTCGCGTTAACGTCCCTAGGGGGGCTTCTTGGCAAGATTTAGAAGACGCTTACGGAGTCCGGGCTGATATATTATTTGAATTAAACGGGTGCGATCGCAACCCCGCTACCGCCGTTTTTATTCCGGGGGTAAACTGGATCTCTGGGGAAACCACCAGCGAAACTTATACCGGATTGCAAGGCTATCCCCTGTCTCAACCGATCGCGATTGGGCTGCCCTACGGCTGGCGAGAAAGCACGAATAACGCCCCCAGACGCTTCCACAGTGGCTTAGACCTCCTGGCCCCCCCCGGAAGCCCAGTTATCGCCGCAGACGCAGGAACCATCGCCTTTGTGGGGCAACAAGGCAACTATGGCAACCTGGTCATTATCAATCATGCCAACAATCAGCAAACCCGTTATGCCCACCTCAATCGAATTTCGGTACAAGTGGGGCAATCAGTAGGAGTAGGGACGCAAATCGGAACCGTTGGCAATACCGGACAACCGGATATCCCCGAATCCCACGTTCATTTTGAAGTCCGCTTTAATACGGCTTTGGGATGGGTAGCCCAAGACCCAGAAATTCATTTGAAGTAACCACAAAGTCTCAAGCCGCCTTGGCCATAACAGTTGTTATGTACGACATAATAACTGTTATGTTGTCGTTGGTGTCAATGGTAGCACCAAGGTTTTCTTGAGTTGAGAAACAAAACCCAACCGATCGACAGAGGATGCGAGTTTGTCAGCGAAAATCAACAGCTAACTTTCGATTTGATTGTTTTCGAGTTTTATCGCCAAATCAATCATAAACCGAACATGGCGCACGGCTTCAGACAAACTGCGATCGCCCACAGGGAAATTATAGCGGGGAAAGGTTTCTGACGGATGTTGCCAGCATAGCCACAACTGGCCGTTAATGACCTTTGTGGTAATTGTCCAATTTTGATAATAAATCGGTTCGCGCTCTAGCAAGAGTTTTCGGGCTAAAGGAATCATGGTTAAATTGTAGAAAGTTTGATTGTGAGATTGAAGCGGCTTGCATCCCAGAAAATCTTATAAGGCAATGATAGCCTAGCTTTAAAAAAATGGCGTAAACTTTTTGGATGACAGAGCGTGCGATCGCGAGAGTGGAATGGGAATAATAACTGCAACTCACTCCCGGAAATAACTATGCGTGCATCCTCTAATCCTAAATCGCCTTTTGCCAACTTATTCAAAATTCTACTCGCGATCGCGGTTCCCGTGGGCGTTATCGCCGTTGCGAATCTACCCCTTCCCTTAATCCGCCGTCCCGTCGCTCAAAATATGTCCTTTCTACTCTTACCGAGTTATATTGGTTTTGAGCAAGATTATCGTGGCGCGATCGCCTCTGTTGCTCAAGCCGAACAACTCATTAATAAAGCCACAAGTTCCGACGACTTCCGTTTAGGCAAAGAACAACTCGAAAAAGCCCAAACCCACCTCGATGCCCTACCCCTCGACTTTCTCCAAGAATACCCCGACTGTGTCGGTTATCGCTGGCAATTCAGCGCCCTCGAATTTGACCGCAATCGCGCCAAAATCGCCCAACTCAAAGCCGTTGTCTTTCAAGAAGAAAACGCCGACACCCTCCTGAGTAACCTGCAAAACACCCTCACCACCGCCAAACAAGAATATCAACAAGCCAACACCCCCGAAGCCAAAACCGCCGCCCTGGACACCTGGCGTAGTAGCTTAACCCAACTCGGCCAAATCCCACCCCAAACCCTAGCCGGAAAAAGCGCCCATCAGCAACTCAAAGACGAACAAGGGCAGTTTCGCGAAATCGTCGGAGAAAGCGCCACCCAAGACCGAGCCAGCGTTATTATAGATAGCGCAAAACAATACGCTTGGCAAGCCGCGATCGCCTCGCAAAATCCCCCTCACCCCACCATCAAATGGCAGCAAATCGAAACCCTGTGGCAACAAGCCATTTACGAACTCGAAGCCATTAAACCCGACGCAGGAGAAGCCTATCGCGAAGCCCAAACCCTCCGCGCTCAATATACCAACAACCTCGGCCAAGCCAAAATTCGCCGCCAAAACGAGAAAGATTCTCTCAACACCCTCGAAAGCGCCCAAACGAACATTGAGCGTCTTCTAGCCATCACTTCCATCAATTCTCAGCAAATTAATTACGCTTCCACGGCGGTTCGATTGCAACGAATTATTAACAACCTTGACAAAGTAGCCTCCGGCACGACTTCTTACGCCAAAGCGACAGAATTAAAGCAATTTGCCCAAGCGAAGTTACAAGAGATTCAGCCTGCGGCGGGGAATTAAGGGCAACTTGGTTAATGGTAAAATAGGGCTGACTCTCTCTCATTTTGGATATATTATTGATGTTAGTTCTCCTTGTGAAACAACAAGAATAATACATGGAGTCACCTAAATCTTCTCACCGTCTACCCAATCAAAAAAAGTACAAAGCAGCCAGCACTGTTGGACGCGGTAAAACCGTCAAACTCGATCAAAAAATAACTATTTCAAAATGGAGTAACAACAGTGTTAATTTAAGTCTTGGTAATAGTCTTGATTATTATGATTCTTGGGACAAACCAACAGTAATCGTTTCAGATGGAGGCTATGGTGTTTTAGGATTTGAAGGTGATACTTCCGATCATCTCGACCTTCCTGAATGGTATTTACCTCATATTGAAGCTTGGTCTAACTTTGCACTACCCAATACAACACTTTGGTTTTGGAATTCAGAGATAGGATGGGCTGTAGTTCATCCCATATTAGAAAAATATGGCTGGCGCTATGTGAATTGCAACATTTGGAACAAAGGAAAAAGTCATATTGCAGGTAATGTCAATACAGAAACAATAAGACGTTTTCCCGTTGTGACAGAGGTTTGTGTTCAATACGTCAGAGAAGTCAGACTGGATAGCTTAACCCTTAAAGAATGGCTGCGAAAAGAATGGTTAAGAACAGGCTTACCTTTAAGCAAAGCCAACTTAGCTTGTGGTGTTGCAGATGCAGCAACCCGAAAATATTTGAATCAAGGACATCTGTGGTATTTTCCGCCTCCTGAAATGTTTGAGAAGTTGGCTTTTTATGCCAACCAACATGGCAAACCAGAAGGAAAACCTTATTTTTCTATTAATGGAACGCAATCTTTAACAGGAGAAGAATGGAGCAAAATGCGTTCTAAATTTCATTGTCCTTATGGCTTTACTAATGTATGGGAACGCTCGGCTTTAAGAAACAATGAACGTATCAAATCTGCTGAAGGCAAAACCGTTCACCTCAATCAAAAGCCTCTCGACCTGATGAAATTAATTATTGAAGCTTCAAGTGATGAACAGGATGTTATTTGGGAACCTTTTGGTGGACTTTTTACTGCGTCTTTGGCAGCTAATATACTTAATCGCAAATCTTTTGCTTGCGAACTTGATGAAACCTACTTCTATTATGGCGTTAAAAGGTTTAATCAAGTAGTTCATCAACATTCTCTGTTTTGATGTTCAGGTGTTGTTGGAGAGCAGATTTTATTGCTTCTTTGTTACGACTTGCTAATAGCCGTTTCCATTGTCGTATTGCCATACCCGAAAACTCAATTGCATAAACACGCTGCTTAAAATGTTCAATTTCTGGATGGACAATTCTATCCATTTTTGCAAAATTTGTATCTAATCTATATCTAAAGCGAGCTGTTAATTCTCGCAGTAGTACTTGATATTCTTGGGTTGGTTGGTAAATTTTATTATCATCTCTCCAAGAATCAACGATTGCTTGAGCTTCACGAAACTCCCTATTTGTTCCTTGGAATTTATAGCCATTTGTATTGGTTTGCTGTAAATTCGCCGTTCTTTGGGTTGTATCTTCGGGTTCGAGAATTAGATAATCGGGAGGATTATGATAGTGGTCATCTCTGGCTTTAGCTACAGAATAACCCGATACAACACATACATCTAGAATCTTCGGTTTTCCATAAATCACGGCTTCAGGTAACCAAGCGAGTAATGCAACATAAGTTTGATTGACTTGAAAATGATTTTGACTGTCTTTAAATCGTGCTGTAATTTCAGTCGCTAAGGGAAACCAAGTTTTAATTTCTAATCCAGGTGTAGGCTGTACGCTACCTCTAAAAATAGCATCAGGAAAGCCAGGGTCTTGTCTTTGCCATTCTCCAAAAGCTTTAAATGCTTCTTGTTTATTTAATAGCTCAACAGTGTTAAACTCAATCAAGTTTCCCAATAATGGTGATAGTTTAGAAATTACTTTAGCAAGATTGACTGCGGCATCAGGGGATATGGGTCGAGAAATATTTAATAGGTCGAATGTGTGTCCGGATAAGTCAGCTAAATACTGAGTGGCCAACTCGATAACATCTTGTGTATTCATTGATGAGGTTTATTAAGGAGCTTAGTCTGCCTGATATTTTTGACAATGACCACAAGGTTTCAATCCACTATCCTGTAAATCTTTAGGATTATTACTGCTAATAATTTTTTGCTCTAAAGATTCTTCAAATACATATTTACAGAATAAGCTCTGCCAATCCGGACAACGCGAGCTAAAGTGATATTTTCCTTTTCTTTGAATATTACCAAGATATTTACCTTGTAGTTTTCCACTTTCAATCAAACTGTCTACCCATTGGCTAGGATTTTTATCTAATATTGCCGAGGCTTCAAGTTCCTGCAATTTATTAGAAAGTTGAGATATTTGACGTTCATCATATTGCTTTTGTTGTCTAAAATGCTGAATTTGCTGTCTTAATACCTCATGTCGGTGCTTGAGATTATCATTTTCGTTTTGTATCGTTTTATTATATTCACTCAAGTACTGAAGCGATTTTTCTTGGTCTTCTAAAAGATTTTCTAATTGTTGGATTCTTGTATTTAAATTCTGGTTTTGTAATAATAAATTTTGAATATTACTATTAAATTGTTTTAAAAGAAGGATTTTGGCAGTATTGAATAGTTTTTCGATTGTGGGAAGTCTTCGAGAATTAACTGTACTGGCAGATTTAATAAATTCATCTTTAATCTTCTCCAAAATTGTATTAGCTGTATCTGTCGGAGGAGCAGATTCTACAACTTCAGCAACTTTCGCAATAGCTTGTTCAATGTGCTGATAATCTCTCGCAGAACTTGTAGAAAATGAATTATTAAAAGTTTGTTGAATATCTCGAAACTTGAGGTATTTATGATGTCCGTTATCTTTTAAATATTCTGTAATTTTATTTCTTTTTTGTTCTAAATTATTTACTAACTTAGATATTTTTTGACGACTTTTTGTATCTTGGATATCTAATTTCTCCAAGAGTTCGATGAACAAGCTGATTTCTGCATCTAAACAGATTATGTTTTTAGCATTTGCTCTACTTTGAGTTAAGTCACCAATAGATTGATTAGCAATTTCTTGTTGCCAGCTAACCAACTGATTAGAAAGTTTGCCGCGAAAACAACTACCCATTAATATAAAAATTCGGTCAAAGGGTAGCGCATAGTTAGCAAAACCGCCACACAAAATCCAAAAGATTAGTATAGCAAGTAAAAATATAATTGTTTTTAAATAAGCCCAGATTGAAGCTGGGTTTAAATCATCATCTGTTAAATTAGAATTGTGATGATGTATTTCAACTTTGTCAGCGAAAGTAGTTATTATTTTCAGTATTATTAACAGTTGCAACACCAATATTGTTTTGGGTGCGAGCATTCCCCGAATTAATTTGTGGATTACTCACACCATACTTTAATTCGGGTGGGCAATCTGGCAAAGCGTGTAGTTTCGCAAACAATTCTCCCAGTTGTTGTGCAAATGCGGGGTCTGTCGATAGTTTTTCTTGAATTGCTTCTTTTGATCTAAATTTCTGTGATAGCTTTGACTGTAAGAAGGTGACTAATTCTGTCCCGACTTTTCTTGATGCGCCACCTGTTACACCACCTAAGATTAACTCCACAGTTCTAACTGTATATTCAGCCCATTGAGATAAATCCATATTTACGAAGTCTCTAAATATTTATCTTCTTGTATAGCATAATATCTCAGTTTATGGGTGCTTAAGGTGTTCAGTCGGGTTAACGTTACTACTGATTCAACTGTTGTAAGATTTCCCCTAACTCTTGCTGATATTGGCCGTAACTGGTCCAGTCTCCTTGACTGAGGGCTTCTTGGGCTTGGTTGTAGGTGGAGATGGCTTGCTGGACTAAATTAGAGATGTTACCGGGTAGGGTCGTGTCTGTGGGGGTTTCGGGGGTGGTGGGGACATCTTGGCCGAAGATGGAGACTAAGGCTGCGTCGAGGCTTTCTGCCATGACGATTTGGTTTGCGTAAGCGACGATAACGCGACGAAGTTCGGGGAGTTCACCTTGTTCGGCGCGGAGATAGACGGGTTCGACGTATAATAGCGATCGCTCTATGGGAATAATGAGTAAGTCTCCCCGGATGACGCGAGAACCTTTTTGACTCCAGAGGGTGAGTTGTTGGGAGATTTCGGGGTTTTGGTCGATACGGGCTTCAATTTGAGAGGGGCCATAAATTAGTTCTTGTTTGGGGAATTCATACAGAAGGACTTTCCCGTAGTCTTCTCCGTCGGAACGGGCGGCCATCCACGCGATCGCGTTATCTTTGTTAACAGGAGTAAAGGGCAGAATCAGCACAAACTCCTCATCCTGCTGTTCGGGTAAACTCATGATGATGTAGTAGGGTTCCATGAGTTGTTCTTGTCCTTCGTAGATTTCCACGGGAAAACGCCATAAGTCCTCGCGGTTGTAAAAGACTTCCGGGTTGTCCATGTGATACGTCAGGTACATCTGGGCTTGAATTTTGAATAAATCCAGAGGATAGCGGAAGTGGTCGCGCACAGTTGCGGGAATATCGGCAGTTTCGGTGAATAACTCGGGAAAAATGCGGCGATAGGTTTGTAATACGGGGTCGGTGTCGTCCATAACGTAAAATTGCAATGAACCGTTATAAGCGTCGATGGTGACTTTAACGGAGTTGCGAATGTAGTTTACATTGTTTGCAACGATGTCTTCGAGATTGGGGAATTGTTGTAGTAGGGCTTGGACTTCGTTACTGAGAACAACAGGTTCGGAATAAGGGTAGCGATCGCTTACAGTATAAGCATCAATAATCCATTGCAACTTACCATCGATAATAGAAATATAAGGGTCGCTGTCAAACCGTAAGAAAGGCGCAACTTGTCTCACTCGTTCTAAAATGTTGCGGTGATAGAGAATGCGAGACTCGTTGGTAAAGTAGTTAGAAACCAGGGTTTGCAGACTTCCCAAATCGAACCCATAAGCCAAACGCCGACCCCAAGACCCAATCGCAACCCCACCCTCTCCTGCGTAGCGGGTAGCAGCATTGTCGTCCCCCTGGGGATAATCAAATTCATCGGTACTCATCCCCGTAAAAACGTAGTTTTGGGTATCTTCTCCGTAGTAAATCGCGGGTTGGTCAAATGCTAAGTCTACGCTAACTTCCGGGGGAATATCTTGAATGAAAAAGCGGGGTAAGCCTTCGGGGGTGACCACATTCACCGGACTCATCACAGCCCCGTAACCGTGGGTATATTTTAAACGCTGGTTGACCCAGGTTTGGGCTTGACTGGGGAGTTGTTCCTGGGACAATTCCCTGGGGGATAGCATCACCTGACGATAATCCCCATCAAGGGTGTAGCGGTCAATATCTACGTCGTTGAATTGGTAATATAGACGGATTTCTTGCAGTTGACGATAGGTACTGAGGAGAGGACGATAATCCCATAAGCGGATGTTGCGGAGGGTAGCTTGATTGTCGTCGAGGTCGCTACGGGTGAGGTTATTTTCAACGACATAATTCTCGGTGTTAACGTCATCGAGGTCATAGGCTTCTTTGGTTGCTGCGATGTTGTAGGTGATGTAGGGTTTTTCTTTAACGAGTTCGTTGGGTTCAACCATAAACCGTTGTTGTGCGGCGGGATACAGTTCCTCAACGACAATCAGGGTTATAAAGTAAATAATAATGCCATAAATTGGCCAAGCCAGGCTTCTACGCCACAGGGAGGCAATGAGGAGAATGGCGAGGGAGAGGGTAACGAAGCTCATTACCCAGTAGGCTTGTAAACGGGCGTGTACGTCGGTATATCCTGCACCAAATACTGACCCTTCGGCAGAATAGAGGAGGTCGTAGCGTTCTATCCAAAAGTCTACTGCACCGAGAATGGCGATCGCGCTTAATAAGACACTGAGATGGGTTTTGATTCCTCCAGTTAACAAGGTTTGCCAATTTCGACCTCTATCAATGGCACCTTTAAGCAGATAAATGGCGGTAGAAAGAACAAGGGCAATAATAACTAAAGCAAACAGCCCATTTTGAATGTATTTGTACAACGGCAGCCGGAAAACGTAAAAACCGATATCTTGGTTGTAAATCGGGTCGCTAATATTAAATTCGGTTGCGTTGAAAAATTTGAGGAGGGTTTCCCAACTTTCCGAAGCGGCGATCGCGGCACTTACCGATACAAATAAGATTACCAGAAATGCCCCCGATCGCGCGATCGCATCGGCCGCTTTACCAAATCCCTGCTTTTCTAACCACTCAAAACCACGATGTTCGGTGAGATTCATGGCAATGCGATAATTCCAGAGCAAAAACGCTCCATATACCGCGAAAGTCACTAAACTTGCACCAATTTGCCAGGAAATGCGCGTCCAAAATACCGACGCAAAACCCACCGCATCAAACCACCAAGATTGAGTGAGTAAGTGAATCAGACTGCTGGATAAAGTCAGTCCTAAAACAACAATAACGGCAATTAAGCCCAGCAGGGAACGACGAACATTCATAAAATCAGCATGATAACCTTTCGTTCCATGCTAAAGGGCGATCGCCTACCCCGAATAAATTACCACAAAGGACTAAGATTTACGAATTTGTGACAAGACGCGATAGGTTGCATCGGGAGAACTTTCGGTAGCTAAAGCTTCTAAATGATCGATTGCCGAGCGATCGCGCTCTGAAATCACGGTATTATCATGATGAGACTCTGGTCTGCTATAGGAATGAGATTGAGGTGATGGGGAGGAATGAGATTGACACATTGTAACAACCTGTTAACTCAAAGAATAAAAAATCTCGACTTTGGCTTTAGACTACAAAAAAAATGTGAAAAACTTGGGGCCGTCTTCACCTCAAAAATAACCCTAAAAATTTCCTGCAATTTTAGAGAGTTGTGGGAATAATAGGCTTACACTAAAAGCGGTACTTGCTGGATATCATCACGGTTACTCAAAATCCCCTCTAACTTGCGAAGGATACAGTTAGACAATTGTTCATCCCGTCTTCATCGGATTGCTGCTTATATTAGTATTTTATGACTTTCTTTTGTTCAATCATTATTAAAATTAATTATTCACTCTTTTTATAAAGTGAACATTAGCTCTTTGTCTACCGCTTCCCATGACGATCGAATCCATTTACAACAACTGATTGTATCTTTAGCTCTTCAGTTGATGAAAGCAGACAGTACAGCAATCTCAATTGAGATCGAGCAAGCCCTAGAAGCGTTAGGAAAGTTTTTCTCAGTAGATGGGGTTTTTATCGCTATTGCTGCGGAGAAATCAGTTCCCCTGAAAGTAACTCATCACTGGATTACATCGGGAATTATAGGGCTAGACTTTACCCATTTACAAATCCCTTTTGAGCAGTTTATCGGGGGCGATCGCCTGCAACAAGGAAAAGTTGTTAAAATCAACAAAGCCAGGGATTTAACCTCAGCAAGCGATCGCGCATTTTGGCAAAATTATCAAGGCAAATCCCTTTTAGCTTTGCCTTTACAAAACAACGAAAACACCTTCGGAATTTTAGGATTTTGGAGTTATCATCGGTCTTATCCTTGGTTAGACAGTCAGATCGCAGCTTTAACGCAAGTGGCAGAAATTTTGAGTCACACCCTACAACGCCAGTTACAACAACAAACTCATTTAGAAAGCCAAAGACGCAAACAAGCCTTGTATAATGCCATTCCCGACTTATTATTATGTATTGGTAGCGATGGCATTTATCGCGATTGTCTTCCGGCTAAAAATAGCCAAGATTTAATTAAAAGTAACCGAGTTGGTAAGCATCTAAGAGATATTTTACCCCCGGAAATTGCCGAGCGTCAATTCCTGTATATTCAACAAGTTTTGGACACAGGAGAAACCCTTTGTTTCGAGCAAAAACTGTGTATTGACGGGGTATGTCGCGATCAAGAAGTCCGCATGACCGTCAGCGGCCCCGATGAAGTATTATTAATGATTCGCGATATTACCGCAGGTAAAAAAATAGAAAAAGCCCTCCAAGACAGCGAAAATCTCGCCGCTTTAGCGTTTCAAGGCAATAATGACGGCATCTGGGATTGGAACGTGCAAACCAACGAAGTCTTCTTTTCCCCTCGTTGGAAAGAAATGCTCGGTTACCAAGACTCAGAACTGCCCAATCATCTTAGCACTTGGTCCGATCGCATCCACCCCGACGACCGAGAAGGGGCAATGCAAGCCATTCAAGACCATCTTGACCAAAAAGTTCCTTTTTACAACACAGAACACCGTTTAAGGTGCAAAGACGGCAGCTACAAGTGGATTCTCGACCGGGGGAAAGCCACTTGGGACGAAAACGGCAATGCGATCCGCATGGTGGGTTCTCACACCGATATTAGCGATCGCAAACTTGCCGAAGCCGCCCTCCAAGAAAGTGAAAAACGCTGGCAATTGGCGCTACGAGGGGCGAATGACGGGATATGGGATTGGAACTTAGCCACCAATTCTATCTTTTTCTCTCCCCGCTTATTAGAAATGCTTGGTTATGAATTTGGGGAATGGGGCGATCGCATGGAGTCTTGGCGCGATCGCGTCCATCCCAACGACCTAGATCGGGTCTTCAGCGCCCTACAAAGCCATTTTGACCAAGAAACCCCCTTTTTTGACTCAGAATACCGTCTGCGCTGCAAAGATGGCAGCTACAAATGGATTCTCGACCGGGGCAAAGCCACTTGGGACAAAGACGGCAACGTGACCCGCATGGTCGGTTCTCATAGGGACATTAGCGATCGCAAACTTGCCGAAGCCCAACTGCAACAAGCCAATCGCGCCTTTAGAACCCTCAGCCATTGCAACCAAGCCATTGTGCGGGCCCAAAACGAAACCGACTTGTTACAAAGTATTTGCGACATCTTGATTCAAACCTGCGGTTATCGTCTCGCGTGGATTGGCTATCTCGAACATAACGAAAATAAAACCCTCAAACCCATGGCCAAAGCGGGCTACGATCGAGGCTATGTAGACTCTTTGCACCTCACCTGGGCTGATACTCCCTATGGTCAGGGCCCGGTGGCCAAAGCCGTGCGATCGCGTTCCTACTGCATCTGTCCCGACATTAGCCACGACTCCCATTTTACCCCTTGGCAAAAAGCCGCCCAAGAACGGGGCTATACCTCGATTATCGCCCTGCCCCTCCTCAACAACGAAAACAATCCCTTTGGGGTACTCACCCTCTACTCCACTGAAACCAACACCTTCGACGACGAAGAAGTGAAACTGCTACAAGAACTCACCGCCGATTTTGCTTATGGGATCAATGCCCTGCGCGATCGCCGTTCCTTGGCTGAAAGTGAAGAAAAATTCCGCCAACTCACCGAAAACATCGAAGATGTCTTTTGGATGCAAAACGTCGAAAATAACGATACCCTGTACGTTAGCCCGGCTTACGAGCAAATTTGGGGGCGCAGTTGTCAAAGTTTATACAACAATCCCTCATCTTACCAAGAAGCCATTAATCCCGAAGATCGCGATCGCCTCAACTCCCTGATTCAAAACAGCCCCAACGGTTACTTTGACAGCGAATATCGCATCATTCACCCCGATGGTTCGGTGCGTTGGATATGGGATCGCGGCTTTCCCATTTACGACGAACAAGGCAACCTCTATCGTAAAGCCGGAATTGCCAAAGACATCACCGAACGCAAACAAATTGAAGAAATGCTGCGTCGGTCAAAAGACGAAATGGAACAACGAGTACGACAACGTACCCTCGAACTCGCCCAAATTAACGAAAAACTGCAACAAGAATTGCGCGATCGCATTGCCATCGAAGCCCAACTGCGTAAAAGTGAAAAACAATATCGTACCCTGGTTCAACACTTTCCCGACGGGGCTGTATTCCTGTTTGACCGCGAAGGCCGTCACACCATCGCCGATGGAGTCGGCCTCACCACCCAAAACCTCTCCCGCGAACAACTCGAAAAACACACCCTCGAAGCCCTCCCCGACCAACTCCTGGTTGCGGTCCGTCCCTTGTACGAAGCCGCCCTCAACGGCGAAACCCTAACCCGGTCTGTAGAATATCGCGATCGCATCTATACCTACCAAGCCCTTCCCGTCCGCAACGAACAAGGAGAAGTTTTTGCGGGCATGATTGCCATGCAGGATATCACCGAACGGGCCGCCATCGAACGGATGAAAGACGAATTTATCGCCGTCGTCTCCCACGAACTCCGCACCCCCCTCACCTCCATTCACGGCGCTTTAAACCTCCTCGACAGTGGCTTAGTGCAACCCGACTCCCCCCAAGGTTCTCGCGTCATCCAAATTGCCGCCGAAAGTGCCGCCCGTCTGACTCGCCTCGTCAACGACATTTTAGAACTAGAACGGCTCGAATCTGGCAAAATCAAGCTCAATCCCGAACCCATCCAAGCCGTACCCCTGCTGCAACACGCCCTCGACCAGATGTATCTGATGGCCCATCGATCCGGCGTAACCCTGGTTTGGAGTGCGCCCGATTGTCAGTTTATCGCCGATCGCGATCGCATTCTCCAAGTTTTAACCAATCTTCTTAGTAACGCTATCAAATTTAGCGATCGCGACCAAACCGTATCCCTACATCTCCATCTCACCCCCGATTCTCTGGTTTTCACCGTCCAAGATTACGGCCGCGGCATTCACCCCGACAAAATCGACTGCATCTTTGAACGCTTCCACCAAATCGACGCTTCCGACTCCCGTCAAAAAGGAGGAACAGGTCTCGGCCTCGCCATTTGCCGTAGTATCGTCGAACAACATGGCGGGAAAATTTGGGTCGAAAGCACTCTGAATCAAGGTAGTTGTTTTTACTTTAGTTTGAGAAGGCAGTAGGCTTTCTTAGGCAGTGGGCAGCTTTTTCAGTTATCAGTAATCAGTAATCAGTTATCAGCCTCAAGGGGCAGCTTTGCTGTAGTAGGTTGGGTAGAACGAAGTGAAACCCAACAACCAATAACAAACAACCAATAACAAACAACCAATAACAAACAACCAATAACCAATGACAAACAAATGCCTATTAGTAATTGACGACGACGACGGCGTTAGAGAAATCATCCAAATTTCCCTCGAAGCCGCCGCTGGATGGCAAGTCCTCACCGCATCTTGTGGTCGCGAAGGCTTACAAGTCGCTGCCGACAAACAACCCGACGCAATACTCCTTGATGTGATGATGCCCGATATGGACGGGGCTGAGACCTTTCGCCGCCTCCAAGCCTCCCCCGACACCGCCCCTATCCCCACCATTCTCCTCACCGCGAAAGCCAAAATGAGCGAACAGCAACAATACATGAATTTGGGGGTAACGGGGATTATTACAAAACCATTTGAAGCCTTAAATTTAGTTAACCAAATTCAAACGATTCTCAATTGGTAAA
>JBKHDX010000064.1:0-21470 GCA_046541115.1 Spirulinaceae cyanobacterium | reverse complement strand
AAGATTGAGATTATGTTGGGTTTCACTTCGTTCTACCCAACCTACAGTAGCTACAGTTGAGCTACACAATGTCTACTGACACGGCATAAAATCAACAACTGAAATAAATAAACTTTGCTCAACCAACTGATGACTGATAACTGAAAATTACTTTGCTTCCATCCAGTTTTTCCCGGTACGGGCTTCAACTTTTAAAGGCACAGATAACTCAACCGCATGAGTCATTGTATCGTGAAGTTTGGGTTCTAATTCTTCCCATTCATCGGGGGGAACTTCTAACACCAATTCATCGTGAACTTGCAACAACAATCGGGCTTCGTAGTTTTGTAAAATATCGTGCAGTTTGACCATGGCGATCTTGATAATATCTGCACTAGAACCTTGAATCGGCGCATTAGCCGCAGCCCGCAAAAGTTGAGCATCTCCCCGATTAATATTATTCAAATCCTCTAAATTGATGTCTTCAGGATTACTTCCTCGCAGTTGCGTTAAAGCGAGACTGGCAAAGTTAAAATAACGGCGGCGATCGCAGATTGTGGTAACATAACCCTGGGCGATCGCTTCTTTTTTCATGCGTTCGAGATAAGCAAAAACGCGAGCATAGCGAGAGCGATATTTGTCTATAAATTCCTTGCCTTCTGCCACACTCACTCCCGCTTCTCTGGCGAAACGTTGCGCCCCCATACCATAGATTACCCCAAAGTTAATCGTTTTACCTAAACGTCTTTCGTCGTCGGTAACATCTTCTTTTTCAAATAAGAGTTGTGCGGTGACGCGATGCACATCTTGGTTATTTCGATAAGCTGCGACTAAAACGGGTTCTTGGCTTAAATGAGCGAGGATTCTTAACTCGATTTGCGAGTAATCTGCCGATGCGAGTAACCAGCCATTTTTAGGTAAAAAGGCTTTGCGGATTTGACGGGAAAAAGCACTGCGAATGGGGATATTTTGCAGGTTAGGATTAGATGAAGATAAACGCCCGGTAGTTGTCACTGTTTGATTAAAATCCGTATGAATCCGCCGTGTGTTCTCTTTGACTAATGCGGGTAAAGCATCGACATAAGTTGATTTGAGTTTAGATAAAGTGCGGTATTCTAAGATTTTATCGATAACGGGATGAGGATCTTTGTCTTGTTGTAATTTCTCTAAGGTAGCATGGTCAGTCGAGTAGCCTGTTTTAGTTTTACGGGATTTTCTCTTATTAAGATTTAGCTTCTCAAAGAGTACCTCGCTGAGTTGTTTGGGCGATCCTAAATTAAACTCGCTTCCGGCATCTTTATAAGCACCTTGTTCGATTTTTTCTAACTCTTGTTCGAGTTCCTGAGACAAGTCATTAAGATATTTAGTATTAATGCGGATTCCCCGTTGTTCCATCGTGGCTAAAACGGGTTCTAAAGGCTGTTCGACTTCGAGTAACAGCTTTTTCAAAGCGGGATATTGCTCTAATTCTGCTGTGAGCTTGGGAACTAAATTATAAGTTGCATAAACATCCATCCCGCAGTAAAAGGCGACTTCTTTAATGGCAATATCGGCGATATTTTTGTCTTTAGGTATTTTAAGATCGCTGTAACTTTGGGCTTCGATACCTTCGAGATAACGTAAGGATAAATCCCCCAAGTTATGGCTTTTTTCGGGAGACAAGACATAACTTGCCAGCATCGTATCAAAAACTACCCCAGCGAGGTTAATATGATGTTGCCATAAAACCAGGCGATCGAATTTGGTATTTTGGAATACTTTCGGATAGCGATCGCTCTCTAAAATGGGTTTTAAGGTTTCGAGGACTCGCTGTGGTTTGAGTTGCGTTCCTTGGTGATGATTCAGGGGAATGTAAGCTATATCCTGGGGCTTTTCTCCCCAACAACAACCCAACCCCACTAACTCGGCTTCCAAGGTATCGAGAGAGGTGGTTTCGGTATCCCAAGCAACGGGTTTGGCCGTATAAGTTTGTGTTTTGAGTTGTGCGACTAAAGCCTCTAGTTTCTCCTCTGTATCGATGATTTGCGGTTGAATGGTAATGGTTTCAATTTCTTGGGCTTTCTCTGTATCTTCTGCACTAAAAAGCCATAAAGATTTATCTTCGGGTTCATCTAAACTGGGCGTTTCTGGGGCTTCAGTGACAACCTCTCCCCCAAATTCTACTTGCAGTTGGTCAATTTGAGTAATAAAGTTTTTCAGTTCTAATTCTTCGAGTAAGGGGATTAATTCTTTTGATTTAAAGCCCTTTAAGCGGCAATGCTCTAAGGTAATATCTAAGGGAACATCAAACTTGAGTTGTGCTAAATATTGAGAATGTTCTGCGTCGGCTTTTCCGGTTTCAAGTTTCTTGCGAGTTGCGCCTTTAATGTTCTCGATATTTTCGTAAATCTTGGCTAATGTGCCGTATTCTGTTAATAGTTTAACGGCGGTTTTTTCGCCAATGCCGCGCACTCCTGGAATGTTATCAGATTTATCGCCACACAGGGCTTTATAATCGACAACTTGCGTGGGAGTAATACCTAAACGTTCGACGACATCTGCTTCCTGGGTATCCACAACCCCGGAATTTTTTGCACTGCGAATCGCTTGTTTATCGAAGTATAAAACACTGACATTTTCGCGATCGCGCACCAACTGAAACAAATCGCGATCGCCCGTGACAATTTTAACCGGATAACCTGCTTTTGTCCCTTGCTGAGTCAGCGTCGCGAGAATATCGTCCGCTTCGTAGCCCTCCACCGAAGCCATCGCTAAATTGAGCGCAGACAGCAGCTTTTTCAAATTTTTGATGTCTGGGCCAAAATCATCCGGGGCTTCGACTCTATCGGCTTTGTAGGTTGCATCAGCGTCATGTCTGAAGGTGGGTGCAGCCAAGTCAAACGCGATCGCGAGGAGTTGCGGTTTCTCGGCTTGCATCACTTGTAGCAGGGATTTGAGAAAGCCAAAACAAATATTAGTCGGGATTCCCGTAGAGGTGCGTAAACCGCCTTCTCGTCCCTTCGCAAAGGCAAAATAGGAACGATAAGCCAAGGAATGGCCATCAATTAGAATCAAAGTGGGGGGTGTTGCTGTATTAGTCATAGGGCCATTGTACAAAATTGTTCGGGGGTGCGATCGCTCTTCGGAAAAAAGGACTGTATTCTTGATTATATCGAGGTTTCAGCTTATCGGAAAGCGGTTAAATTGGGCGGCTTTTTTAAAGTTAAATTACGGAAATATTGCAGAATTTAAACAACTGTGAAGTTTCATCAAAACCTCTAGACTTCATGAAAACTTAGCTGTTATGTTTAAAAACATAAGGCACAACGAAGTCACTCCTTCGTCCCCAAACGGAACTCAGAGCCTGTGCCAAGCAACTGCTCTAGTTCAACCCATTTAACTTCCGTCCTGGCAATCCTGCCCTGTATTTAGAGGAAAATGATGGTCTCGTCCGCAAGCATTGACTGGATAAATGTTTAGGTATTCGTTCAGTTGAGTGTTAGTCAATTTAGCGCTTCGAGCCATAATCACCCCGCCTGAAACCAGCGCTCTGATATGGAATCAAGTAGAAGTTAGATTGGGTCGTTTGTACACAGTTTGTAAGTTAGTTAAAAAGTCATTTACAAATTAACTCTGTTATTTACCATCGTTCAACTTAAACCCTGTTAATGTTGTTATTGATTATCGCGAACAACATTGACAGGGTAATCTTGTGGCTAGATCGATTAATCTCCCCTTCTCTACGCAGGGATAATTATCAGCCCTCACCTCAAACCCCTCTCCCCCAGGTAGAGGGGCTTATTTTTTACCCCACAGCCGAGTTTTAAACCTAATCCCAACAAATCTCAATAGGGCGATCGCGATCGGGTAAAATCAACTCAAGCTGAAGGGGATTAAACGTCACCACCCCCCGATATTTTCCTTGATTGTCGCTGAAGTGTAATGCTTCTCCCTGGGGATTTTGGAGAGTAAACTGCTGAGATTGAAGTATAGGCGATCGCCCCTCAATTCGCAAGCTTTTTTCCGTCAAAATATCCAGAATCAAGACTTGCTGAGTTTCCCCCATAATGCGAATCTCTAACCCATCTATTTGGAAACAAATCAAGTCGCGATCGCGAGTTTCCGGGATAATATCGGGAGGGAGATTGCGAATTTCAGGATGAGTAGAGGGAGAAGCAGAAAAGACTGGCACATCCGTCAAATCCGGTGGCGCAATTGTGATATCCTGTAATGCAATCTGCCATTGTTGGGCTTTTTGGATAGCTTGTGCTTCGGCTTTCTGGGTTTTCTCTATATCTTGATAATCTTGCGCTTGACGCAGTTTTGTGGCTAACCAACGCTTTTGGGCAAAACTCGATGTTGCTGTAAACTGTTCGTAAAATCGCAGAGTCGGTACTAGGGAACCAATTTTTTCTAGGGTTACCCCAACATACTCCATCGATACAAATTGCTGCCAATTCGACGCTAAAATCTGCTGTTTCAGGAAGGTTTCATAACCCTTGCGTAAATCGGTATTGAGTGTGTTGGGAGTGAGATCGGATTTTGCTAGATGGTTGACAAGGGATTGTTTGAAGGAAGTGTTATCGGGATTATTCAGTAACTCGGTATGAGTTTCTAAAGTTGCGATCGCGTCTAGCCAATAGCCATCATCAATATAATATTTAATCGTAAACTGTAACGCTCGGATAAAGTCTTGGGGGAAGCGAGACTGAATAATATGCAAGCAAGACTTAACTTTTTCTAGATTATCTAACCAACTGTAAATCGCTAAAGCATTTTTATAACTTTCGAGGGATTCATAAGCAGTTGCAACAACATTTAACCATTCGCGATCGCGGGGTTTGTTATTCTGTTTCCAAAGCTGAATGACTTGTTGATATTCTTGGGCTTGACTCAAGAAACCCAAACCTGCGGGAAAGCCTAAAACCTGAGCTTTCGCTAAATAATACTCGCGAATTTGGGTAATTTTACAATCTTCGGCATAACTCACCGTGGCTGGATAATCTTGCCCCAGGTAAAAACATTTTACTGCTAAAATCGCGACTTTGGGATCGCCGCTATTTTTGAAAAGTTGTAAAGTATTACCCAGAAATTGCCATTGCTGAATTTGTAGAGAATCCGGTTGTTTCGTCGCACTTTCAACCCACTTAATATACCGTTGTGTCGCATCTTCAAACTGGCTTGAATCTAAAAGCTCATTTTCAGATTCTACGGCTTTTGGTAACTGTTGACTAAACTCAGTAATCATTGTCCAATCCAGGGTTGCGACAACCATAAACTGGACAATCGCTTTTTGGAAAGCAGTCATTTTTTCCACGCGATCGCAAATTAATTGTAACTGATTCCAAACTTTCCCTTGCCAATAACAATCTAAAACTTTATCCCAATCTTCTAACTGTTCAAATAACTGTCCGGCTTGTTCAAATTCTTCCTCAAATTGTAAAGCCAAAGCCTCGCAATATAAAGCTTTAAGCTCATTTTTAGCATGACGATAAGCACCTGCTGCGCGAATTAAATCGTTTGCATCTTTATTTCTAATTCCTCGCTGTTCAAAAGTCTGAGCATCATCTTCAGAATTAGTCGTTTCATCCAAACTTGTCAATTCTCCGACTTCAATTAAGCAAACGCGAGATCGCCATTGCTGCTGCTTTTCTAAATCGGTAATATGGTGTAAAATGTCCTCGATTGTTTCAAATTGATTGGCTTGACTCCATAACTTGCCATCGCCCTCTTGAGTATCTAAAATTAACAACTGTTCCGTAGCACGACTCACCGCAACATATAGCTTATTAAAAAAGTAACTGATGACTTCAGAAACGGAGTCTTGAGGTTCCCAATTTCTCAGGGGACAAACATCACCAAATTTATAGATTACTACCTGTTTAAATTCTAAACCCTTGGCTGCGATCGCGCTCAAAACATTCCAAGCTCGCTTTTCTGTTTCGCCATTGTCTTCATACAAAGCAGACAAAATGGCATCCCCTTTAATATATTCTCTTTCCCCCCCTTCGTCACAGGGAATAATAATAATTTTCCCCATTAAACGCTCTTGAATTTGTGCGGCAGAAACATTACTATCAATAATAAATTTTTGGGGTTTAGTTCCTTGAAAGCTACGAGATTCTTGGGGATTTAAATCGTTGATTCTAAACAAAAACTTTCGCCAAAGCTGAATTAAATTATTAACGCTAACAATCGTTTGAGTGGAGCGATAATTATACTTTAAATCACCCACATTAAGTTTAATTTTTTGATGCTTTGAATGGTCAGTCGGGAAAAGTACGCCAATCACTTCCTCATAAAAATTCGCCTTTAAACTTTCCCAACGAAACCCTGTAGGATTTAAGGTTTGTAGAGGATCCCCAGCAAAAGCAAAAGGCAAACTTTTAACATGAGTGTGTTCTAGATCGTACTCATAAAGTACCGAAAGCCGCATAATAGCTTGTAACTCTAAACGGGTAAAATCTTGTGCCTCATCACAAAAAATTGCAGTATATTTTGGTAATTCTCCGGGTAGTTGTAAAACTTTTCTAACTAAATCCTGATCGTCCCAACGTTGTTCTGCTTCTAGATATTTTTTATACCACTTCCAAACCGTTTCATAAATTCCTTCAAATTCTTCTGGAGAGACAGTTTGTTCGCTTCTTGGAATATCTTCCCTATAATCAGTAGCATTGAGATAATTGTTACCATCACTTAACGTATAACCCTTGATAAAAGTCCGAATAACTTGCCAACAACGTTCCGGAGAATAAGGCCAATTGTTGTGTTTTAGGCGTTGACGAAAGTTATAAAAAGATACATATTTATTTTCTTTAAAATAAGCCCTTTCTTCGGGAGGGAGAATCTGGCGTAATAAATCGCGAAAGCGTTGAAAGCAGGGACTTATATCTAGACCCGAATCTAATTTAAGCGGTGTACCATCTGCCACAAAACGATGATGAGCCGCTAAAATTACCGTGACTTGTTTTTGAGCAAAATCTACTAAATCTCGATTGTAAGCTAAAAATAAAGGATGGGGCTGAGTTAAATATTTTGGGTGTTGTTTTAAATAGCGGTGACAGTAATCCGCAAATAAATAAAAAAGCATCGTTGATTTACCACTTCCCGCTTGACCATTGAGAAATAGGGGCAAAGAAGCATCCCCTTGGGAAGAAACATCATCTAAAATTTTTCGTTCTTCTGTGGATAAAGCCAAATTCACTTCAGCATTCTGTTCTAAGGCAAACCAAGCATTTTCATCTGATAAAATATCTACCGGATAAGCGCGATAAGCTAATGTAGCTAAACAATCTAAGTTACGACAAGATAATAAATCTTCTGGTGTAATTCCGAGAGAGAAAATATATTCAATAACTCCTGTAATTTGGTCTGAAGTCGGTAATTGAAAAAATGGAGAAAATAAAATCAGAACAGAATTACAACTGTCATCTTCTACGAGAACTTTGCTGTAAATAATAGTAACTTCAGCTTTTTGATAAAACCAGACATTAGACCAATTTGTTTTTTCGCCTAAATAATTATCATCATTGACCAACTCACAAACAGCGTCGTAGAATTGCTGCTGTTTTTGTTGAAATTCAGAAGTTTTAGAACCTTGTAACCATAAACGACTTTCGTAAACTAAATCTTGATTTGAATCAAACTGCCAATTGGGTCGATCGAGCCAATGATGGTATTCTTCGGGAAGGGGTTTAGGGCTAGAAATATCGTTGGTTTGCGTTTGATTTTCCTGTAGAAAGGCTTGTAACTGTTCGTGGGTGATATTAACGCCTACCTTCCGGTTGTCCAAAAACTTGCGATACTCTTGACTGCCGCGCAAATAAACCTTCAACCAGCACAGGATGAAATCGTCCCCTAGCCGCCGAATTTCGGCGATGAGGCGAAAGTTATTCTCCTTTCGTTTCAAAAAGGGGTAAATGGTTTCAAAGCGCGATCGCGCCTCTTGTAGAGTCATGCCTTCGAGTTCATCGCACCACTGCTCAAACCGTTCTGGCTTCAAATCAGCGTGATGACGAAGTTCAGCTTTAAAAGATTCAGGAACGTAAACATACATAAACTCACCTCACGCGATCGCGATTTCTTTATTATTATTTTCTACTGTTCCCTCAGAAGTTGTACTTTTAACCCCCAACCGAGAAATCACTCAATCTGCTCAGAATGAAATAGGATCGCAATAAAGCAGATCGAACCATCGTTTTTTTGCCAGCCCTAGCCATTTATTTCCCGAACAATGCGCGATTTGAGTCAAATCACCCCTCAATCCACCCTAGGAGACTTACCCCTCAACGACTTCCAAGTGGGGCCAAATACCCTAGGTAGGGCGATCGCGCATCACCTCAAACAGCGTCCCGATTTACCGGGAGTCATTATTGCCGATCGCAAAGGTATTCTGGGGATGATATCCCGGCGCAATTGCCAAGTCCAAATCGCCAACCCCAAAACCCGAGACACCTTTCTAGAACAACCCGCCAGTGGCTATCTACAACAATACAAAAAACAAACTCGCTTTCTCAAACTCTCAGACAGTGAATCGATCGATGTTGCCGTGCGTCTGGGTCTGAGTCGTCCTTCCCAAGACATCTACGAACCCATTGTCGTCATATTTACCGATCCGGGCTTACCGGACTTCCAAGCCTTTTTTCTCCTCGACTTCAAAACCCTCTTAATTGCCCAAAGTAAAATTATCGCCGCCATTAACCTCGAAATTCACACCTCCCGCACCGAAACCCAACATTACCTCCACAAACTCGAACAAGAACAAAACAAAGTCCGCGAATATACCAAACTCCTCGAAAGCCAAAAAACTGTCATCCAAGAACGCAACCTCCTCCTCGAAAGCCAACAAGTCGAACTGCTCGAACAAGCCCGCGAAATCTCCCACTACAACAAACGCTTGATCAAAATTGGTAAACTTCTTTCCTCCGAAGGCAAAAAAGCCTTTCAAGCCACCTTTGCTGGAGTCAACGCCATTTGTCAAAACACCGCCCAAATCGTCAATACCGGACGTTTACTGAGTAGCGAACTGCAAACCATTCGCGAAACCTCCAAACTGATCGAAGAAATCAGCCGTCAAGTGCAACACCTCGCCGTCCAAGCGGCCATTGTCGCCAACCGCACCAGCTTTGAAATGCGGGGTTTTGGGCAAATTACGGGGGAAATCGGCAAACTCGTCGGTCAAACCTTTGAAGCCGCAGAACGCACCGACCAAGTCGCCGAACGCTTTCGCACTCATATTGCCAACTTAACTCAATCCGCCCACGAAGGCACTCGCACGGCTCATTCCCTGGTGGGCAAAATCGAACAAGCCGAAACTGCCCTTGCCGAACTCGAAGCCTTGGTACAACTGGAAAAAGCGTCGGGTTTAGGGACTCCCCTCGATCCCGAAACCACCCTAACCGAACCGTCTCAAAATTCCCAAGCGTTATGGGAGCAAATTGCCTCGGCTGAAACCACCCTTTCGGAACTGAAAAACCTGGTTCAGTCCAAAGATTCCGCCCATTTGATCGAGAAAATCCGCCGTACCTTAACCCAAGCGAAAACTCATCCTCAAGAGCGATCGCCCTCTTAAGCACAAGTTAAAATAACGGCAACGATCCAAAAAGCTGCGGACGCAGGCAATTATGAGTCAACTGTTAGGCGAACGCTATCAAGCCGTCAAAATCCTCAAAACTTATGGGTTTGGCAAGACCTATCTCGCCGCAGACACCCAATTGCCCGATCGCCCCAAATGTATCATCAAACAACTGCAATATCCCGATACCAGTCCCAAAAGCTACAAACTTCTCCAAATCCTGCTCGAAAAAAAAGCCGAAGCTTTGACCAGTATTGCCCCTCATCCCCAGATTCCTGAATTGCTCGATTATTTTCAAGGCCGCCAACATTTTTACCTGGTTGAAGAATTTATCCCGGGGACTTCTTTAGAAAAAGAAATTGGGGGCGATCGCCCTTTTTCCCAATCTAACCTGATTCAACTGCTGCAAGAAAGCTTAACTGCCCTGAGTGTCATTCACGACGCGGGCTTAATTCACCTCAACCTCAAACCCAGTAACCTGATTCGTCACGCCACCACCGGCAAGCTCATGTTAATTGGCTTAGGTATATTCCACGATATTTGCGATCGCGCTTGGCGTTCCCATACCCAAACAACTCCCGGCGATCTCAATGGTTCGGCGTTGTACCTGGCCCCCGAACAACAAGAAGATCAACCCCAATTTAATAGCGACCTCTACACCCTCGGAATCGTTGCCATTCAAGCGGCCACAGGTTATAGTCGTGCCGAACTCTCAACTTATGCCTTAGCTGCCGAACCCTCCTCCCCCCAAGAAGCTTGGCACTACGGCATCTCCCTCGATCCTCGCTTGATTCAACTGCTCAATCGCCTGATTCATCCAGCAAGCCAGCAACGCTACCAACTAACTAAAGATGCGTTGGCCGATTTACAGAGCCTTCAGCATAATACTGTCGTTAATTCTGGATTAAATCTTACACCCAAACCCCAAAATCCGCCAACGAACCCACCCCTCGAACCCGAACCTTCTCTTTTACCCCCGACTGCCCCCACGCCCCGAAATAAGCGGGGATGGCGTTGGGGGATTGGGGCGGTGGTTTTAGGAAGCGCGATCGCCGTCTTAATGGGAATCCAAATGCCGCAACGATTAACCAGCCGATACTTCAGCCATCGAGGCCAAACCGCCGCCGAAAGCGATCGCCCCCAAATCGCCCTCAACGCTTACAATCGCGCCCTCCAATTACATCCGAATAATACCACTGCTTTGTACCAAAGAGGCTTAACCCACGACCGTCTCGGCAACACCACCGCCGCCCTCGAAGACTTTACCCAAGCCATTCAGCAAGGATCGACCTCCATTGAAGCTTATTATCAACGGGGGAATTTACGCTTGCAACTCGGCGATTATCAAGGAGCGATCGCCGACTATACCCAAGCCCTCGAACTCAACCCCAACTATACCCAAGCCTATGTCAATCGCGGCAACGCTCAAGCCTCCCTTGGTAACGAGCGTCAAGCCACCCAAGACTATACCAAAGCGATCGAACAAGATGGCAATTTCGCCGCCGCTTATCTCAATCGTTGCTTATCTCGTTCTAATTTAGGCGATCATTTCGGAGCCGTGGAAGATTGCACCAAAGCCATAAATCTGCGTCCCACTCATCCCTATGCCTATCAAAACCGCGGCCTGGCGCGTCGTCGCGTCGGTGACTTCCAAGGGGCAATCATGGACTACAACACCGCCATCGAACTCAACCCTGAAGATGCCGCCGATCCCTACTACAATCGCGGTTTAGCCCGTTACGACCTCGGCGACACCCAAGGGGCTATCAATGACTTTAGCATTGCCATCGAACTCAACGAAGACCATGTTTTAGCTTACTACGATCGCGCCCGTTTATGGCTCGAACAAGGCGATCGCGCCCGCGCCATCAGCGACTTTCAAATTGCCGCTACTCGCTGTCTCGAACTCAGTCGCATTGGCTGTTACGAAGACGCTCAATACCAACTCAACGAATTAGGCGTAACCTTATCCGAAGTCAACGAATCCAACTCCGGTAATGCTAACGGCGATTGAGGTGCGTCCGAAATCGCCAAAATTTCCCGACGACCGCTACCCCGCGCACAACGACGACAGCGACCGTAGCGATTGTAGTAACTGCTGGCCACAATGGTTTCAGAGGGGGGTGTTTCTGCGGTAACCCGAACTTGATGGGGCATTTCCGGGCTTAATAGCATTATATTCAGCCCCATTAAAAACATCGAAATCATAACCAATTTACCTTTTATCAGCATCGCAACTACTTCTCCTTACGTCGCGATCGCCCCTCCATCGGGATGGGTTGTTGGTTGTTGGTTATTCGCCAAAATCCCTTAATTGGTAATTGGTAATTGATAATTGGTAATTGATAATTGGTAATTGCCCAAAAAACTGATGACTGATAACTGATGACTGATAACTGTCCCGTGCTATCCTAGAAAAGTTGTATTTACAAACCGCACATTCAGGCATTCGGGTGTTTCTCAAATCGTAGAAATCCAGACCTGAATGGAGGCTAAACCCGATTAGGAGAAAAAAATATGCCAGTTGTTTCCCTAGCAAACTTGCTAGAGTCTGGGGTTCACTTTGGTCACCAGACCCGCCGTTGGAATCCTAAAATGGATCCCTACATCTACACCTCCCGTAATGGCGTTCACATCATTGATTTGGTGCAAACGGCCCAATACATGGAGGAGGCTTACGACTATATGCGAACCGCCGCCGAACAAGGCAAGCGCTTTTTGTTTATCGGCACCAAACGTCAAGCCGCCGGAATTATCGCCCAAGAAGCCGCCCGTTGTGGGGCTTACTACATCAACCAACGCTGGTTGGGGGGAATGCTGACCAACTGGGAAACCATTAAAACCCGTGTCGAGCGCCTCAAAGAACTCGAACAACTCGAAGCCAACGGCAGCATCGACCGTCGTCCTAAAAAAGAAGCTTCCGTGTTGCGTCGCGAACTCGGTAAGCTGGAAAAATACTTAGGCGGGATTAAAGGGATGCGCCGTCCGCCGGATATCGCGATTATTGTGGATTTGCGTCGAGAATATAACGCCATTCTCGAATGTCAAAAACTCGGTATTCCCATCGTGTCGTTACTCGATACCAACTGCGATCCAGATGTGGTAGATATTCCCATTCCGGCCAATGATGACGCAATTCGTTCGATTAAATTGATCATTGGTAGACTTGCTGATGCGATCTATGAAGGTCGTCACGGTCAAGGGGACATCGAAGAAATCGAAGACTACGACGAATTCCAAGAAGCTATTGAAGAAGAAGACTTTGACAGTGAAGAGGAAAATCTCGATAGTGAGGAAGACGAAGACGAAGACGACAACGCATAAAATAGTCAGCAGATAACCCAAATCTATATTTGAGTCATGGCAAAAGGCAAGAAGCAGGACAAGGATAAAAAAGCAAAGAGTACGGAAGCGGCGACAGCAGAGACTTCAACTCCAGCAACTCCACAAGCGAGTATTTCAGCAAAAACCGTCAAAGAACTGCGCGAAAAAACAGGCGCAGGGATGATGGATTGTAAGAAAGCATTGACCGAAACCAACGGCGATATGGAAAAAGCCGTGGAATGGTTGCGCCAAAAGGGAATTGCATCCGCTGAGAAAAAAGCAAGTCGAGTAGCCACAGAAGGCTTAGTAGACAGCTATATTCATACCGGTGGCCGCGTGGGTGTGTTGGTGGAAGTCAACTGCGAAACCGACTTTGTAGCCCGTCGGGATGAGTTTAAAAGCTTGGTGCGCGATATCGCCATGCAAATTGCAGCTTGTCCGAATGTGGAGTATGTGACCACAGATGATGTCCCCCAATCTTTTGTGGAAAAAGAAAAGGGGATTGAAATGGGTCGCGAAGACTTGGGCAACAAACCCGATAATATTAAAGAAAAAATCATTCAAGGTCGCATTGACAAGCGCTTGAAAGAGATTTCTTTAATGGATCAGCCCTACATCAAAGATCAAAGCATTGATGTGAGTGAGTTGATTAAACAAGTGGTAGCTCAACTGGGCGAAAATATTAAAGTGCGCCGTTTCAGTCGCTTTACTTTGGGTGAAGGGATTGAAAAAGAAGAAAGCAACTTTGCTGATGAAGTTGCGGCCCAAATGCAGAAGTAATGCTGTGTTAAGAAAAGCTGGCTGGGGACAGAATTTTCGGTCTCAGGGCCAGTTTTTCCCTTAGAAGACAAGCCTTTTAAAATGGTTATGGTCAGGTCTGTTCAAAAAATTGAGCAAGAATTAGAGGCGATCGCGACGGAAGTCAATGGGATCGGCCAACAGTTGCGCCAAGCTTATGGTCAATATTTAACTCTTTTGGGTGAATCGGCGAAAAAGCAATTGGTTTTGGCGAGTTATCAAATTTGTACGCAATCCTACCCCGATGCGTTTTTAAAGTTGTCTTTGAGTCAACGGCAATCTCTCCAACAAGGTTTGCGAGAATTGGGCGATCGCACTCGCCAAGAATTACCCCAACTTCTCGACCACCCTTTACCGCCTCTCGAAGCGCCCCAATCCCTTTCTCCTGAAGGGGACAGCGATGACCCAACTCCCCAAGTTTTAGAAATTACCGCCGAAGCTTTAGAAGCGATCGCCGCCGCTCAACAAGCCAACACCGAAGAACTCCCCCCAGAAGCCTTAGAAGCCCTCACCAACGCGGCTCAATCGGCTTCTAAGGGGATTGGGCAACAGCCCCCAGAAGACCCCCCTCAGCTTGATTTTGAGGCGCGATCGCCTGATGTTTTGATCGGTGGGCTGAAGTCTCTCGAACAGCACATCGACCTGAAACTGCAAACTCTATCGATTGATGCCAATGAATTGCTGCATCAATCGGGCATTTTACCCCAAGCTTTGCCGGCTAAGTTGCTAGAAATGGCCATGCAAGCGGAGGATTCGCTGGCCAGTGGCAGTCATGGGGCCAATTTATTAAATTTAATCGTCGAAGCCGAAGCCGAGAATAGCGATCGAGAAAACAGGGTTATGCACGTTGCGGCGATTCGCCTGCGTTTATCCGAACTGGAGTTCACCGATCCGATGTTAAACGCCGAACGCCACAAAATTCGCCAGTTGCTTCAACAAGTCAATAAACTCTACAAAAAGAACCAAAAACGCCAGCGAGAATGGGCGATCGCCCAAGCGGAGGCGGCTTGGCGATCCAGTTGGTTTGAATAACCCAAAAGCAAAAATCGGTAAATTAGTAGATAACATTAATTTTCGATGCAAATTCGCCTATGACTGCCACGCGATCGCCCAACTGGGAGATAATCCAATCAGAGTTAGGTCATCTCGACTGTATTACCGATTCTGGTCAAATTGCCAAATTATCTCTCGATTATTATCATTTTAGCCCAATTCTACAAGCGCAACTGGCGGATAAACGGGGGGATGTTGCAATTCGTCCTACCACCGTCGAGGAAGTGCTACAAATTGCGCGAACCTGTGTCAAACATCGTCTGCCTTTGACAGTGCGAGGGGCAGGAACCGGGAATTACGGCCAATGTATTCCCCTGGAAGGGGGCATTATTCTCGATACTACTCGTCTGAATGAGATTCGCTGGCTTAAAGATGGAGTGGCTTGTGTCGAACCTGGGGTCAAAATGGCGGCCTTTGACAAACAAGCCCGTCCCCAGGGATGGGAGTTACGGATGTATCCTTCGACCTATCGCACTGCAACCATCGGCGGTTTTATTAGCGGGGGAAGTGGCGGTATTGGTTCGATTACCTACGGACAACTGCGCGATCGCGGTAATGTTTTAGGGGCGAAAGTTGTGACCCTCGAAGACGAACCCCGCATTCTCGAACTGAGGGGAGATGAGGTTCACCAAGTCACTCATGCCTACGGCACGAACGGCATTATCATCGAACTAGAAATCGCCCTAGCGCCCGTTCTACCTTGGTCTGAGCAAATTATTGTTTTTGATGACTTTCTCACGGCGGCTCGTTTTGGTCAAGCCCTCAGCGACGCAGATGGGATTTGGAAAAAGTTGGTGAGCGTTCATGCGGCTCCAATTCCCTCCTATTTTACGGCGCTCCAATCTTATTTGCCTGAAGGAAAATCCTGCGCTTTGGTGATGGTGTCTCAAGGAAGTGAGGAGGCGTTGTCCGATTTATTGCGGGAGTATGCTGGGGAGATGACTTACCATAAATCCAGCCAAGAGGGGCAGAAAGGGTTGATTTTAGCTGAATACACTTGGAATCATACCACCCTGCACGCTCGCGCTGTGGATGCCAATTTAACTTATTTACAGACGTTTTATTTTACTTTAGAAAAAGTCGAGCAAATGTATCATCATTTTGGCGATGAGGTGATGATTCATTTGGAGTTTTTACGAGGGGGAGGCCGCGCGATTCCGGCGGGATTGCAGTTGGTGCGGTTTACCACGGAAGACCGCTTGCAAGAAATCATTGCTTATCATGAAGCGGAGGGAGCCGTAATTGCCAATCCTCACACTTATATCCTCGAAGATGGGGGACGCAAAACGATTGATGTGGCTCAACTCAATTTTAAAAAAGCGGTCGATCCCTATGGCTTGATGAATCCAGGGAAAATGCGAGCTTGGTGGGAACAGTCTTAGTTCGCCTGTATATTTTGTTTGGGGTTGGGATTGCCGTCAAATTATTTTCGGGAATACCAGCCCGGTTTTAGGGTTTTGTTTAGCATAATTAAGCATGAAATACAGATTTAGTAATATTTATTTAACATTTATGTTTAAGATTCAGAGTCAATCCCAAATCCCAAAAGCGCCATAAAAAATTCATAATCTAACTATTTACACCCCTTAACAATTTTTCGGCAAATTTCGCGATCGCCCCCATTAACTGCCCTGAAATGAACGGGTAAAGCGTTGTTTTTCAGGATTACAGCTCAGCGCGATCGCGTTTGATTTTGTAGACAATTTTTGACAATGAGAAGCCAGAGTTTTATTTTAGTATTGCACCATCGCATTTCTGTGCTAAACTACAAATCAAGCATTCAGATTATCGGGCCTTAAAAGTTTGTCTATGTTTTTCAGCAAGCACCTTTCCGAGTCTCAATCGCTTACCCTTCATTAGTATTTTGATTTCACTGGAGTCCGGAAACAATCATGTCAGTTTATGTGGGCAACCTCAACTACAGCGTTACCCAAGCTCAGCTTAACGAAGTATTCGCCGATTACGGTAATGTTAAGCGAGTTTACCTTCCTACCGATCGCGAAACGGGCCGTCCGCGCGGTTTTGGTTTTGTAGAGATGGAGCAGGAAGCCGAAGAAGAAGCAGCGATTGCTGAACTCGATGGTGCCGAGTGGATGGGTCGTACCCTAAAAGTCAATAAAGCTCGCGAGCGTACCAACAATAATGGCAATTCGCGCGGCCGCGGTCGGGAGCAAACTGCCTATTAAATTCAATAAAACTCGATCGCTCTTAGGTTTGAATAATTTTTCACCTCAAGACTAGATCGTAGCGTCAATGTCGGTTATCCTGGATTAGCTCATCGTTTATTGTTACGATAGAGTTAGTACCTAGACTGACATTAGACGCTAATTTAGGTTGTCAAGAATATTTAAGGAGGAATGATATCGAATGACCCAAGTGATTGTTGGAGAAAACGAAAACATTGAATCAGCGCTACGTCGCTTCCGCCGTCAAGTGTCTAAAGCAGGCATTTTTGCCGACATGAAGCGCTTACGCCACTTTGAAACTCCCATTGAGAAGAAAAAGCGTAAAGCCATTGCCAGACGACGTAAGAAGCGTTCCCGTTAATCCCAACAACCCACCCATAAGGTTTAAAAATCAATCAAAAGCGTAAAGCGAGTTGGCTGTTGCTTTAGCACTGGAGTTGAGACATACTCCTCTATTTAAGTGCGAAGTTGGAAATACAGCCAACTCTCTTTGTTAGGAACGTGAAACTTCAATAACTTCTGTATATTCAAATCCGTCTTCGCTACGCTTTACTAATGGATAGATGCGATCGCGAAATTGTAGAGAATCTTCTTCGCAATCCGGTTTAGGGGAATTATACACCAAGACGTACTCTTTGCCAATAAAAGGGCTGATTTCGTTTTCCACTTCCCCGCGCCATTGGGTTTTGGTGACTAAAATCACCAGTTGATTGGCTAACTCAGGGATATAGTGGGCGACTTGACGGCGGTAGATTTCGTCTAAACTGCCAAAAGGGGAGTCCATCACCACCGGAAACCTGCTGCTATCGGGGCCCATGAGGGTGTTGCGCTGACTCCATTGACGCACGCGATCGATAATTCCCCCAATAAACGATAAACTGAGAATTTGATTTTCTCCGGTGGATGCAGCCACGGGAAAAGCAATGCCTGAAGTGTTTTCGACTAAACTCAACTCGTAATCGGCATTTAACCGGGGAATATAGGGGGTAAAAGAAATTGAACTAAAGATTTCTTGCACTCGTATTTCGAGGGAATGGCGAAATTGGGTTTCGAGGCGATCGCGCACCTCTAAAAGACAAGCGATCGCCTCTAGGGTAGCCTGAAGGCGACGCTGAATTAAAGCTTGTCGATCTTCCCGTTGTTGGTGTTTCTGAATTTGTTTTTGGTTTCCCTCTAGAGCCAGTTCTAGTTGAGCGATTTGTTGTTGGTTTGCGCCTTGTTCTAGGGTTAAATCGCGAATGGTAACTTCAATCTTATCAAGTTGTTGTTGTAGTTGTTGAATGTCCGCGTCGGGATAGGTGCGTAGTTTTTGCCGCAGATCGTCTAATTGATTTTCCAGATTGGCTAAACCTTCCCGTTGTTGCTGTAAACTGCTTGATAAGCGATCGCTATCTGACCAAAAATCGGCGAGGCGTTGTTCGATTTCTACGGCTTGGGTTTCGGTGCGAATAACGGCTTCTTCGATATCAGCTAATCCGGCTTTTTTGAGCCATTCTTGGACTTGTTGATAACTCAAGGTTTCGGGGTGTAGCGGCGTGCCGCAAATGCACAGTTGACGGTCTAATAAATCTTGGATAAACTGCTTTTTAACCCCACTGGGAAGCGCTCCTTGGGAACGCAAATTGACCACTAACTGTCTAAATTTTGCGATTGAAGACGGCAGGAAAACGGTATGAGCGCGACTGGAAATTAGTCGTTTTAAATCTGATTTGGTGGTGAGTAAATTGGCGCGATCGCCCACTTCCTGGGCTTCCAGTTTTTGTTTGAGTTGCTGGAAATCTGCTGCCCCCCCCAAATCGACTAATTGCTGATTCAATCCTTGCTTAACTGTTTTTTGTTGCGCGATCGCCTCTTGGATATCTTGCTGTCGTTGTAGTAGGCGATCGCGTTCCTTTTCCAGTTTACTTTGCTCTCGAACCAGCTTTTGAGTCTGGGTGTCCCCCACGTCTTTTAACTCGAGTTGTAGAGTTTTTTTCGCTTTTTTCAAATGCTCAATCCCTCGGTCTAAGACCTTTACTCCTAACAACGCCTTCGTATCTTCAGCAATCGTACTTTTGCGATCGCTATAGCGAAAAATATGCTCAATTCTTTCCCCATCAAAAAAGAAATATTGGTGTAAACTTTCCGGTAAAATCCCTTGAATAATATCCGTGGGGTGTTGCGTGGGAACGTGCCATAAACCATCATCCCCCGCAAGTTGCATAAACAACTTAGCTTGGCTGTAGTGAATCCGTTTGTGGGGGTCGCGATGGGCATAACATTGGCGTTTGAGGCGATATTTTTTGCCCTCTCGCTCAAAGCATAACTCCACCCAACAGATTACCTCTGTTCCTACCTCTGCTTCGTAAAGCGCCCGCTTATTAATCAGCATTTCGGGTTCAGCAAAAGCGGCGGTAAAGCGCTCGTATAATACCCAAGTAAAGCAATTTAAAAGCGTCGTTTTTCCGGCTCCATTATTGCCATGAATAACCGTTGTATTGAGATGACCCGATGCAAAATGAATTTCTGGAGTGATGCCATAAAACTGACGAAAATTCCGCATCCGTAAAGAGATTAACTTCATTGCACCACATTCTTAATAATGGTTAAAATATCATCGTTAATGTGGCGCGAATGGCGTTGATACAGTTTTTCTTTTTCAAGCTGCAAGACTTGTTCTACAATCGCGCGAACTTCTGGGGAGGCCTGCTCGATGGGTTCTTGCACGCTGTGAATATCAGGAGAATCAGACATAAACGTGAATGAAAACAAGGCACAATTCTATTTTGGCATATAACTGTGCCTACACAATCACAATTTTCGAGAAAATTTCTAACATCCAGACCATTTCCTAAGCGGCTTGAATAGAGATTTTTTCGGTGGGATAGCCCATCGCTTTCCAAGCTTCTGCCCCTCCAATCAATTCCGAAACGTTTTGATAACCCACTTTTCGGAGTGTAGCGGCGACAATTGCCGTTTGTTCGTCGGTTTCGTCGTAAATGTAGATATCCCGCGTTAATTCCAATGCCAGTAAAGCACGATTGACTAATTCTTGTCCTGGAAATGAAACTGCCCCGGTAATCCGCTCGCAGTTGTAGTCATTTAAAGGACGAGTATCAATAATCGTCAGTCCAGGTTTTCCCCAGTCCAACCGCTCTTTTAACTCATAAGGTTCTGAACGAGGCTTAAGTGGAGGAGGTGTAGGAATCCAAGAAAAAATATTCATACTGTTGAGTCAATATTTGAGTGGCTTACCTTCTAATATATTAAATATTGTTAATTTTGTTGTAACGTAAGTTGCATTTTTTCCTCAAAAATGCTTAGGGTTGCCAAAATGTGCCAAATTAGCGATTAATTGCATAAAATCCTGCAAAATCTCCCCTTGATTACTGAGGGTCAAAATGGGGACATGAACAAAAAGACAGGATTTTGGCAAAGAAAGGGTTTCAAAATAACTTAAAACTTGAAAATAAAGACCTTCACAGACAAATTTCCCGGCATCGTGACTAATTTTGCTGTTTTTTAAAGAATTTAATAAGGGGCTGAGATTCAAATCCGTGTAGAGTTGGCGATCGCGACCCTCAGCATTAGACTCTAAGGTAAGTTGCGATCGCGTTTCTGCCATACCGCAACAAATCACATAATGGGGCTGGATGGCTTGGATTTTCGATTTGACCTGCTGACTTGCCAACTCCGTATCCACAGGCAACTGCCGCAAAAAGGTCAAAGAAACCGAAGGTAAATCCCGATCGGCGATTAACGCCAGCAAATCATCAGAAGCATTAGAAACCTGGTGCGGTAGCCAAGTTTGAAACGATGTTAATAAAATGCGGGTAGACATTTGCAATTTAACCTCATCCCCTAAAATGAAAATGTTTCGTGCTGAAAATTCTTCCAATCAAGATTGTAACTATGGCAGCGATCGCGGTAATTGATTACGACATGGGCAACCTGCACTCCGCCTGTAAAGGCTTAGAAAACGCCGGGGCAACCCCGACTATCACCGACTCCCACAAAGACATCCAAAACGCCGATGCAGTGGTGTTGCCGGGGGTGGGTTCCTTCGATCCTGCCATGAGACATCTGCGATCGCGGGATCTCGTCAAACCGATTCAAGACGCGATCGCCAGTGGTAAACCCTTCCTCGGTATCTGTCTCGGTTTACAAATCCTCTTTGACGGTTCAGAAGAAGGCACAGAACCCGGTTTAGGCATCATCCCCGGTAGGGTGCGCCGTTTCCACCCCGAACCCGGTTTAACCATTCCCCATATCGGCTGGAATCAACTGAACTTCGAGCAACCCCATCTCCCGGTGTGGCAGCAACTCGGCGATAATCCCTATGTGTACTTTGTCCACTCCTACTATGTCGATCCCGTCGATCCGAGCGTCACTGCCGCCACTGTAACCCACGGTTCTCAAACCGTCACCGCCGCGATCGCCCGCGATAACCTCGTCGCCGTTCAGTTTCACCCGGAAAAGTCCTCCACCGCAGGCTTACAACTGTTAGCCAACTTTGTCAGCCAAGTGGGAAGTCAAGTGGCAGTTTAGCTTATCAGTTATCAGTTATCGCCTCATCAGTTATCAGTTTTTTGGGCAGT
>JBKHDX010000063.1:0-21490 GCA_046541115.1 Spirulinaceae cyanobacterium | reverse complement strand
GGGGGGGCTAGTCCCCCCAATACAACTTTGGGATAAACCAGCTAAATTCAAACAACAATGCCAACTTTGTCAAGCCAGCGAAATTATCACCCCATCAACCCGGCGGCCAAGTCATCGGACGACCGCCAAGAATGTGTAAATGTAAGTGATCCACCGTTTGACCGCCATCTGCACCGTTATTAATCACCACGCGATAGCCCTTGCTGAGTCCCTCTTGGTCAGCCACTCGTTTTGCAATCAACAACAGATGACCCATCAAAGCATGGTCTTCTGGAGTCGCTTCTGATAAGCGCACAATGGGCTTTTTAGGGATGACCAAAATATGGACGGGGGCTTGGGGGGAAACGTCCTTAAACGCCAAAGACTTGTCATCTTCGTAGATAATATCCGCCGGAATTTCTTTCCGGATAATTTTGCCGAAAATCGTATCGCTCATTGGTTGTCAAACTCAACTCTCGCTGGTTCTAGGGTACAAGTTTCGGGAGCAGTTATGAAGGATTATTCGCGAAATCCCCTGTCCAAGTTTCGGCTTCTGTGAGATATTTTTCAACAATCGCGATCGCGTTTTGGGCTTCAATGGGCTTGGTCAGGAAATCCGTTGCACCCACCAAATTTGCCCGCATCCGGTCGATAAAGCCGTTGCGATCGGACAAAATCACAATGGGGATATTTTGAAAGTCTTGAATGCGGCGGATTTGACTGCACAACTCGTAACCGTTGACAATCGGTAGGGTTGAATCGAGAAAAATTAAACTCGGTTGACATTTCATTAATAAAGGCAAGGCTTGTATCCCTTCTCGAATGGCGATAATATCGTAGCCTTGGGGCTTGAGGAGATTCGCCATTAATTCGCAAGAGCGAGGGCAGCTATCAATCTGGACGATGGGACGAGGCGAGCCATCGTTGATACGATTGGATAAGGGAGTCTGAGGGCGATCGCCCCGCGTGATGACATAACAAGTGGATAAATCGGGAATGGGACGCAAGCCGATTAAGTTGTGTCGAAAATACCAACTCAGGGATTGCCCTAAAAAGGTAACATCTTTGGCCGCGATCGCCGCTAAATCTCGTAACGGACTGCGACCTGTGACTAAACCCGATAGCTTTTGATACAGTAAGGCTGACGTTGCCAAACGCAGTTGTTGAACATCTTGGACATAAGGGGCACCATCAGGAGAATAATAAACTAATCCCGCTTTAATCCAGCGCTGCCATTCGATTTCAACTTCTTTTAGGGCGTTTTCAATCTCTAAAGTCCATTTTCGCCGTAAAATTCCCGTACTGCTACTTGAAGGTCGCAACCCCAAACGAGGCTGAATTTCAAAAGCATTAGGATCGGGTAACGTCGCGATCGCCTGCATCATATCAAACAAGACTTCCCCAATCGTACCCCGTACCACGCTCATAATTTGCTGAGGGGCGATGGTCTGTCGCTCAGAAAGTAACGTTAAAGCGTGATAATCCCAACATTCGTATTCGTCGGTTTCTCGAAAGGTAATCGGACTGGCATAGGCTTTATGACCGCAATGCACTAATTGCCTACGCCAGCGCCGTTTTTGATGCAAGCCCCCTGTCCCCCAGACTAAGAAACCCAGGCTAATATACAAACTCCAAGTCCGACCCATCACTGTGATGTCGAGTCGGCCAGTAAACTTTTGCTTACTATACAGTGCTAGTTGCGAACGCAAACGACTAATACCAGTCGCGTGAGTCGTTATCGACATAACGATGCACCTTGATAACGAGACATTTTATTTTAGCTTTATTTTTAGCCAATGCATAGATAGGTCTGACCCCTCTTTGGCAAGACAATGACCCCAACCCCAGACAAAATCCCCTCAATCTGCAACGATAATAAATATCAGAGCAATATTGCCTCGTTTTTCAGGTCATCCACTATCCCGACCCTTCTGAGACGTTTTCAAGGCCATGATTTTACCTTTACCTCGGTACGACCGAGAAATCCAAGTCGCGATCGCCTCGATCCAAGCCGCAGCCAGACTGTGTGAAGCAGTGCGTCGCGATCGCCAATCTCAATCCGTTCAAAAAGCCGATGCCTCTCCGGTGACTGTGGCGGATTTTGGTTCCCAAGCTTTGATTTGCGAAGCTTTAGCCACCGCTTTTCCCTTCGACCCCATTATTGCTGAAGAAGACGCAACTTTACTGCAACAAAAAGCACAATCTGGGGTTTTAGAGCAGATTTTATTCTACATCCGGGAGCAACTCCCCCAAGCTAATCCCCGTAAAGTTATCGACTGGATTAACCAGGGAAATGGTGCAATTGCCCCCCGTTACTGGACCCTAGACCCCATTGACGGCACAAAAGGCTTTTTGCGAGGAGATCAATACGCGATCGCCCTAGCCCTGATCGAAGAAGGACAAGTCAAACTTGGCATTCTCGCTTGTCCGGCATTACCCCATTCTGACGGAGAAACCGGGGTGTTGTTTGTCGCGCAACAGGGTAAAGGGGCAACGATGGCTCGACTCAACGGCTGCAATCCTCAATTTCTGAAAGTCCGCCAAACCGCCACGACCAGTCAGTTACAAGCCATTGAAAGCGTTGAATCGGCCCACAGCGATCGCGATCGTCAAATCGCACTCGCCGCCGCTTTAGGGATGACCCAATCCCCCCTCCCCATGGACTCCCAAGCCAAATACGGAATTGTAGCGCGGGGCGATGCTGACTTCTATGTTCGCATTCCTTTGGCCACAAAACAGCATTCTAAAGAAAATATTTGGGATCATGCCGCCGGCTCGATTATTGTGACAGAAGCCGGGGGAAAAGTAACAGATTTACAGGGCAAACCCCTCGATTTTTCCCAAAGTTCCAAATTAACTAAAAATCACGGCATTTGTGCCAGTCATGGGGGATTACACCAGGAAATTTTAAACGCGATCGCATCGGTTTAGTTAATATCCAATCTGTTTAATTCGTGAAGCTTTAGAACCTCGGTTTCTGGTTTAAAATTTTAACTTGGCTGTGTAAGCAGGTCAGAAACCGGGGGTAATCTTGGCAATTTAAACAGATTTAATTGCAGAAAAAAGTGTTAAAATAAACGGTAAAGGCTTATAACTTTATGCCCTTGATACCTTGCTATTTAACCATACAAACTCGCCACATATTCCCCATAACCATTGTAAGGTAAAGTTTCCCGTTCTTCCCAAGTCAAATCCGGCCCCTCACTAATAAATCGTTCCGTCGCTTGCGACCAACGGGGATGAGGTTTATTCGGATTAACATTAGCAACAAAACCGTATTCATTAGGGGAAAGACTATGCCAATAAGTCGTCGGTTCTTCGGCTACAAATTCCACTTTTACAATGGATTTTGCCCCTTTAAAACCATACTTCCACGGTAAAACTGCCCGAATGGGTGCGCCGTGTTGTTTTGGTAATTCTTTGCCATAAATACCCACCGCAAAAAAAGCCAAATCGTTCGCCATTTCTTCAAGGCGTAACCCTTCCGTATAAGGCCAAGGTAAAGACCCCAAATGAAAACCCGGCCCCGGCATTACTTCGGAGTCATAATAAGAGGTAAACTTAACAAACTTGGCCTCAGAAGTGGGTTCGACGGCTTCGACTAACAAACGCATCGGAAACCCGGCCCAAGGTAACACCATCGACCAAGCTTCAACACAGCGAAATCGATAAATTCGTTCTTCTAAAGGAAACGCTTTTTTGAGGTCGTCAATGTCATAAATTTTAGGATTTTTCACTAAGCCCGTCACTTCCACTTGCCAAGGATTTGTGGGTAAATCTTGAGCATTGGTCCAAATTGACTTATTGCCGCCAAACTCATAAAAATTATTATATTGACTGGCTAAAACTTGGTCTGTGACCGGGCGATTAACTTGGGAAAAAGCCGGATTTTGAGATAAATTTTTAAGAGCAGGTAAATCGTAAGAAGCTTTTAAAGCATTCTTTTGGGTTTCGGATTGACCGCAACCGGTTAAAGGTAATAAACTCGCCCCAATTCCCGCCCCGACCAAACCTTTGAGAAAGCGGCGGCGGTTTGTGTAAAATCGTTCTGAGGTAACTTGTGATTCGGCAATAGCCCAAGAAGGGGCGATACGGATCAAAGGCATAAGAAATTGCTAATGTGTAATAACTGTTTTCAATTCTTGTTTAATTGTAGCGATCGCGTGCCGCTAGGCGGATCCCTTCGGGATCGCGAGGCGGACATCAAAATCTCTAAAATGTAAAATAGATCGCCCAATATTTAGTAATGACTCGTTTTCGTCTGCCTTTTTTATTTAAAATCCAGCATCAAACCTCAAAAACAGCCCGTCGTCCGTTTTTGCAAAAAATGACCCCCGAATGGTTACCCCCCTGGACAAAAAAGGGCGAAGACGAGGTGGAATTTATCCCCACCCGTCCCCTACATCAATCACCACCCCCCCCAAAACCGCCGCGACCTTGGGGACGTTGGTTGCAGATTGCCGGGATTAGTATTAGTTTACCCGCGAGCGTCCTCGCGATCGCGAATTTGCCCTTTGCCCCCATTCGCCGTCCTGTGGCCAAAACTGCCCCGATTTTATTAATTCCCACTTATTTTGCCATCGATCGCGACTTCAACGCCGCGATCGCCGCCACCGAAACTGCCCAAAATCAACTGAGTGAAATCGCCACTCCCGACGACCTCGAACAACTCCGCCAAAACTTCGTCACCGCCCGCGATCGCCTCGACCAACTCCCCCTCGACTTCCTACAAGCCTTTCAGGGGTGCGATTTCAGCCTGTATCGCTGCGACTACAGCCCCATCAAATACCAGCAAGCCCGCAGTCAACTGCAAAACCTTGAAACCGCCCTCGCCCAAGAAAGCAAAGCGCAACTCGCCCTTTCCAACGCCGAACAAAACCTCAAAACCGGGAAATGGGATTATCTCCAAGCTTATACCGAAACCGATCGCACCGCCGCGATCGCATCCTGGCAAGTCGGCCTCGACCAAATCGCCCAAATCCCCCCACAAACCCTAGCCGGAGGAATTGCTCAAGATAAACTCGTCACCTACGAACAAGAATTTCAGCAAACCGTCGGCCAAAACCTCAGCCCCGAAAACCAAGGAAAACGGGCCATTGCCCTGATCGAAAGCGCCCGTCAATTCGCCTGGCAAGCCGCCCTCGCGTCCCAGAATCCCCCGCACACCGTCTCTCAATGGCAGCACGTCGAAAACCTCTGGGAACAAGCCATTCGTACCCTAGGGCGCGTTTCTAGCCTCAATCTCGACCGCTATAACCAAGCCCAACGGCTCCTCGCCAAATATAATGCTTATCAAGGGCAAATTCGCATTCGCAAAGAAGCCGAACAAAACGCGATCGCCACCCTCGAAACCGTCCAAAACCAAGTCGAAAACTACCTTGCCACTTCCCCCCGTCCTCCCCAAGCCCAAGCCCAACTGCAAAGCATTCTCCACGAATTAAATAAAATTCCCCCCGGTACAACTTCCCACTCCCAAGCTCAAGAAATGCGCCAATGGGTGCAGACGCAATTACAAAATCTTGATTGACATTTAAGATAGACCATTCCCGGAGATTGGCAAAAAGACAAACCACCTAAAATTGGAGTTGTCTATGTGAAACCCCCAACTCTAGCGAAACCGCTATTTCTCAGCGCTTGTTCTATCAACAGGACTGGGTTCGAGATAATCGTCAAATTTCTCTTGGTTGTAAAAATAAAGGGTGCGAATTGGATAAGGAATATTGATATCGGCTTCATCACAAGCCTTTTTAATCGCCAGAATGACGCGAGTTTTGACGCGACGGACTTCTTTTTGTTGAGAGTTTGTCCAGTAGCGGACGATAAAATCAATAGAACTGTCGTTAAAACTGACTAAATCTGTTTCAATTTCTGGTTCGGAAACAACGCCATCGACCTGGGCGATCGCGCCTTTGAGAACATTACTCGCTTCGGCTAAGGAAGTATTATAATCTACCCCAACGCCGAGATCGGTACGCCGATAATCAAAAGCAGTGCGAACTTGCACAGCACTGGTAAAAATGGTTGAATTGGGAATTAAAACCGTCTCTCCCTGATACGTCCGAATGTTAGTGGTGCGGATATCAATCTGTGTGACTGTTCCTTCGTAATCTTCAACGATAATTTGATCGCCGATGCGGAATGGCTCTTGAATCAGTAGCAAAATTCCTGCCAGAAAGTTTTTAAAGATATCCTGAAACGCAAAACCAATCGCCACCGAGCCTAAACCCAAAGTGGCGATAATATCTCCTAAATTCAAGCCGGGGAAAGCAATAACGGCGGCTAATAAAATACCCAGCACCCAAGCGCCGACAAAAGCCGTTTTTGACAGTAAAAGCCGTAATGACCGACTTTTGATCGTACCGTCTCCCACTTTTTTAGCAACATTCTGAGCCGCTTCGGCCCCATAGCGAGTTAGCAGTAAAATAATGAGTCCGCTTAGGAGAGCGGGAATGAGTTTGACCCCACTCCCGATAATTTCCTGCAAACTACTGGTAATCGTCTCCAGAAACTGGTTCATGCCAAATGATAAGAAATGATAACTTTCTTACCAAGGATAACGGGGAGTTGCTTCGTTGTCAGGCGCTTGACCGCCGACACCAATGGCAGTGTTGCCAATTTCGGCATCAGTGAGGGTCAAATCTCGCATCGATGCACCAGCGACGATCGCGTCATAAATTGTAGCACTGGTGAGGTCGGCATCGTTGAGATTGGCGTAGCGAAACACGGCATTGGTTAAAAAGGCGTTTTCTAAGTCGGCGTTGCGTAAATCGGCTCCGGTTAAGTCTGCCCCTTCTAAGTTAATTCCCACTAAGGTTGCATCGCTTAAATCGGCGTTGCGTAAATCGGCACCAATCAGATGTGCGCCGGTTAAATCTGCCCCCGACAAATCGCAACTATAACAAGCGTTGGTTTCGAGTAGTCGTTGAACGTGAGCGGGGTTTTCTGCTTGGGCTGGCGTGGAGAGCAACAAGGGCGTTGCCACCACAGCGAGGGGGGTTAAAATTTTATTTAAAATATTCATATTGATGAGTAGGCTTAAGTTAATTTACAGCCAAAATTTGAGGATGCGATCGCACTTGGCTCGGTTTCAATCGCATCTTTCAAAATAGACCCTAGTTTTGTTATCACTATGTCAATATTATCAAATTACATTGTAAGTACAATCTACCCAACGACGGAAATTCATGGGTTTCTTGGGCAGTGGGGGTGTAGGTTTCCCCGCCCCTATAGGGGCAGGTTAACGATTGATAGCATCTTCATACAGCGACCAATTAGTGCCAGAGCGATCCATGCGTTTTAAAATCGATTCAGCCCGCATCGTATCATACTGGCGGCCGCAAATCAGTAAAAGATACTTTCCTTGTTTGATATCTTCGTTGTAAACTTTGGCTTGCTTTCGGGGAATGCCCAAACTCGCTAACGCCCCAACAAAACCCCCGGCAGCTACGCCCAAGGCTCCAGTAGAGAGACTACTGGCTAAGGCTGTCGCTTCTGCTCCAAAAAAAGCCACCGGACCAATGCCTGGAATAGCGAGGGATGTGAGTCCGGCGAGTAGCCCGGCTACACCGCCAAAAGCCCCACCTGCGATCGCGCTGGTGGCCGCATCTTTCAGATTATGCTGACCGGAAAGATTGGCATCCTTGGGAATGTCGTCGCGATCGCACACATCCATCCCCGCGATCGGCTTTTTCTCATCCCCTTCTTTAGCTAAAACCATCACGCGATCGAGGGGATAGTTATAATTTCGTAATTCTTGAATCACCGCCGCCACATCTTGACGCTGTTCAAATACGCCCACGGCTTTTACTTTTTTACTCACATTCTTTTCCCCTGCCACTATCACTTTTGGTACTGCTTTCCCAGTCCAACGCCCCATTGTCGCATCTGCTCCCACGACAGGTTTAGCGCCCTCTAACTTACTGAAAATATCACCTCAATTTAAACAAATTTTCACCCAAATTTCATCTTCATTCGGGACTAAGCCGAGGGACAGAAAACTCAGCTAAAATCAAGCATTCGGATTACTAAATCTCTAGAAAGGAAGATGAAAAAGAATACAGAATTTTTTAGCATAAAAATGGATATTATTAAGAGATGAGGATTTTTATGGAACTTTATTTACTACAAACTGCTGCGGCCGAAAGTCATTTTCCCTACGCTTCTACATTAGTGTATGTCCTTGGGTTTATTGCCGCAGCAACCATCGGCTCTATTGCCTGGTATAACTCCAAACGTCCCGTCGGTTGGCAAGACAAAGAGCGCCCAGATATCGTTCCGGATATCGATAAATAGTTTCTAGATTTCTGCATTTTTACTGCAAAATATAAACACAATAGGAACTATTTTATGGCACTTCAAAACAAAACTGATGCTAACTATGACCCGAATTTGTCCGCCGCCGAAACGGGGGCGCGGCAAGAACGGGAACAAGAAAACTTTAAAAAAACTTCGGAAAATAATTCAGACTTCGACACCCAATCCGGTTTTACTATAGACCGCGAAGGGTTAGCCAATAACTACGCCATTGAACCGGAAATGTATGTCGAAGAACGGGGCGATCTTCGAGAAGAAAATGAAGAAAATCAACGTCGTCGCCAACAAGAGTTAGAAGAAATTAACCAATCTGGTGGTAAGGGCCCTGGGCTGGTCTAAGTTTAAAATTCGATCAAATATCTCACCAAATCCGGTAGAAGCGAAAGATTGACTCGCTTCTACCGAATTTGTTTCAATCCCAAAGTCCTGCAAGAAGAAGTGAAGACAAGCTCAAGACAGGTTGCCAAAGACAGAAGCGAGTTGGCGACTAAGATCGGCAGGTTGGCTAAAATAACTAAGAACTGTTAACTATATAACTACTATAGGATAATTTTTTTAAAAATGACTTCTTTTAACAATACCGACATTAACCAAGCCTTCGATCGCGTTTCCGATTTAATGAAAGGCGCAGTTGCCAACGGTCAAAAATTTCTCGACACTACCACCACCAACACCGGAAAAACCCTCGACGCGATCGCAGACTTTCCCCTGACACGCTTTTTTACCAAAACCCTGAAAGCCGATTGGCTCGGAGTTGCTCTCGGTCGCGTCAACCTCGAACAAGTCCAAACCACCGTCAACCAAGTGCGGCGGGAATACCCCTACGAATCCCCCAACAACCTCGCCCATCGTCTGATCGTCCAAAAAGCGATTAGTGCGGGGGGTGTGGGCTTAATGACTAATCTTATCCCGCCGATGGCGATCGCGCTACTGGGGGTCGAAATCGCCACCATCACCAAAATGCAAGTCGAGATGGTCTATGAAATCGCCGCCGCTTATGACCTCGAACTCGATGAACCTTCCCGACGAGGTGAAGCCCTGGCTATTTTTGGCCTCGCTTTGGGTAGTAACGGAGTCATTAAAACCGGTCTGAGCTTTGCTGAAATTATCCCCGGTATTGGTGCAATCATCGGTGCATCCAGCAACATGGCCTTATTCTATAGCCTGGGTTTTGTCGCCGCTCGTTACTACGAAGCCAAATGCAACAACCCCGACGGTAAACTCGATCTCGAAGCCGTCCGTCAAGCCAGTGCCGCCGATTGGGTCAGCACCCTCGAACAACGAGCCATCATGGACAAAATTCTGGTTCATGTGATTCGCGTCAGTTATCCCGATGGGGATTGGTCGCAAATCTTACCCAAACTTCGCAGTTGTACCAATCTTTCCCCGTCTTCGGTTGCGGCCATTTCCGAATACCTCGACACCCCAGAATCTCTCGATACCTTGCTCGAACGCCTCGACTCTGGTTTTGCCACTCCCTTAATCGCCCAAGCCTATCGTATTGCTCGCGCTAACGGTGAAATTTCTTTGGCTGAAAGCGCTTTACTTAACGATCTCGCTCATCACTTCAACCTCAGTCTCATCGCCATTCAAACCGCCGTGGATGAGTCGATGATTGCGCCTCATTGTGCGCCTCTTTCTCGCGATTAACGGCTAATTCCCCCTAAAAACTCTCCAGAAACTTAATTTCCCTTTTTGAGGAACCGAATGCTCATAAGCGTCTAGCTTTTAGCCTTTTTCTAGAGTCTACCCCATAGCAAGAAGTTTCTGACCCCCTTTGGAGGGGCTTGCATCACCAATCCCCCCCGATTGCCGATTGCCGACTGCCCCATAAAAACGGATAACCCCTCTCCCACGGTTGAGAGGGGTTGGGAGTGAGGGCTAAAGGCTAATCTTTGCCCAATACCTCCTCGACTCCTTTTTTGAACTTGTCGGCCATGGTGTCTGTTTGAGTGACGGACTCGGGCCCCTTCATTTTGTCGCGGTCTGCACTGCCTTGCACCGCATTAAGACCATCACGGGTTTTTTCTTGGATTTCTTCGATATTGTCTGGTACAGAGCGCATCGCTTTGTCTGTTTCTTTTTGAACTTCGTTTAACTGCTCTGCGCCTTTATCGATGGGGCTTCGAGCCGCCTGAGCGGGAATAGCACTGGTCAAAAATATTACCGCACAGAAAAAACAAATCGTTAAAAAGCGGATGGGGTTAAAATTCATCAACTTTGTCCTCAAAATCCAATATTATCGATCGTTTTCGCGATCGCGCCTTTATTACACCGCGAAAAGCACATTGAGTAACCTCAATCTTGAATTTTGCCAGTTTTTGAGCAACTGTAAGGAAGACAGGATCGAGGATGAGACGTTTTTTAAGAATTATGAAGGGAGTCGCGATCGCCCGACCAACGCCACAATCGCGGTAACTGCGCCAAATCCAGTAGATAATTGCCAATCCACACCACCACATTCGCCCATAGCAGCACTCGCACCCAATACAACTCCGGTAGCGGTTCTAGGTGATTTAACCCTTCGTACAACTGCACCACGCGATAGGGAACGTATAGATAAGGAACCATTACCCACACCACTGAACGCAGTTGTCGCAGGGTAATCATTTCTACCAAAATTTGTAAACCCAGCAACACCAAATAGGGAATCAAAACGATGACCACGCTGGTATATCCCCACCAAATGCCCCACAATCCCAACGCGACAAAGGGCAATACACCGCCAAGCACTTGTACGGTTCCAAACCACAGCTTAAACCAAGCAGGGAGCGGTTCGGGGAGGGAATAGGGTTTAACTTCTCGCCACGACCACCCAACAATCCCTAGAAAGGCGGTAGATGCCACAATAAAGGCGATATTTTCAACTAATAAATGCAAGTCAATCTTAAGGTAATCCACAGGTCCTTGATGAGATAAATTTATATATCGCGATGATTTACTGTTTTTCGAGACAGTATAGCTTAGAGGGAAGGGTGCGATCGCGTTCGAGGAAAGTGTCCCTGGGGCAATAAAGATGACACGACGAACTCTTTACTATTGCTTGAAAATCAAATAAATTTAAGACAAATTTCCCCAAAAGCCGGTTAATTGCCCCCTCACTCTTTATCTCATTCAGATCGGCTTTACCATCCTGTAAATACTTAATTTCCTTAGAAATACGTCCTGGGATTGAGTTAGACAAATCAGGTCATATTTTAAACCAACAACCTTTAGCTTTTCCAGATTTTATGCAATTCTTAACTATTTATTTCTTTGGGTTGATGTGAAATAGCAAGTTAATCTTTAAAGTGGAATCAAATGGAAATTTCTCTTTATAAACGTTAGTTTTTAATAATTAAATATGTTTTCACAAAATCGCGAACGTATTGCTTTAATTTCAGTTCATGGCGATCCTGCCATTCCTATTGGTCAAGAAGAAGCTGGCGGTCAAAATGTCTATGTTAGACAAGTCGGTGAAGCCTTAGCGAAAAAAGGTTGGCAAGTTGATATGTTTGCTCGACGGATCGATCCAGATCAAGAGCATATTGTTCAACATCAACCCCGATGTCGTACTATTCGCCTTGATGCGGGCGAACCCAAATTCATCGATCGCAATCAACTGTTGCAGAAATTACCGGAATTTGTTGAAGCTTTTTTACAGTTTCAAGAAGACCACAACATCACCTATCCCATCATTCATACCAACTACTGGCTATCGGGTTTTGTCGGAATGAAACTCTGCCAGCAACAAGCCAGTAAAATGATTCATACCTATCATTCTTTGGGGGCAATTAAGTATCGCAATACTGCCACGATTACCCCCATTGCGAAAACCCGCTTACAAATCGAACAAGCTTGTTTAGAAACTGCTGATTGCGTCGTAGCAACCAGTCCTCAAGAAGAAGAACACATGAGGGCCCACGTTTCTAAAAAAGGCAATATTACGATTATTCCCTGCGGTACAGAAATCAATCGTTTTGGCCGTGTCGATCGCGCCACAGCCCGTCACGAACTCGGTATTTCACCCCAAGAAAAAATGGTTTTGTATGTCGGTCGTTTTGACCCCCGTAAAGGCATTGAAACCCTCGTCAATGCCGCCGGTCGTCCTGAAGTGCGCGAACAACCTCATCTGCATTTATATATTGCCGGGGGAAGCCGCGAAGGTCACAAAGACAGCCAAGAATGTCAGCGCATTAAAAATATTGTTGAACGACTGCAACTGAGCGATCGCACCTCTTTCCTCGGACGCTTAGACCGAGATGTGTTGGCCCTATATTTTAGTGCGGCGGATGTCTGCGTTGTTCCTAGTCATTACGAACCTTTTGGCTTAGTGGCCATCGAAGCCATGGCCAGCCGGACTCCTGTGGTTGCGAGTGCTGTTGGTGGTTTACAGTTTACCGTTGTCCCGGAAGAAACAGGTTTATTAGCCCCTGCTCAAGATGATAAAGCCTTTGCTGAAGCGATCGCCCGTTTACTGTCCGATCCTGAATGGTGCGAACAACTTGGCGAAAATGCCCGCGATCGCGTCGAAAATCTGTTTAGTTGGCGCGGCGTTGGCGATCAATTAGATTCCCTTTATCTTAAACTGCTCCACCGTTTAAAATCTGAATCGGTACAAGAGTATCAACTGACTTCGTAATTCTCGCTGCTATCTCAAAGCAACCCCCCTCAACGTTTTCATTGTTGAGGGGGGTTAACTATAAGTATCATGCCGGTTTTACCGATGTCGTTTCTGACGGGAGCGATCGCGCTTGGCTGAAGCAGGAGAACGATAGACAGAGTTGAGTAATACAGGTAATACCTTGGCTTTGCGGGCCCGATCGACGGCATGGTAGGTAATTAAATCCCCGACATTGAGAATAACCCGATTTTGGCCATCGACAATGGTACGGGTGACGGGATGACCGAGTGCTTGTTTGACTCGGCGATCGGTTTGTCGCTTTGACGAGTTGCGATCGCCCCTCGGAGATTTATGGGATTGATTATTCACAAGTTCGGTGGTGTCGAGACCAACGGCGGCGCATAACTGGGTAATATATCCTTTTTTCTGGGCTTTTTCGAGCAAACTTTGGGTCACAATTTGACCGGGAATCGCGATCGCACGGCCTTGACCATCGTAGACCGCATGACGCACCCGACGGCCTTTCGCTCGTTCGAGATAACGTCCCGAAAAGGGTTTGACTTTAGAATGAGGCTTAATCGCAGGTTTTGCCGATGGGGGAGATGATAGGCTCAAAGACAAGGGTTTGGCTTGGGCTAAGGCCCCGGAAATGGTTTCACTCAAGCTCGGCTTTGAGACTTCTCGAACATCGGGAGATTGCATCAAGACGACAGAGTTTTCTAGACCTCGATCGATGGTAACGGCTTGGATAAACTGTTTGGGGCGATCGCTCAGAGAAGAAACTTCATAGCCTTCGATTCGGCCCGTGTGAGGATCGAAATACAAATCTTGCAAGTCACCGAGATATTCTCCTTCGGGGGTTACAACGGGACGACCTTCGAGAACGATTTTCTGTTCTACGGCTTCTTGGATATGTTGAGTTTGAGATGGAGACAAAGGGTCCTGGGGGGACGGAGCCACAATTCCGTGGGGCGCGATCGCCTTCACTTGTTCAAAAAGCAGAACCTCCTCTTGGCCCGCATTATTGGGACAATCCAATAAAAATCCTAAAAGTTGATTCGTTTTATGATTAAAAATTAAGTTTTTAACGCTAATTTTTGATAAAATTCGAGAATTATCCTTCAAGATAATCGGTTTTTTAATTAGTTCTTTCCCTTTCTGCACAATGGTTCGACCTCCTTGATTTTATTAAATATCTTTGTTGGGGAATTGGAATTTATAAAATGAGTTTTTGAAAGCAATAAATTAGAGTGATTTCGCTGATATTTTTAGGAAAAGATAAAAATTAAAAAGAAATCATGAGTTCTTTTTGGTTATTTTCTTTTGCCAAAGAAATAGTCGAAACTCAGACTAAGCCTGAATTTTTTATCGATCTTGTCATGGAATTCAATAAATTCTAAGCTGTTAATCCTTTAAATTTCTGTCTCGATCCAAGCTCACCAAAGGGTTCAGCCAATGGAATCGGCGGTTTAAATGCGTAACAGCTTACTTTTTTTAAAAGGAATTTAATAGTCTGACTCGCTTTTTTGTTTCTTTCTTTATTTATTACAGCTTAAAGATTAAGAAAAGTAATCTGGCTAGAGTCTGAATCCTTGATTCAATTCAAAAAAAAAGCCCTCCCCCTTTAGGAAGATTGCTTTACAAAAACTTTATATTACAGTTTTATTCGACCAATCCCGATCGCAATGCTCGCACCGCCGCTTGAGTTCGGTCATCAGCACAAAGCTTGCTGAGAATATTGCGAACGTGGGTTTTTACCGTTCCCACCGTAATATTCAACTTTTCGGAAATGGCAGCATTACTACAGCCCGCGACAATCAACTCCAAAACATCTAACTCTCGTTCGGTTAACGGATAAGCATCCAACATTTGTTGATATTCCGGTTCAACCGCTTCAATGGTGCGGGTGTTGGCTTCTTCTTCGGCTTCGATTTCCTTACCCGCACGAGCTTGTTTGAGGACAATGCGAGCAATGGCCGGGTCAACCCAGGCATTGCCTTCGTGGGTGAGTTCAATGGCTTGCACCAAGTTATCCAAACTGACATCTTTAAGACTATAAGAATCAGCCCCCGCCGCAAAGGCAGCTAAAACCGCATCATCGTTTTTGTGCATCGTCAGAATGAGAATTTTGGTTTGGGTAAACCCAGAATTTTTTTGCGATTCTTTGATGCGTTGGGTGACTTCGATGCCGTCCATATCGGGTAAACCAATATCGACAACGGCGACATCAGGCTTGGTTCTCGCGATCGCGTTCAAGCCTTCTTGGGCAGTTGCAGCATCCCCCACAACTTCAATATTTTTAGCTTGTTGCATGGCGGCCACCAAACCAACTCGGCTAAGATGATGATCTTCAATTAAAACGACGCGGATTTTACTCATATTTTGGCAAAAAGCAAGACAATAATCGGAAAAAGTGGGTCGGAGCGGCAACCGTCATGTAAGTTGAAAAAACTATAGTAATTCGTTAACATTTCGATGACGTAAGCATTCTAGTTGTAGAGCGGTTTGGCCTCAAGAGCAGATTCCACTTTTCCCGATTTACCTTTCGATGGTACTACGCTCTGTCGGCTTTACAACTCTCCTAGGATAGATGCAAATTGACAATTTTTGAGTTTTACTATAAAACAAGCGGTCTCTATTCAACTCAAATGCTGAGTTGATAGGGAGAGAAGCAATTGATTTATTACAATTGCTTGTTCAAGGTTTGTCGATCCTCAAGTCAAGTTTAGAATAACGAAACGAGCGATCGCGGTCACAAAAATTTTACTGACCTAGGAGTTGCATCTTGCCCTCAAAGCGATTCGCCATACTGTATCTCCGGATCATTCAAATCTGCAGATTCCGTCTCTTCATTGAGAGCGAGCGATGGCAAATTTCGTATTTGAAACTGTTAAAAACATAAATCATAATAAACTGTTAATGTAATGGGCTGCCACCGAACCAACGCCAGTTGGGTAGCAAAAATCTCTATGAACGCTGCTAAACGCTCTGATAATCTATATTCATTCGAGCGCCCTCATTCAACTTCTCGCCAATCTCCAACTTCCTTTCGCTCTCCAGTGTCTGGTGAAGTTAATCCGATGTTGTCTCAATCCGACCCAACAGAGTTACTGGATTATTTGCCCCACATGACCGGGGTAGCTGATGTCTACGGTCGGATGCAAAGGTTTAACGCTCGATGGCGCGATTACACGGGATTGTCAGAGTCGCGATCGCGCCATTGGCAGTTTTTAGATGCAATTCATCCCCACCACCGCGATCGCTTTTTACGAGAATGGCAAGCGGCGGTGAAATGGCAAAACAGCTACACAACCGAGCTAGAGCTACGTCGCCACGATGGTTGTTATCGGCGGGTAATCTTTCGCGGCGAACCCATGCGCGATGATGAAGACAATATAGTGGGTTGGATTAGTACCTACACCGAAGCCAAACGCCTCGACCAAATCGAAGTTCAACTGCAACAAAAGCAATCCTTTCTCGATACATTATTAGATAATTTGTCCGACGCAATTGTGGCTTGTAATAGCGAGGGTGTTATTACTTTGTTCAACCAAGCCGCCCAAGAATTTCATAATCTGCCTCAAGCGGAAATTCCTGCCGAACAATGGGCAGAATATTACAGTTTGTATCGCGCTGACGGCACAGCCCCCCTCGAAACTGAGGAAATCCCTTTGTGGCGAGCCTTAAGAGGGGAATCCGTGCGTAACTTTGAGATGCAAATTGTCCCGAAAAACGGCGAACCCCGTTCGGTTTTGGTCAATGGCGATCCGATTCGTTCGGTGGCCCATAAAATTGTCGGCGCAATTGTGGCGATGCGGGATATTAGCGATCGCGTGGCGGCCGAAAAAGCCCTCAGAGCCAGCGAACAACGCTTTCGGGCTGTATTTAACCAAACCTTTCAGTTTATTGGTGTGATGCACCCGGACGGCACCCTGCTCGAAATTAATCAAACGGCATTGGAATTTGGGGGCTTTAGGGCCGAACAAGTGGTCGATCGCCCCTTTTGGCAAGCACCTTGGTGGGGGACTTATGCCGAAGACCAACCCCTCACTCCGAAGCAAAAGTATTTAAAAGAGGCGATCGCCTCTGCCGCTCAAGGGCAGTTTATCCGCTACGAAGTGGAGGTGTATGGTCGCAATAACGCGATCGTGATTATTGATTTTTCCATCAAACCCATTTACGACGACTTTGGCGAAGTGGTGTTGTTAATTCCCGAAGGCCGCGACATTACCGATCGCAAAAACGCCGAAACTGAAATTCAACAACTCAACACCGAACTCGAACGTCAACTGAAACAAGGAACTGACCAACTCATTCAAAGCGAACGCTTGTATCGCAAAGTCGTTAACAGTGTCGAAGAAGTGATTTTTCAAACCGATGTTCGGGGAAATTGGACATTCCTTAGTCCTGCTTGGACTAAAATCACCGAGTATCCCATCAAAGAAAGTCTGCACACCGCCTTTATTGATTGCGTGTATGCCGAAGAAGACCAAGAGCAACTCCTCGAACTGTTTACGGATTTGATCCAAGGCGATCGCGAAGACTTTGAATACGAATATCGCTGTCTCACCAAAAACAAAAACTTTCGCTGGCTCGAAATTTACGTTCAAGCCGAGCGACAACCCACTCGCTCTCCCGATGGCGATCGCCCTATTCTTGGCACTTACGGCACGATTAACGACATCACCGAACGCCAACAAACCGAAGCAATTCTCAAGGCCAGAGCCGACGAACTCGCTCGTCAACGACAGCAAATTCAGTTGCAAAACTTACAACTCCAAGAAGCCTCGCAACTGAAATCCCAGTTTTTGGCCACCATGTCCCACGAACTGCGAACCCCCATGAATGCCATTATGGGCTTTTCACAAATGCTGTTATTACAACAACACGGCGATCTGGAAAATCGTCAATTGGATATGGTCGAGCGTATTTTCAACAATAGTCAAAATCTCTTGACCATGTTGAATGAAATCCTCGATTTTTCTAAGATTGAAGCGGGTCATTTGGAGTTAAACCCCGAACCTGTTGATTTAGCTATGCTCGTCACCTTTACGGTTGAAGAAATGCGGGCTTTGGCTATCAAAAAAGGGTTAGACCTCAAAGTCAAAATGGATTTGTACAATACCCAAGTGATTGTTGACCGGAATTGTTTACGGCGGATTTTGATTAACTTGATTTCTAATGCCGTGAAGTTTACAGAATCCGGCAGCATTTGTATTGAATTGTACGAACCTGACCCCGATCGCATGGCGATTTCTGTAACGGATACGGGGATTGGCATTAGTTCTCAACAAATTAACGAAATTTTTGACGCATTTCGCCAACTCGATCAAAGTTTGACTCGGCAACATTCAGGAACGGGATTGGGTTTGGCGATCGCGAAATCGATTATTGAAATGATGAAAGGCACAATTCGCGTCGAAAGTCAACTGCATCAAGGATCGACCTTTCGGGTTGAATTTCCCCGTCATGTTCAGTAGTTTATTAGTTGTAAAATCTACAAACAATGCTGATTTCTTAAGCTTCAATTAATTCAAATTTTTATTGCAGTACGCTCCCTTATGTCCAACTATATCCTCGCTGTAGACGATACCCCCGATAACCTTTTTTTGGTACAACTGGCCCTCGAACAAGAAGGCCATGAAGTGGTCTTGGTGGATAATGGTCGAGCAGCTTTAGCCCAAATTGCCAAATCTCCCCCGGATTTGATTGTACTGGATGTGATGATGCCGGGGATGGATGGTTATGAAGTCACCCGGCGTATTCGCAGCAATCCTAACTTATCTTTTATTCCGATTTTATTGATTACCGCCCACGAACAACCCAGTGTGGTGCGAGGCTTAGATGAAGGAGCCGATGAGTTTATCCGCAAACCCGTCCGGATTGATGAGTTACAAGCGAGAGTGCGATCGCTACTGCGACTTAAGCAAAGCATTGACCAACGAGAGAACTTTGTTCACTGTTTGACTCACGATCTGAGAACTCCCCTAGTTGCCGCGAATCGGATGTTAAAACTGATTCAGAAAGGGGTATTTGGGGAAGTTTCTGAGAAAGTTGATGAATCCCTCGAAACGATTCATTCGAGTAACAAAAATCTCCTCGATCTCCTCAATAACTTGCTCGAAGTTTATTGTTACGATGTCGGTCAAAAACACCTCAACTTTATTGAATTTGACCTGACCGAACTCCTTGAAGAAATCGCCGCCGAACTTACACCCCTTATTGATGATAAAGAGATCGATCTGCGGTTGCATTGGGATAAAAATGTAAAATTGTGGGGCGATCGCCTCGAACTGCGTCGCGTTTTCACCAATTTAATTGGTAACGGTCTTAAATTTACTGACTCGGGTTATGTGGAAGTCCGTTTGCAAGAAAAAGATAACGAATTAATCCTCACCGTCGAAGATACCGGAGTTGGCATCTCCTCCGAAGAAATCCAACGCATTTTTGAGCGTTTTCGTCAAGGGAGTAACAAGCGATCGGGAACGGGTTTAGGCTTACATTTGTGCAAGCAAATTATCCAAGCTCATAACGGCAGTTTAGAAGTTAATTCTCAACTAAACGAAGGCACTTGTTTTACAATTCATCTTCCCCGTCATCCTGACATTTCCTCGACTCAAAACAGCACACCCGAAGCCGAAACATCAAGTGCTTTTTACCGGAACGACGAACACACATAATTATTCTCAACGCGGACAAGATAAAGTAGGGTAGGCATTAACTCCAATATCCCATAACCCTTTATGCGTCGTCGTCAATTTCTGCAAACTGCGGGAGCAACCCTTTCTGGTTTCGGTTTATCAAGTTGCGGTTGGACTTTAGCCCGCGTCAGCGACGATCCTGTAACAACAGTTGATAGCGATACATTGTATATCTATACTTGGGCCGGTTATACTGATGACGATCTCTTGGCTCGCTTTCAGGCAGAAACGGGTTACAGGGCGATCGCGGATGTGTTTGACTCGAATGAGGCCATGTTGGCTCGCATTCAAGCTAGTGGTGGCGGTGGTTACAGCATCTTGTATCCATCCGATTACATGGTGCAGAAAATGAAAGCTTTAGGGATGTTGTCCCCCTTAGAGCGATCGCGCATTGTCGGTTTAGAGCGTTTATTTGAACGTTTCCGCAATCCCCAATACGATCCCGGTAATCGCTACAGCGTCCCGATGAGTTGGGGAACCACAGGCATTATTTACAATCGCAAAAAATTAGCAGAATATCCCCAAGATTGGCATTATTTATGGGCAAATCAAGATAAAATTGCCAAACGCTTTACCTTACTCAACGATGTGCGAGAAGTCATCGGCGCAATTTTAAAATCTCTGGGTTATTCCTACAACGCCACCAATCCAGAGGAAATTCGCCAAGCTTACGAACAACTACAACGGCTCAAACCCGCGATCGCGTCCTTTACTTCCGATGCTTGGCGCAATCAAGTCTTAACCGGGGATTTATGGCTGGCTATGTGCTATTCTGCCGATGCTAACGAAGTCATGCGCGAAAGCGACGATTTAAGCTATGTTTTGCCCCTCAGTGGGTCTTGTGTCTCGACGGATGCTTTAGTCATTCCCCGCACCGCCCCCAATCCTGATGCCGCTTATGCTTGGATTAACTTTATGCTACAACCGGATGTCGCGGCTCAAATTTGTAAGCGTTTGAGCTTTGCGACTCCGAATGAATTGGCCTTTAAACAACTCCCCGAAACCCTACAACAAAATACCAGTTTATTTCCCCCCGATCCCGCGATCGGACGATGTGAGGAAATTTCTCCTGTTAGTGATGATATCGGCGCAGTCTATGACCGCTATTGGACATTACTCACCAGTAGCTAAAGGGAGCATTTTCCCGATAATTTACTGGTTGTTGGTTGTTTGTTGTTGGTTATTGGTTATTGGTTGTTGGGTTTCGTAACCTCAACCCAACCTACTGCCGTGACACAGCTAAAATGAGGCTAAGTGCGTAGGTTGGGTTAGGCGGCTCAAACATAAGCTATGACTGCAATCTATAGTCCTTCCAATTAATTTCCGTACATTCATCTTCGAGTCCGCTTGGGGCGGACTTTACGGATGTAGCCCCAGATTTTTAATCTGCGGGCGGTAGGTATGTACTGCTGGTTCTTATTTGTAACTACTATAGCAATCCGCCGTAACCCACCATTTAAACTGTGTCGCGACAGTAGTGCCGCACCGAAAATGATGGGTTACGCCACTACTAGCTGATATCTTGCCAAACATCATCAAAAATATCGTCGCTGTCGCCACTATCATCGGACGAGTCGCCTAAATCTAACTCCTCAGATGAATCTCCAAACAGATCGTCGGCTTCATCACCGCCAAACAAATCGTCAGCAGAATCTTTATCATCTCCCCAAGGATCGGTAACACTCTCGTCTGACTTCGCTTCGGTTTCATCCCCGCCAAACAGATCGTCGGCGCTTTCTTCTTCTCCACCGCCAAACAAATCGTCGGCTTCAGCAGATTCGTCATCCCCACCAAAGAGATCGTCGGCGCTTTCTTCTTCTCCACCGCCAAACAAATCGTCGGCTTCAGCAGATGCTTCATCCCCACCAAAGAGATCGTCGGCGCTTTCTTCTTC
>JBKHDX010000062.1:0-21529 GCA_046541115.1 Spirulinaceae cyanobacterium | reverse complement strand
AACCAATAACCAATAACCAATAACCAATAACCAATAACCAATAACAAAAAATATAGCCCGCAATTGCGAGCTATCAGGCGTAATTTAAAGTTATCGTGAGAAAAAACAAATTTAGAACTTATTGAGGTCAATTCCCGCTTCTTTTGCCATGGCGTGAAGACCTTTCTTTTGCAAAGTTTTAATGGCTTTCGTGGAAATTCTGAGTTTGACCCAACGGTTTCCTTCTTGCCACCAAACCCGCTTCCACTGTAAATTGGCGTTTTGCAGTTTGTGGCTGCGACGGTGAGAGTGAGAGACGGCAAAGGCGTTATTCGCTTTTCTCCCGGTGAGTTGGCACTTGCGGGACATGATTTTCCTCCTGAAGTTTGGACGATGCAATCTATAATTTTACCATTTGTTGTTGGTCATTGGTTATTAGTCATTTATCCTTTGCCCTTTGTCCTTTGTTATTGGTAATTGCTATCCTTAAAAGCAAACGCTCCTCACAACAACCCGCAACCCAGAGTTATGAGCCAACCAACGCAACGGATATGTATTTTAGGTGGAGGATTCGGCGGCCTCTACACGGCTTTACGTTTGAGTGAATTGCCCTGGATGCGATCGCAACAACCGGAAATTGTCTTAATCGACAAAAGCGATCGCTTCTTATTTTCGCCCCTGCTGTACGAATTGGTGTCCGGGGAAATGCAAACCTGGGAAATCGCCCCACCCTTTGAAGAATTGCTGGCCGGGACAGGCATTCGCTTTGAGCAAGCCACAGTCACAGATATCGATCTAGAATCCCAAGCCCTTTACTGCGAAGAAGCCCCCGCCCTCAACTACGATTATCTGGTGTTGGCCATGGGGGGTACAACGCCTGTAGACATCGTTCCTGGGGCAAAAGACTACGGGATACCCTTTCGCAGCCTTAGTGATGCTTATCGCCTGCAAGAGCGCCTGAGAATGCTCGAACAAAGCGATCGCGAGTTTATCCGAGTTGCTGTCGTCGGGGGGGGTTACAGTGGCGTAGAAATCGCTTGTAAACTGGCTGACCGTTTGGGCGATCGCGGCCGTTTACGCATTATCGATCGCGGCAGTGAAATTTTACGACAATCGGCAGAATTTAACCGCAAAACCGCCAAAGCTGCCCTCGAAGCCCGGCATATCTGGCTTGACCTCGACACCGACATCGAAAGCATCACCGCCGACAGTATTGCTCTACGTTACAAAAATCAAGTAGACACCATCCCGGTTGACTTGGTGATGTGGACAGTGGGAAGCAAAGTCTCCGACGCGATCAAAAACCTCGACCTCGAACACCATCAAAGCGGTCAAATCGCGATCGCCCCCACCCTCCAAACCACTCAGCGTCCCGAAATCTTCGCTCTCGGCGACCTAGCCGCTTGTCAAGACATCAACCATCAACAAGTTCCCCCCACCGCCCAGGCCGCCATCCAACAAGCCGATTACTGCGCTTGGAATTTGTGGGCGACCATCACAAATCGTCCCCTCCTCCCCTTCCGCTATCAGCCTTTAGGTGAAATGATGGCTTTAGGGACTCACGATGCCACAGTTTCCGGTTTGGGGATGCAGTTCGACGGAACCCTGGGCTATCTCGCTCGACGGGCCGCTTATCTCTACCGCTTACCCACCCTCAAACACCGCTTAACTGTTGGCTTTAACTGGGTCACTCAGCCTATTCTGGAACTGTTGTCGCAATAACACAATGGAGAAACCCAAAGTCATCTTTTTAGACGCGGTTGGCACATTATTCGGGGTGCGGGGGAGTGTCGGAGAAATCTACGGCAATCTCGCTCAAGAATACGGTGTCGTTGCCGACCCAGTTCAAATTGACACCGCCTTTACTGAAGTTTTCAACGCTGCCGGGCCCCTCGCTTTTCCGGAGGTGGATGTAGTCGAAGTGCCAGACCGAGAATATCAATGGTGGCAAGATATTTCCCGCGCTACTTTTAAAAAAATCGGCGTAATCGACCAATTTACAGACTTTGAGGATTTTTTCGAGCGACTTTACGGTCACTTTGCCACCCCTAGTCCTTGGTTTATTTATGACGATATTCTCCCGGCGTTGAAAAAATGGAAAGCCGATCAAATTGCCTTGGGTATTATTTCTAACTTCGATTCCCGACTACACGCGGTTTTAGAAGGTTTGGAACTGGAAAACTATTTCCAAAGCATCACGATTTCTTCGAGTGTAGGGGCAGCCAAGCCCAGTCCAGAAATTTTTACCAAGGCTTTAGAAAAGCATCATTGCGAACCTCATCAAGCTTGGCACATTGGTGATAGTCGCAATGAAGACTTTGACGGGGCAAAAAGTGTGGGTTTACGGGCTTTTCTATTGGAACGTAAAAGTTTAATTAGTGATTAGTCATTAATTATTTGTCATTGGTCATTAGTGAAAGGAATTATGAATTGCGAGTTTAGCTTTAAGATAGAAATACTATAGATTATGAGGGATTAAATTTTGGCGGTTTGTCCGATTGTCTATTCATTCTTCATTCCTCTTCCTATTCCCAACTGATGACGGTTGACTGTTGTTTTTTAACTGAAAAAATGGTCTGCTGTCACTTAGAGGTTGTTGAGACAATTCAAGGACAAAGAACAAAAGACAAAGAACAAAGGATCGGCTATCGTGGAATTAGATCGATGATGGGGGGAAATTGCCTTGGATAGTGCAAGTCAACAAAAAATCCTCGGCTACTTTATCGAGGAAGCCAAAGAACACCTAGAAACCCTCGAAAAAGGGTTGATGGAGTTATCCGCCGTTGTGCAAGACCCAGAAAAAATCAACGAGATGTTTCGGGCGGCTCACTCAGTCAAGGGGGGGGCGGCAATGTTGGGATATAGCAGCATCCAAAAAACGGCTCATCGCTTAGAAGATTGCTTCAAAGTCTTGCGAGAACAAGAAGTTCCCGTAGATGATAAGCTGCAAGATTTGTTTTTCCAGGGCTACGATACCCTCAGCGAATTACTCGATCAACTCGAAGGCCCCTTTGGCTTACAAGATGATGAAGCAGATAAAGTTATTCGCAAATCCGAACCCGCTTTTCTGGAGTTAGAACAATATCTCAATCGGTTAGTGGGTGGGGGAGTGAGTTTTTCTGAGCCAATTCAAGGGAGTGTGGTGGCTTCAGAATTACCATCAACCCCGGTTGAAATCCCTAACAGTCCCGCAGTGGAAATCGCGGCGCAAGCAGTAGATATCCTCAAGGAAATGCTGATGTTGTTCAAACAAAAAGCGAACCGTCAAAACCGCAAACAATTACAGGATTTGTGCGTGCAGTTGGCGAAGTTGTCTACTAAAAATAAGGGCTGGCAGTTGTTAACCAAGGCGGCTTATAAGGCGATTAGTAATCCTAAGTTTTCTTATCGCACTTTGGCCCCGGTGATTATTCGGGAATTAAAAGAAGCCTGTGACGCGATCGCGCAGGGTCAAGCCAATACCATTCATCCTAGCCCAGAATTAGAACAGTTGGCTAAGGCGAAAACCCCTCAAGTTTTAGTCCCTGTCGAACCGAAAGCGGCAGCTAAAACCCTCAAACAAGCATTTAATGCTCAACAGTTGTCGCAGTTAAGACAACTACTCGGCTCAAAATAGTGGCCTGTGCGATCGCTTTGATATCGTTGGCTTTAAGTTTTATTTACCGATCGAGTACAGGCAGTCATTCGTTCAATTATGATTATGCAGCGTTGATATCGAAACGAAACACAACGAAACCCTATCTTCGCTTACCGTAGCGGGTTTCTTGCAGGGCATTTCCGAAACCTTGGAGAATACCGCGACCCACTAAGCCAATGGCGCGGCCTACTACTTGAACCAATAGATAAATCGCACCGCGGCCGACAAAAGAAACCACAGCCCGGACTCTGGGGGCGATCGCGTCGCGGGTTTCTAGTAAAATTGTCACAAACCAAGGAATCCCTTGCAGTTGCGTCAATTCCGCCAATCGGGAAGCGCGAATCATCCCTGGGGCGATCGCATTGCCGCGAAACGTCAAGAGTTCGTAGCGACTCTCAAAAATGGCTAACGGTTCTTCAATATATACATTCTGACGATATTGCCAAGACAGTTCGTTGCGTAACCGCGCAATTTGCCGCGAGGATTGATAGCGAGGCGTGTAGAGGCGTTGCTTGGCGTTTTGTAATTCAGCAAAATGATTGAGAAGTAGTTGCATAATGGCATTGGCTATCTGCAACATTAAGTTGTTCAGCAGCAGTAGGGCCCGTTCTTGTGCTTCAGGGGATTCGTTGCGATAAGCCACGCGATCGATAGTTAATGCCGTATCAAAGAGCAAATAGGCTAATAATTCTGCCACAAACGGGATTTTATCCAGGAAACTTCTTTGAATTGCGGGGGCATCCTGCATCACCACATCCACGATTACATCGTCTTCGCGAGCGACAGTGTAATATTTGCTGTAAAAATCGAGGGTTGCATTCTGCCAAATTTCCCGCACAATCGCTCCTTGTCTTTCTGGGAGTTCATCGGGCGGTACAGTTAAAAAACGCAGTTCTTCTAAAACATTTTGGGTTTCTCGCAGTACAATGTACAGCAATTCTCGTTGTTTCTCCGGTTTGAGAATATCGAGGGGTAAGGCAGTTTGAGTGCGATTAACCGGGTCAAACTGGAGTTGCGACCGCGTTTTTTCAAACAACGACTGCGGCACAGTCAAGCTCGATGTCGCTTCTGTGGGGGTTTGAGGCGCGAGGGCATTAGTTTGAGAACCCGATACAGAAGCAGAAGTCGAAGGTGGGGGGGCGTTCGTTTCCGTTTCCGATTCTGCCACAATATAAGGCGGCAGCAATTGATTGACCAACCAACGGGTCACTTTGAGTTCCCGTCGTCGTCCCGTCCAAAATAGCCAATCGAGCATTGGTAAATCTTCGTTTTCCAGGTGTTGCTCGATGGGGAGGAGTTGACGGTCAATTTGATTGAGACCCCCTTGAGCGTTGTTGTAGAGCCAACGAGCGGTAATGCTAATTTTAACTGTGGTGGGGCGATCGCGCCGATTCGGCCAGCAAGGGCGATCCTCAGCCACTTGTTCGAGGGTCGAGCGAATTGTCTCAATATTACTGCCTTTGGGGCAGTATCCCTGAATTTGAGCGCTACGAGCCGCCGCTAGATATTGGGAATCGATAGGATCGCAGAATAAAACAATTTTGAGACTGGGGCGGTTTTGAAACAAGCGATCGCACAGTTGTAAAATTTGACTGGGTTCAGCTTGCATTGACCATTCGAGCAACGCGATTTCAACCTGCTCGCTGGTGGCTTGACGGCGAATCGTCTCAACCGCAGCCGAGGGTTGTGTCCGCAGCACCACATTAATATTAGGAATATCGGCAAATACGGCTTCTAACCCGATTTGTACCACCGGATCGTCGCCAATCAAATATAGGTTGATGTTGGTCATTCGTCATTGGTTGTTGGTTTTTGGTTATTAGTTATTGGTTCTTGGTTGTTAACTCTTTCGTTATAAATTGTAAATTATACATTGTTAGTTATTAACTATTAATTATTAATTGTAAATTGTACATTATTAATTATCCTTGAATTTTGGCTTGCCACAGTTCGGCTCGCATTTTGGCTTGAGGAAATAAAGGGCTTTGGGGTTGAATTTGTTGTACCACCTCCAAAGCATCAAGTAATGCCCCCATATCGTCTTGCTGAGCAGTTTCAGAAGCCCGACTGAGAGCGATCCAATCTTGAGCTTCGGCGTAATAAGTATCGTTTTGGGGAATAACTTGTGCCGTCGCGATCGCCCCTTCATAATCTTCTTGTTCGAGGCGTTGCGCCGTAATTTCGAGTAAAGTGCGGCTCCACTCTTGTTGTTTTTGCCGGGCCAGGGTTTTAATGTGGGTATCCGCCGGAATGTCTTGGAGAGAGCGCAAAGCCTTAGCAATCTCGCTGGGATGGCGACGAGCGGCTAGAGCTTCCGCGTTTTGCAGGATATCCGCCGCCGATTGTTCGCGACTCAACACCCAAGTCAAATCTTTAGCCCGTTCGCTGCGCCAATATTCTAAAGGGGATTCGCTGAGTTTTTCCGTGAGTGCGAGGGCTTCTGGCCAATCTTGGGCGGCGATCGCGATTTTCGCCGCTTGAGCAGTTTGTTCGGCTTGTTGCCAGTCTTTTTGCCAAGTTGCCCCATGCACCTGGGCTTCTGGATATAAAGGACTACGCACCGGCACCAAATTCGCTAATCTAACCGCATCTGCCAAATTTCCGGCTTGTAGCTCCTTTTGAGCCATATTGAGGGCAGATTCAGACCATTTTCGGAGCAATCGCTGACCTTCGCTGTACAGGGGATGTTCTCGCTGCCATTGATTAACAAAATCCATAGCCGCGACAATTTCCTCAAGTCCTCCCGATTCGACCGCTTGCTGTAAACAATAAAGCCGTTCGCTATCGGCGGCCCTGGGTAACAATTCTTGACAATTGCTAGGGGGAAGACGATGTAACAACCATTTCGTACTGGTAAAACCAGCTCCTAAAACCAAACACATCACCATCAGCCAAAAACTCAGCCAACGTCCGCGACTGACGCGATCGCGAGCAGCCATAGCGTGAGGAGAGGCAGATAAATCGTGAGACCCCCCCAGACCTAAGCGAATGACTTTTTTGCGAACGAGGGGCGATCGCCAACGTCGAGAAGCGGTCAGGGTTTTACCCGTTGTGGGCGGGGATTCAGAAGAAGAAGAAGAAGACGATTTGGAGATGCTTGATTCCATCATGCTTGGTAGTTCTATAAGCTCTGACCCGAAGGCGTGTTGAGGTCTTCTCGAAAGATAGGCCAACCTGAAAATGCCAGTGTTGGCGAGAATATGAGATTGTTTTGGGTTCCCTTGCTATCTTAAATCTTTGGGTCGATTTTATCGCGACGCTTTTGCGGGTTTCAGCGTTATTCTAGTCTGGGTTGCCCCTAGGTCAATACAGGTTCAGGATTAGTATGATTTACGAGAATAGCGCTTTTTCCGGTCAGACCGTCAAGGAACCCTTCATCTGTGACCTTTCTCTTAGAAGAATGAATGACGACGTTAAGATAAGATTTTGAGGGAAGCGATCGCCATTTTTGCTGTGTCCTTCATTAAACCTTGTGTTACCCGTTCTGGGGGTAATCCGCTATCTCAATTTTTTAACGATTCAACTCCTTGATTCATGAGTCTGAGTATTCGGCAATGGTTGGCAGAACGCCAAGTTGATCGAGAGACCCTTTTAACACCCAACGCCAAGGTATCGGGCGTAGCCTTCCGCATGATCCAGGATATGGCGGTCAAAAGCCTGACTCCGTTTGATATTTGTGCGGTGGCGGATGTGCTGGAGTTGCCGTTGCGTTCGGCGCTCGATTTAATACAACCCATTGCTCAGTTAACCCTGGGAATTTTACGGCTCCTCAGTCGCAAAAAACCCCTGAAGCGCTCCGAAGGAACCTGGTTAGCGTTTCAAGTGGCGTACTTGATGGCGTTGCAAGAAATTTTAGAGCAAGAAGCCCACTTAAGACGACCTTGGCTGAATCGAGCCACAGTCCCGGCGGGCTTAGAAAGCGATCGCCCCTTTACGGATGCGAAACTGCAAGGATTGCTCAAAACCTTACGGCCCGGTCGTCTCACTGATAGCCAAGCCGAGCAAGCCCTCTCGCAAATTGGCGGCTCGTTTTTAGTACAGCAAATGAACAACCTGGCGATCGCTTGGTTTGAAGTCAACGGAGCCGAAACCACCGAAGCCCAATTATTAGCCCAACGGTTGGTTAACGGCTTACCCGGTCATTTATTAGCGGTAATTGCCGAAAACGCTACACCCCTGGCTCAACTCCAAAAATTCGTGCGTTTGGGCAGTCTCAGTCGCATCAATAATCTGTCCACCGCGACCACCAGCACGACTGACGAAGACGAAGAAATCGCCATCGATCGCCCCAGGGAGTTGTATCGCGCTCAACTGCTGGCAGCTCTGAGCGAACCCTTGTTAGGAGCTACTTTTTCCCTCAAAGATATTTACGTCCCCCTCAAGGGCTTACCCGTCGAAGATTGCCTCACAGGGACGGATTTGGGGGGAAATGAAGCGCAGACCCTCCCGGCTCCACCCGCCCAGCCTGTGGACTTACAAAAGTGGTTTCTCGAAACCCTCGACGACGAAAACAGCATTGTGGCCATCGAAGCGGAATCTGGATTTGGCAAAACCAGTTTTTGTCAAATTTTAGCGGCTGATGCGGCTCGCCATTTGTATCCTCAGTGGATGCCGGTTTTAATTGAACTGCGGCACGTTCAACTGCGGCAAACCTTCGAGCAAACCCTCGAAAGTGTTTTTCCCCAAGGACGGTTTAGTGATGGGGATGGCTGGCTGTCGCCCCAAGCGCCGCCACTATTGTTCATCCTCGATGGCTTGGATGAATTGCCGCCGTCTCCCCACAAATTACGGCATTATTTCGCTTTTGTAGACCAGTTAATGCAGTTTCACGCTCAATGTTTGAGTAGCAATCCCCCTCTACGGCACAAAATTGTACTCACAGGGCGATCGAGTACTTTTGAGGGACTGACTCGTCGATATCGCGTGGGGAGTTTATTTCCGTTGCAAACTAAACTGCGGCGCATTGTCATCCAACCGATGGATCGCGAAGCGTTACAGCAGTGGTTTACCCAGTGGTCGAAACTGCAATCGAAATCCATTTCGGTGCGCTATTTTAGTTTTCTCAAAGACGAAGGGGTGTTTAAGCGCAATTACAATAACGCGATCGCGGATTTGGTGCATCAACCGTTGATGCTGTATTTATTGGGCTTGTTGCATCGCGACGGCTTGCTCGATAAAAATGTTCTAGAATTGCCCCTTCCCCAACTCAATTTTGAAATTTACGAGCGGATCGAGCGCTGGTTACTCGGTGACACCCAAGGCCGCAAGTTACTGCCCGAAAGCGTCCGTGAAGGCATGGCCCACGCCAATCGGGGAACCGAGGCGATCGCGAATTTGCTGGCCGGCCGCGCCCCGAGTACCACCCGCGATTATATGGAAGCCTTGGCCCTACAAATTTTTCAAGCGGGGACTTGGAAGATATCTCAATCTCTCACCTCAGATACACCGCTTCCGGCTTTATTTTTTACGTCGCGATCGCTGCCTCACCCCAAACCCGAAGCTGCTATGCAGGAAATCGGCTTGTCTCATATTAGCTTGGGGTCTTATCTGGCCGCCGTCGCGATCGCCAAACGTCTCCAAACCATTACCGAACAAGTTCAAGACCGTTACGGCGAAGTTAGCTTTACCATCCAATCCAACACCGCCATTGCCGAACATTTATACAATCTCTTGGGCTACGGGGTTTTGTCCCTGGAAATGGAACAGTTGTGCATTGAATACCTCCGTCGCCGCCAACAACGCAATCCCCAAACTTTTGCCCTCAAGATGTTATTTGAGCGGTTGTACAGCTTTTGGCGGTCTTACTGTCAAGGCCGCTGGCTGGATGAAGGCATTGCTCATCGCAGTCACGAACGATTAAGACAACTGCATAATTCTCATAACGTGGCTCAACTCGACGCGGCCACGGGTTTAAATACTTTTTTGCTGTTATGTCGTCTCGGCCAAGCCGCCGGGATTCCTTTTTATCCTTGTGGCGACCCCAATCGCCCCCAGGAGTTTGATTCTGACCGCTTTGCGACCTTTATTTCCCGAATTGCCGTTTTATCTCCCACTTGCTTCTATAGTCGGGTGCGGCAGCATTTGAGCCAACTGCAACTGCCGGGGGCAAGTTTAAATCAAGCCATGTTACCAGAGGTTAACTTTTTTCAGGTCAATCTCGCGATCGCCGAACTCAATCGCGCTGATTTGGTTTCTGCTAATTTGGCCCAAGCTAACTTATCTTGGGCCAGTTTAGCCGCCGCTAACCTTCAACATAGCAATCTCGCTCAAGCGAATCTCGAAGGGGCCGATTTATCGGGGGCAAATTTACTCGGGGCAAATCTGAATGCGGCCAATCTCAGCAATGCTTGTTTATTTCAAGCTCAACTCGACCCAGAACACCGCAACTTAGGCATTCGCAGTGGTGCTTTCTTTTCTTGGGAAGAATTCCAAGAGTACAGTCAATCCCTCGGCCCCAATCTCCAACTTTCAGACTTTCCCGATTCGGCTTTTTTTGACACCGACTCCAAAATTCAAATCGAAATTGCTGAAGGCGAACCGGTTTTACCCGATAATGCTTGGGATGAAAGCGTCGATACCCTGTCCGCCGAAGACGAAACCCTAGGGGCTTATCCTGCTGTCTCTCCCCCTCCCATCGACTACAACGAGGATGAAACCCTGGCCGCAGAAGACGCATCACCGTTCAATTCTCCGTCTTCCTCAGTTTCTCCTGCGGAGGATGATGATGAAACTTGGATTGCGGGCCCCTATTCTCCTTGAAAAAATTATGGGGGAATAGGTGCGGAATTCCCCATAACAGCCCCAAAACTAATCCTAATAAAAGCAATAAACCATAAGGTCGGAGGATTTCGATTTCTACGGCTGTTGCTTGAGGCAGTTGAACCCGCAACCAATCAACTACGGGTAACCAAGGGCCACGCAGGCTATAGATCGCGGTGGTCGCTAAAATATTGTTGGTGTCGTTGCCAAGTTGTGCGCCTGCGAGGTTAAATAAGAAGCTGAATGCGATCAGAATTACCCCTAACTTAAATTCTTGCGATCGCCAATACAGGGCAAATAATATACTCATAAACGGGATAACAGGTGCCATATACCGCGGCCCGAATAAAGGGTAAAGATAACGAGACGGTAGCACTAATAAAAATATTAAATAAATACCGAATAAGGCGGCGATAAAGCGTTTTTCGGCAGAATTTAAAACGGCGGATGTTCGCCAAAAACGGACAAAATAATAAACGGACAATAAGCTATAAGGCAGATAAACAAATAAGCCCGCTTTTAAACTGAATAAATACTGGGCAATATTCACAAAATTTAAAAAACTTAAGCCCATGGCCGCCGGATTGACCGTTTCAACTCCGGTACTTTGTTGTACTAAAACGAGAGAAGGGGACAGGAAGGGATTACCAAAAGCAATGAATTGGTAAATGAATTGTAAAAATAAAGGAAAAATTGCACCTAAAACTACCCAGATTATATTTTTTAAACTGTGGCGTTGTTGGCTTAATAGAAATATGCCAATTACCGCCAAACTCGGAAACATGGTCATGTCTATTATTGTGCCAAATCCTAATAGCAAACCTAGCGTAATTAAACGTGGAATTTGTTTTTTAGGGAGGATTAGAGTCGGTAGAAATAAGTAAATAAAGCTAACAGTAACAATAAAGATAATGGGAATGTTTTGATTTAAGCGAGTTGATAAATAAAAAGCAATACTACCGACTGCATAAAGTAATGCTGCGCCGATACTACGCCATTGCTGTTGCGTTTTGTGGTCAACAATTAAAGCAATTAGACAAGCGGTTAAGGCTCCAAATAAGGCGGTTGTAAAAGCAAACCCAACAAAATGAGCGATAAAATAATGCAGGGCTTCGTGGTGAATTAAAGAGGTTTCGGGAATAAATTTGTAAAAGAAATAAAAAACTGACCAAGGGGGAACGGCTAAAAAGGATATGCCTGTATTAATATTTGCGTAAGCATGATTATTATACAGAATAATATCGCCTAAGTAGGGCTGATAAAAGGGGTTTTGGTAGTAAGCATCGAGTCGAATTGTACCTCTTTCTACTATTGCCATCATTAACAAAATAAAGCGATCGCTTCCGGCGGCTAGATGGCGAAAATGAAATAAGTAAATTAACCAAATTGACCAAAATAAGCGACTAAAGTAGGGAAATTGCATGGTGCGATCGCGGCCAGGAAAAAGATAATGAGATTATTGTACGGATTAATCGAAGTTACATCTATCACTTGAGTGTAATTTAACTGCTCAAAGCCACAGTCAACACCACACTGGCTAGAAATAAAGCAAGACAAGGTAATAAAATTTGTAATTTCATCATTCTCCTTTGCGGTCATCACCAATAACAAAAAGCCAGTCAATTATCGGAAAAGCATTCTCTTTAGGTACGGATAACCTGTTTTTTGACCCACCGCAACCAATCATCTAAACCTGTTTTAGTTTGAGCAGAAACGGGAATAATCATAACATTGGGATTCATTTGGCGCACATTGGCTTCGATTTCGTGCAGGGTGGCTCCTTTTGTTGACTTAAAAAAATTGCCGCAATGTCGTTAAAATCAGGGCGGCAATTTTTAAAGTTTAGCAACCAAAATCAGCATTTTTAAACTGTAAGTGCCGTGTCTTTTTGACCTTGGACAATTAACACCGAGCAATCGGCGTGATGGGTGACATAATTGCTAACACTTCCCATGAGCATTTCAGCGATGCCACTGCGGCCGCGACGGCCTAAAATGATTAAATCTGCTTCCCAATCTTTTGCGGCTTTAGAAATCCATTTTCCGGCTTCTCCGATTTTCCAAGTCCAATTGGTTTTGACTCCTGCATGATTGGCGCGATCGCAATATGCTCCTAACCATTGTCGCGTTTGTTCGGTGTTTTGGGTGAGATGATCTTGCATCATACGGGAGAAGTTAGCCAAGTTTTGACCGTAGAGGTCGCTATAGGCCGAAATTTCGGGATGTTCGACGGGCAAGCAGTGAAATAATAATAATTCAGCTTGATATTGTTGGGCCACTTCTAAGGCTTTTTGAAACACCGCTTCAGCTTGTGGTGCGTTGTCAAGTGCGACCAATATTTTTTGATAGACCATAATAACCTTCCCATACAGGGTTTAAAGATGCGATCGCGTTAACTGTTGCAATCATGACGCGATCGCGCTGTTCAAACCCTGTTATATTCTTATATTTCTATGGTCGCATATTTCCCCGGATTTTCGTGTTTTTCCGGGGATTGCGTTGTTACACTTCGTAATAGCTCCGATACCAGTCTACAAATTTCTGTAACCCTTGGGCCAAGGGAGTTTGCGGTCTAAACCCCACATCAGCCATCAACTCGTCCACATCCGCATAAGTAATGGGAACATCTCCCGGTTGCATGGGAAGCAGATTTTTTTGCGCGGTTTTACCGAGACAAGTTTCGAGGGTTTCAATAAAGGTTAATAATTCAACGGGTTGATTGTTGCCAATGTTATAAACTTTGTAGCGGGCTTGGCTTTGACCTTGGGGGTCAGGGATTTTGGCCATAACGCGCACCACCCCTTCTACCACATCGTCTACATAGGTAAAGTCTCGCTTCATGCGCCCTTCATTGTACACATCAATGGGCTTGTCTTGGGCGATCGCGCGGGTGAATTTAAAATAAGCCATATCAGGACGACCCCAAGGCCCGTAAACGGTAAAAAAGCGCAGTCCTGTGGTGGGAATATTGTACAAATGGCTGTAAGAATGGGCCATTAACTCATTGGCTTTTTTAGAAGCCGCATACAGGCTAATGGGTTCGTCTACAGGGTCTTCTAGAGAAAAGGGAATCTTCTTATTTACGCCGTAAACCGAGCTAGAAGAAGCAAAAACCAGATGTTTGACCTCATGATGGCGACAGCCTTCGAGAATGTTGAGAAACCCCACTAAATTGCTGTCGAGATAGGCATAAGGGTTTTCCAGGGAATAGCGCACCCCCGCTTGGGCTGCCAAATTGACCACAAGATCGAAAGAATTTTCGGCAAATAAACGGGCTATACCGTCGCGATCGCTCAAATCCAGTTGTTGAAACTGAAAATCGTCCGATTGCTGTAAAATCTCTAGGCGGCCTTGCTTCAAGCTAACCTCATAATAATCATTGAGGTTGTCAATGCCCACCACGCGATCGCCCTGACTGAGTAAGCGCTGGCTGAGATGAAAACCAATAAAACCCGCCGCACCTGTGACTAAAATGTGTTGAACCATTCGTTTTTAACTGTTTTTACAATTTTAAAAAGGAACTTGGAATAGTCCCCGAAGACTCCTCTCTACAGTTATCCTTATTTTCACGGACTTTGCCAAATTTTTATAATTTGTTGTTGGTTATTGGTTGTTTGTTGTTGGTTGTTGGACGGGGAAACCCCGTCCCTACAAGCCGATTGCCCACTGCAAAGCTGCCCACTGCCCAAAAAACTAATAACTGAACTCGCTATCCTGGTAAGAAGTGCGATCCTCATCCAACTCTAGACTTTATGAAAACGTTTTGGTCTGTTTTCGTTTCGCGACTGAAAGCGAAAGGAATTCATCTCTTATACCGTCCCGCGATTATCGCGTGGGTTTGCGCGTTTCTCCTCACCGGGAGTACCTTTCCGGGGGTAGCCCTCGCGCAAGATTCTTCTGGGACAACCTCTACCATTCAACCTTATCTTGACCGAGCCATTGAGAATGTTACCGAGTTTCAACTTGACAATGGCATGACTTTTATTGTTCTGCAACGAGATAACACCCCAACGATCTCAATGGTGACTTATGCTGATGTGGGGGGCGTAGACGAGCCGGAAGGCAAAACCGGAGCCGCCCACTTTTTAGAGCATTTAGCTTTTAAAGGCACAACTCGCATCGGCACGACGGATTATGAGGCCGAAAAGCCGTTATTGGCGAAATTAGACGAAATATTCGAGGAGATCAAAGCGGCTCGTCAAAACGGCAACCCGGAAAGAGTGGCTGAGTTAGAAGCCGAATTTGACCGGGTACAAGCCCAAGTGAATGAATATGCCAAACAAAACGAATACGGGCAAATTATCCAGCAAGCAGGGGGTTCAGACTTAAATGCAGCGACTTCTGCGGACTATACCCTATATTTTTCGAGTTTCCCCTCGAATAAGCTGGAATTGTGGATGTCTCTTGAATCCGAACGCTTTTTAGAGCCAGTATTTCGGGAGTTTTACAAAGAAAAGCAAGTGGTCTTAGAAGAGCGTCGCTTGCGGACGGATAACTCCCCCATTGGTCAACTCATCGAAGCCTTTTTAGACACCGCTTTTACCACTCATCCTTACAAGCGGCCCGTCATTGGTTATGACGAAGATATCCGCAACTTAGAGCGCAAAGACATTCGCGAGTTTTTTGAAACCCATTATGTGCCGAGGGAGATAACCGTCGCCATTGTGGGAAATGTCGAGCCTAATCGCGCCCGCAACCTAGCACAAACTTATTTTGGACGTTTTCCAGCGCGTCCGGCGGCAGAAGACAATATTCCCGTCGAACCGCCCCAACAAGAAACCCGCGAGGTGACATTAAACCTCGAATCGCAGCCTTGGTATCTTGAAGGCTATCATCGTCCCTCAATCACTGACCCGGATAATGCGGTGTATGACCTGATTATTAGCTTGCTCAGTGATGGTCGTACCTCGCGGTTGTACAAGTCTTTAGTCGAAGAACAACGCATCGTTTTAACGGCTCAGGGCTTTAGCGGTTTTCCGGGGGACAAATACCCGAATTTATTGGTGTTGTACGCCATGACTGCTCCTGGCCGCACCGTTGACGAAGTGGCTCAAGCCTTTGATGAGGAGTTGACTCGCTTGAAAACCGAATTAGTGAGCGAAAAAGACCTCGAACGGGTGAAAACCAAAGCCAGAGCCAGTTTACTGCGTAGCCTCAATTCTAATATGGGTATGGCGCAGTTATTGGCTGAATATGAAGTGAAAACGGGGGATTGGCGCAATTTATTTGAACGCCTCAAGGCGCTTGCTGCTGTGACTCCCCAAGATATTCAACGGGTCGCTCAATCCACCTTTACTGCTGAAAACCGCACCATTGGCCGCATTTTGCCGAAAGAGTAATAAACATGAAACGTTCAATTCATTCTCCGAGACGTTCGCTGCTGCGTGGGCTTAAGTTAGCTATGGCGACGTTGTTATTGGTTGTTATTTTCCATCGTCCGGCGATCGCGTCGGAAGCAAAACACTATACTGAACTAGAGTTTTCCCCCCTCCCGGAAATCCAAATTCCCGATTACGAACGCTATCAACTCGATAACGGGATGACGGTGTATTTGATGGAAGACCACGAATTACCGTTGGTGAGTGGGACGGCGTTGATTCGTACTGGGTCTCGCTATGAACCCGCGCCAGAGGTGGGTTTGGCTGACATTACCGGGACGGTGATGCGCTCTGGAGGGACGACACAACACCCGGCTGATGAACTTAACCAAATGCTCGAACAACGGGCTGCGGTGGTGGAAACAGCCATTGATACTAATTCGGGAAATGCGTCGTTTAGCGCCCTCAGTGAAGACTTAAATTTTGTGTTTGAGTTGTTCGCGGAAACAATTCAGCAACCGGCGTTTCCTGAAGATAAGATTGCTTTAGCTAAAGAGCAAATCCAAGGGGGAATTGCACGACGCAACGACGACCCGGATGAGATCGCATCGAGGGAATTTCGTAAGCTGGTCTATGGGGAAAATAGCCCCTATGCGCGGACGGTAGAGTATGAAACTCTGGATAATATTGCTCGCGAGGATATTATCGGGTTTTATGAAAAATATGTGCGTCCCGAAAACATGATTTTGGGGATTGTGGGGGATTTTGACCCGGCCATTGTGAAGCCTTTAATCGCGGAAACCTTCGGGGATTGGAACCCCGCAACCAATGAACCGAAACCGGGAGTCCCTGAAGCGTCCCAGAAGCATCTGGGGGGCGTGTTTGCGGTAGACCGCCCGCAGTTGACTCAGAGTTATATTCAAATGGGGCATATTGGCGGCGAATTGAGCAATCCCGATTATCCAGCGTTGAGCGTCCTCAATGGCGTGTTAAACGGCTTTGGGGGGCGTTTGTTCAACGAAGTGCGATCGCGCCAGGGCTTGGCTTATGTGGCTTATGGCTATTGGAGCGCTCAGTACGATTATCCGGGCTTGTTTATCGCCGGGGGTCAAACTCGTTCCGATGCGACGGTTCCCTTTGTCCAAACGATAATGGCAGAATTGGAGAATTTGCGATCGCAACTCGTTACGCCAGAGGAACTCAGTTACGCCAAAGAATCGATTTTGAATTCTTTTGTGTTTAACTTCCAAAATCCCGAACAAACTCTGTCTCGTTTGTTGCGGTACGAATATTACGGCTACCCGACGGACTTTATTTTCCAATACCAAAACGCGGTACAAAATGTCACTCGCGAAGATATCCGCCGTGTGGCTCAAGAGTACCTCCAACCCGACCAAATTGTGACGTTGGTGGTGGGGAATCAAGGGGAGATTAACCCGCCCCTGAGTACCCTTTCTCCTGAAGTGACGACGGTTGATGTCTCGATTCCGACTCCGAGGAGTTAGTTATTTGTTGTTGGTTGTTGGTTGTTGGTTGTTGGTTGTTGCCCAAATCCCTTAATTGGTAATTGGTAATTGTTATGTTACCGAAATCGCGATCGCGAACTTTGTAGAAGAGTTGACACACTTTCCTAGATGGGTAAACCATGAAGCAATTATTCTGTTTAATGATGGTGGTTGCGATCGCGTCCGGTTGCAACTCCCAAACCAGCGCCATTGACGACACCACCGAAACCCCAGAAACCGTAGAGACGTTAGAAACCCCAGAAACTGCTGTAGACTCCTCTGTTGAAACTTCTGAACCCGCGATCGCCTATGTTAACTTTACCGTTGATGTCACCACCGGAATTTATGCCGGACCCGACGCAAACATCACCGGACTGAACGGGTTTTATCGCTACAACCCCACCACCAAAGAACTCGAAAATGTATTTTTCTTTGACCAAGCCCAAAATGATATTAGCGAATATTGCGAAAATATGACCCTCAATAGCGATAATCTGGGTTTGAATGGCAAATGCGTCTTACCTGGGGGTGAATACGCCTTCGGAGATGCCGTCACCGAGGCAAACGCCCCCGAACCTTACCCCTTTAGCTATATGTTTGATGCAGGGCCTGGTGGAGAAGGAGTCGGGATGGTAACTTACGAACCCGCTGCTGTCCCTTCTCAAGCCTCTGAGGACTATCCCGAAGTCGCTACCGTCCAAGAAGTGGTGCAGGGAGATTTGATGTGTTATGTCACTTTAACGGACGCTGAAGGGCAAGAATACCGCATTGGGGCGACTTTTGAAATTTGCGAACAACAGGATACTCTGCTCGATCGAGAAGTCCGTTTGAGTTATGATACGATTCCGGTTCAAGATTGTCAGAGTATCGAACCTTGCGGCCGCGTTCGAGTTGAGCGTTTAATTGTAACCGCAGAAGCAGTTTAACCAAAACCCAATTCCTACCCTTGACAGATAACAATGGTGGGCATCGCCCACCCTAAACTGTCTCGTTTCTCCTTGTTGCTGAAATTTAAGACTAAATTTTTGTACTCAGGAAAACCTGAAAAAAAGCTTTTTTGTCCTTTACTCTTGGATTACTCACAGATAGACTCTAATTCGTGCAGAATATATACAATCTGTGGTTTTATGGCTGGTAAATTCCGCTCAACTACATTCCAGACTTCTTCTAATTCGATACCCATATAATCATGAATCAAGACATCTCGAAACCCTGCTATTCTCCGCCAAGGAATATCGGGATAGGTGTCTCGTAGTTCCATTGATAACTGTTTGACGGCTTCGCCCATAATCTCAAAACAACGCATCACACCGTCTTGAATTAGCAAAGATTCGAGAAATGCTGCTTTTCCTGCTTGAGTATAAGCTTCGATCCGCTCAATCCGCTCCAAAATATCTTGTAAGTAGATTTTGTCGTCGCTCATAGGGGAATTGCTTCGGCGAGAACACGGGAACGAAAATAATCGCGCAATCCTCTAATATTTGCCACTTCTACCTTTCTTCCTAACAGGTCTTCTAAGTCTTGCATTAGCCCAATACGGTCTAACAAACTACGGTCTGATTCCATTTCTACTAAGAGGTCAATATCACTGTCCTCTCGGTCTTCTCCGCGAGCAACAGAACCAAAAATTTTGATGTTATACGCGCCATGTTTATAGGCAATAGTCAGGATATCCTCTCGTTTTTCTTGAATTAAGTTTTGTAAGCTCATAAATCTTTGGCTGCAAGAATACAGCTTATTTTACTGGTTTTTAGTTTTGGTCTGGTAAGGAACGAGATTATTGGTAATTGGTCATTCCTTCCCCTCTTCCTTGTCTTCCCCCTCCTCCCCCTCCTTTCATAACTCATAATTCATAATTCCCCCACTGCCTACCAATCCCCTCTCCTGGCATTTTCAACGCCCAAAAGCCCGTGTTATGTTGAGGCGAACTTGCTTGCTATTCTAGGACTTGAAAACAATGCGATTAGCATTACAAATTGCCTCCACTTTTGCCTTTTTTAGCATTTCTGCCAGCGTTGCGATCGCCCACGAACTCATCCTCAAACCGGAAACCACCAACACTACCCCCGGAAATCCCCTCGAATTTGCCATTCTCTCGACTCATCGCTTTATGGAAGCCGAGGAATTGGAAAATATTGAATTGGTAGAAGGCGCAATCCTTCAAAATGGAGAGAAAACGCCTATAAACCTACAAGCAAATCCTGAAAATAACCAAATTGAAGGCAATATCGCCCTTGATAACGATCGCCCTGCTTACCTTCTTGCTCATCGTCTGGGGGCGATTTGGTCGATGACTCCTGAAGGCATGAAAGAAGGCACAAAAGCCACCTTAGAGGAGGAGGTGTTGTGGAGTGGAAAATATGAAAAATTCGCCAAAACCCTGATTAACGCCTCTCCTGACGACGAATCCTACAATATCCCCGTCAACCAACTCCTCGAAATCATCCCCCTCGCGAATCCCGCAACTGTCCAACTCGGAGACGATTTACCCGTTCAAGTTCTCTATAAAGGAGAACCCCTCGCAACCACCGTTTTAGCCACCTATGACGGCTTTACCGAGACTCCCGTGAGTTATGCCTACTATACCGAAACCAACGCCGACGGCATCGCACAAATCCGCATTTCTGTTCCGGGTTTATGGATGGTACGGGTACAGCATACCGAAACGATTGAAAATGCCGACTACGATCGCCATATTACCCGTTCGGTTCTCAGCTTTGAAGTGGATTAGGAAAAGTTAAGAAATCCTTAAAAAGCGATCGCGATCTGGTAATCATCAATACAAAATCCCCGACGCGATCGCACCTATAGTCAAGCGATATTACGCTCGACAAATTCAAAACAATTCAATATGCAAAAACTCATCAAACCCTTCCTCACAAAGCCTTGGTCGTGGGGACTTGCGGCATTAATTGCTGTTGCTGTGATTGCCAGCAATGGCCTTCCTGCCTATACGCAAATGGGAATGCACACGGTCAAATCTACCCCAGACCATGTAATTTGGGGGGAACTCTTTACCGCCGATGCTGAACCCATTTTAACCATTCAATCGGGCGATCGCGTCACCATCGATACCGTCTCTCACGAAGGCATTTTATCCGACCAAGGCGACACCGTAGAATTCTTTACCAAAGCCGGAATCGACCGCAATAATATACTCGAAGACCAACTTACCGTCAAAGCCAACGTCACCAAAAGCGGCCCCGGGCCTCATGTCATCACCGGCCCCATTTTCGTCGAAGGAGCAGAACCCGGTGACGTACTCGAAATCAAAACCCTCGACATTGATTACCGCGTTCCCTACGGCGTAATCTCCAACCGTCACAGCAAAGGCGCATTACCCGGAGAATACCCCGAAAACGACGCACCCATCTACACCAAAGTCATTCCCCTCGACACCACCAAAAACATCGGCATTTTCCGCCCCAGTAACGGCAGACCCAACATCAACATTCCCCTCAAACCCTTTATGGGCATTATGGGAGTCGCCCCGGCTAACCCCGAAGATGCGGTTAATTCCGTTCCTCCTGGGATTTATGGTGGTAATATCGACATCAAACACTTAGGAGTTGGTTCTACCTTCTATTTGCCCGTACAAGTCCCTGGAGCCTTATTCTACACGGGCGACCCCCACTGCGCCCAAGGTAACGGCGAAGTTGCCCTCACCGCCATTGAATGTTCCCTCACCCCCACCTTTCAACTCACCGTCCGCAAGGATATGACCCTCGATACCCCTATGGCTGAAACCCCCGACGCATGGTTAGCCATTGGCCTCGATGAAGACCTCGACGAAGCCATGAAAAAGTCCGTCCGCGAGTCTTTACGGATTGTGGAAGATAATTATGGCCTCACCAAGCAAGATGCGCTACTCCTCGGAAGTGCAGCCATTGATTTTGAAGTCTCCCAAGTGGTGGATATTGTTAAAGGTATTCATGGGGTGATTTCTAAGGAGTTGTTAAAGGATTTGGAAATGGAGTAAAAGCAAATCCAGTTGAGATATTCCGGCAAAGAAGCCCGTAGCTTGGATTAATCGGGCAAAGTCCGTGAGAGCGGCCCAGAATAATCAAATTCGGTGTCATACCAAATCCGATTTCGATACACTGTCTATTCCGATAACCCGCCCGCGGATTGGAAATCCGGGGAACCAATGAGGGCAAAGTCCGCCCTTGCGGACTAAATCAATAAGTGGGTTGTGGTAAGCGGATTGGGTGTCAGAGGGCGTATTGCTTGCGCCCTCTCTCCCGATTTACCAAAAATTCTGGGTTTAAAGCCCCGTCCCTTTAGGGCGGCTTTTTATTAATTGTGCTATAATTAGAAAACTCACTTGCATTT
>JBKHDX010000061.1:0-21794 GCA_046541115.1 Spirulinaceae cyanobacterium | reverse complement strand
CCGATTGCCGATTGCCGACTGCCCCTTAGATGCTGATAACTGATAACTGATAACTGATAACTGAAATGACTCAACCCAACGGACACAAACCCAACAGCTACAACAAACTCACGCCTTCCCATAACCTGGCCCCCAAGCGAGGACTTGCCTTTCAGAAAAATCAAACCACCCTCGACCCCCAACAACAAGACCCCATTACCGCTTTTGAACAACCCGTGGTACTGCGGCAAACGCCGTTTTGGTCGCGGGCCATTGTTTGGTCAATTGTCAGTGTGGTGACCTTTGGGGTGGGTTGGGCATTTGTTGCCAAAATCGAGCAAGTGGTTCCAGCAACCGGGCAATTGAAGCCCCAAGGAACAGTCAAGGAAGTGCAAGCCCCCCTCAATGGCGTAGTCGAGGCGGTTTATGTCGAAGAAGGTCAAACCGTCGAACCGGGGGATTTATTAATTCGGTTTGATTCCGATAGCGAACAAGCCCGTCTGCAAGCCCTACGGGAACAACGGGCGGCGTTGGTTAAAGAAAACGAACTATATCGCAGTTTAGCCCAAAATCCCGGCGGAGTCCGAGCCGCGATCGCGTCCCTTAACCTCCCCCCGGAAATTGTCGCCCTAACTCGCAATAAAGAAGCCCTAGCTGCTGAAATAGAGGTGTTTCGTGCTGCGATGGACGGCAGTGGGACGGGAGGGGATGCGGCCCGAGTCCGTTCAGCCCAACGGGAAGCCGCAGCCCGCGAGCGTTCAGCCCGTTTAGAAGTGGCGCAAGTCCAGCGCCAAGTCAATCAATCCCAATTGGAATTGGCTGAAGCCAGGGCAAAACTGGCCAACGAACAAGAGATTTTAAGCCGCTTACAAAGATTAGCCGAAGACGGCGCGATCGCGGAACTGCAATACCTCGAACAACGGCAAACCGTCGTTACCGCACAAGCCAGAGTGAGCCAAATCGAGCAAGAAATTGAACGCTTGCGGCTACAAATGAATCAAGGGGAAAGCGAGGTCATTACCACCACAGCCACGGTAGAAAACGATCTGCGCGATCGCATGGCTACCAATACGAACCGCATTGCTGAAATCGACAGCCAACTCAGTCAAGGGATTCTCGATGTCGTCGTCCGCAACGAAAAGCAAATTACCGAACTCGACAGCCAAATTAGCGCCACCGAACAAACCCTCAAATACCAAGAAGTTCGTGCCACAGTGGGAGGTACAATTTTCGACTTACAAGCGTCTAACGGCTTTGTGGCCAATCCCACTGAATCTCTACTTTCCATTGTTCCCAGTGACGATCTTGTCGCCGAAGTTTTTATCACCAACAAAGACATTGGTTTCGTCCAAGAAGGCATGAAATCAGATATTCGCATTGATACCTTTCCCTTTAGCGAATTTGGCGATATTAAAGGGGAAATCGTTTCTGTCGGGTCAGATGCCCTTCCCCCGGACGAACAGTACTCTTTTTACCGTTTTCCGGCGAAAGTGCGCTTAGATAATCAAGTATTAGTAGCAAGCGATCGCGAAATTCCCTTACAATCGGGCATGGCTGTGAGTGTCAACATCAAAGTGCGGGAAAATCGCCGCGCCATTGATTTATTTATTGAACTATTCACCGACCAAATCGAAAGCCTCAAAGAAGTGCGTTGAGGAATCCCAATCAACTCAAGAATTTGACTTCCATTTTGCTAGAGCTAAGGTATTCTTGAAAAATAACCAGGGTCTTTGGCAATCGATAATGTGAGAGAGTGAGAAAAGAACCATGAGCCACCAAGTTTTAACGCATCGACCCGTAGAACTTAATCATTCTGCCAGACAATTAAAAATGCTTGTCGCGATCGATACTCGCGTTGCCGATTATCATCATCTCGCCCGAGGCATTCAAGACGGGTCAGAAGTCTTATTACTCGACCCCCGACTTGACGGAATTACGCAAATTAGTCGCGCTTTAGATAAAATCCGCAATTTAACAAGTTTGCACCTCATCTCTCACGGAGAACCTGGCTGTTTATATATTGGCAATACGCAACTCAGACTCGATAATCTACATGACTACGCCGCCGAGTTGCAACAATGGCAGCAGCATTTTCGGGACTCGGTGTTTGAATTACTGTTGTATGGTTGCGAAGTCGCCCAAGGCATCGGCCAGCAGTTTATCGAGGGTTTGAGCCAACTCATTCAAGCCCCTGTCGCCGCTTCTCGTACCCGCACCGGAAACGCCTCCAAGGGCGGTGATTGGCAGCTTGAAGTTACCACGGGTCAAATCCTGTCTCCCCTCGCCTTACGCCCGGAAATAATGGCGGCTTACGAAGGCGTGTTGGCAGTCTTTGAAGCCAAAGACATTACACAACTGATTGATGCCATTAATGACGCTAACGATGAAACGGCGAATCCCGGTCAAGATATTATTAACTTAACGGAGGGAGCGACTTATAGCTTTACTTCTGGGATACAAATTCTTGCGGGTGGGAGTAATATTGCTCGTGGTTTTGCAGCGTTACCCAGAATCTTTACCCCCATTGTAATTAACGGTAATGGTGCCACCATCGAACGCAGTGGGGCAGCAGCAACGGATTTTCGTCTAATATATGTCGATGGTGAATCTGGTTTTTCAGGGGATTTAACTCTGAATAATTTAACCTTGCAAGATGGTCGAGCTTCGGAAGTGGGGCAGGACTCCGGTAACGATGGGGGGGCGATTTGGAATAGTGGTGTAGTCACCATCGACAATGCCACGATTCAAAACAATGAAGCGACCGATGATGGCGGCGCGATCGCGAACTTCGGCACAATGACGATCAACAATAGTCGTATTTTGAATAATACTGCCGGTTCCGGGCCGACCAACTCTGGCGGCGCGATCGATAGCCGTTCTAATCTCAGTCCTGGCATTCAAGCGGTTGTAAACATCAACAACACAACGATTTCAGATAATACGGCAGGGGAAGGCGGTGCTATTGTTAGCCAATCCGGTACAGCAGCAACCCCATCAATCCTTAATCTTGATAGCAACACCATTACGAATAATACAGCTCAGGCTGGCAATGCGATCAATAGCGGTAGCATTGTCGGTTTAAATGAGGGTACGATTACACGAGAAAACACGGTGATTACAGGCAATAATCCAACCGACAATATTGCCACCGATGCCACAACCGTTGCCAGAGCTTCAGATATTGAAGTGCGCGATGGGGGTACTGTTATTGCCGACGGGACAACGGCGGCGATTAACTTAGGGACGACTCAAGCTGGGACTGCTTTAGGCTCGAAAACTTTTACCATCGCCAATACCAGTACCGGGCCAACCGGCTTCGAGCTACAAATTGCCAGTATCACTGCCCCCACCGGAATCACTCTCTCCAACGTTCCCACTACCGTTGCAGCGGGTGCGACGGCAGACTTTACAGTCGATGTTAATGTTCAAGATGCCGGGGTGCTTCAAGGGGAGATCGTAATTATTAACAATGACGGGGATAGCCTTCAAAATCCCTACAACTTTGCGATCGAAGCCACGGTAGAAGGGCCAGAAGTTGACGTGTTCGGTCCAGATGGCAATCCCATTGCCACTTCAGGATCGTTTGACTTTGATCAGTTAGCGCCAGGGGCTACTCTGACGTTTACTATTGCTAATACCGGGACAGAACCCTTGTTACTCAGTAACTTGCGTTTGCCTAATGGTTTGCAATTAGTCGGGACTTTCCCCTCAACCATTAATGCTGGAGACACAGCTCAATTGCAACTCCAAGCGGTTCCCGATTTCCAAGGAGCGATTACTGGGGCAATTCAGTTTGATACTAATGACTTTAACGAAGCCAATTATACCTTTAACTTGGCGGGGACGATTCTACCCGGTGGCGGTGGCGGTGTCCCAGGCCAACCGGGCGGTGGGAATCCCCAGTTAACTGTAGATGGGAATAACATCTTCACCATTACGGCGGCGAATTTGCGATATGTACTCAGTGGTACTGATACCAACTTAATCAACGAAATTGGTTTGTTTAAGGTGGATGGGGCAAATGGCGCAATTGGTAATTTACAACCGGGGTCAACGGATTATCTCAATGCGGCACTGCAAAACTCTCAGGTGTTATTCTCGGCGTTACGCAGTGGCGATCGCCCTAATGAATTTACCGCCAATCAGCAAAATGGGATTCTAGACTTAGAAAGTGGCGACCAATTCGCCTTTTATATTATTCGCGGCGGTACAAAAGAAGCGGTACAAGCCGGACGACCCCCAGGGGGCGAGCTTTTACTCGGCTTACCCGGAGGCGCTTTACAGGTGCGTGATGTGGGCAATGGTCGCTTTGCTCTCGGTTTTGAAGATGGGGGCGACAACAGTTTTAATGATGTGGTTGTCCAAATTGAACCGACGACGGAGAATATACCCCTAGGAGTCGGGCCAAGCCAGCTACAAGGGCAAGAATTATTCGATTTCCGAAGTTCAGCTTTTCCGCAATTCAACACCGTTGGAACAGTGCGATCGAGCTTCCGGGTTTATCGCGAAGCTGCATTTAATAACTTAGGCGGATTGTACCGCGTAGACGACCCCCAAGGCACTATTGACGGTTTGAACCCTGGCGATGTGGGCTATGCTCAAGCCGCCCTCGACCGTCGCATTGAAACCCTATTATTGAGTGTTTCTAATCAAAGCGTGCGGGTGGTTCCGGGCTTATTAGAAGGGAATGCGTTGTATGCGCCCTTCTTGATTGCTAATGCTTCCGTCGCAGAATTTTTAGAACAAAATCCCGACAACTTACCCGGCGGCGGACCGCATATGTTCTTCCCTTATATTGAGGCAAACCCGGATAATGTAGATCACTTCCGCTTGTTGGGTAACAATACCTTCGGGGCTGAAGATTTGTTCGGCGGCGGTGACTTTGATTACAACGACTTGATTATTCAAGGGAACTTCGTTCCGGCGTAAAATAGAAATGTAACGCCGCAATGGCCAATTGACTAACACTCCGTCAATTGGTCATTGGTAATTGGTCATTAGTAATTGCTTTATGGAACTTACGGAAATCAAACGCGAAATTGAAGTGGTCAGCGATCGCCTGGGTAAAACCCAGGAGTATCTTTGACCTGCCTACCCTCAATGCCAAAATTCACGATTTGGAAAAGTTAGCGGCTCAACCGGAGTTTTGGGACGATCCGTCAACGGCTCAAGTTATCCTTCAAGAACTTAACGATCTCAAATCGACGTTAGAGCAGTATCAAAAATGGCAAGCGCAACTTGAAGATGCGAGCGCGATCGCGGAATTACTCGAACTCGATACGGATAAATCTCTGCGGGAAGAAGCGGCGATGAATCTGCGACAACTGCAAAAAGCCCTGGATAGTTTTGAGCTACAACAACTGCTTTCTGGGCAATACGATACCGAGGGAGCCGTTTTAGCGATTAATGCTGGGGCAGGTGGCACTGATGCTCAAGATTGGGCTGAAATGCTGCTGCGGATGTACACCCGTTGGGGAGAACAACAGGGGTACAAAGTGTTGATAAGCGACCTCTCTGAGGGGGATGAAGCGGGGATTAAGTCGGTGACGTTGGAAATTCTCGGTCGCTATGCTTACGGCTACCTCAAGGGGGAAAAGGGAACCCATCGCTTGGTGCGGATTTCGCCCTTTAATGCTAATGGTAAGCGGCAAACCAGTTTTGCCGGGGTGGAAGTGATGCCAGCCCTCGACTATAGCAAGATCGAGCTAGATATCCCGGAAAAAGACCTCGATATTACGACTTCTCGCTCTGGGGGGAAAGGCGGCCAAAATGTTAATAAGGTGGAAACGGCGGTGCGGGTGGTTCATATTCCCACCGGGATTGCGGTGCGCTGTACCCAGGAGCGATCGCAACTGCAAAATAAAGAGAAGGCTTTGGCGATTTTGAAAGCTAAGTTATTGATTATCGCCCAAGAACAACGGGCCGAGGCGATCGCGGAAATTCGCGGCGATATGGTCGAAGCCGCTTGGGGAAACCAAATTCGCAATTATGTGTTTCATCCTTATCAAATGGTCAAGGATGTTCGTACCAATGTCGAAACCACAGCGATTGATGATGTGATGGATGGCAATCTCGATCCATTTATTGAAGCGTATTTGCGAACAGAAACAATGAACAATTCATAATGCTCGCACCAACAACCAACAACCAACAACCAACAACCAACAACCCATAACCCATGAATAACACTCCTGTCGAAACACCACAGCCCACTCCCCCCCAAACCCAAGAAGCGCCCCCCAGTTACGTCAAACTCGCCATGCGGAATATGGTGCGAAAAGGAGGCAAATCCCTGATGCACTTTGCCTTGTCCACAATGGGCTTACTGGCGGTGTTGATTGGTTTAGCTTATTTGACGCGGTAGTGGGTATGAGGGAAAACAATCAGAATCTCCAGAGCATCTCGGCTACCCTGTATCTCCAAGACAACTTTTTTGCCGTTCAGCAGCGCCCTTGTCCTGTAAATGAAGATACCCTGAGCCAATACGTTCAACGTTGGTTAGGGAGCCTTTCAGGGACGTTAGAGCCAGCATCAGAGTATGAACTCAGCTTGCGCTTGACGGATGATGCGGAGATGCAAAGTTTAAATGCTGACTATCGCCATCAAGATAAACCCACCGATGTTTTAGCGTTTGCAGAACTTGATGTGGATTTCCCGGATTTTGCGAAATTCCACCCAGACGAATCTATATATCTAGGGGATATTGTCATTTCCATTGACACTGCCCAACACCAAGCCGAACAACAGCAGCACTCATTAACCGTAGAACTGCTTTGGCTTTTGGCTCATGGATTGCTACATTTACTAGGATGGGATCATCCCACAGAAGCACGCTTGCAGGAAATGTTGACCCAACAACAGCAGTTTTTAAATTTGGTGGGTGTATCGATATTTACTGGAAGTTAGCTCAGAAGCCAAAAATGTAAACCGGACAGTCAGTGGAAATACCAATTCTCCTTAATGTTGACTATAATGCCGTTGGTTGGCTCCGTACCACAACAGTCATTTTGATTGGGTTGGCGATATGAATTTACCTCAGCGATTAACGACTTCAAGTTCTCTAGAAACAACAAAACCTCAGTTGTTAGAGCCTTTATCCGTCTTGAACTCTCAAAACACGCCACCCTCGGAATCCAAACCAGAACCACCGCCACCTGTTCCCCATCGTCATTTGGCTTGGGCTGTGGCTCCGAATTTATTTTTGAGTTTTAGATATGCTTGGGCTGGCGTGCGTTATGCGTTTTTGACTCAGCGCAATTTTCGCATTCACAGTATTCTCGGTCTTGTCGCGATAGGTTTAGGACTGGTCTTACAAATTAGTACTGTGGAAATGGCGATTGTGAGCTTAACTTGTGCTTTGGTGATGGTACTCGAGTTGCTCAATACGGCTTTAGAATCGGTGGTAGATTTGACGGTACAGCAGACTTATCACGAACTTGCTAAAATTGCCAAAGATTGTGCGGCGGGTGCGGTGTTAATTGCGGCGATCGCGGCCGTGGTGGTAGCCGCGTTAATATTACTGCCGCCGTTGACCAGTGCGATCGCACAGATTGCGGGCTGACATCCGTAACCCAAGAGAGGCAAACTTGATTCTTGTTATTGATAATTACGACAGTTTTACCTATAATCTCGTTCAATATTTAGGAGAACTGGGTCAAACCCTTCCCGTTGCGGCCGAAGTGGTTGTGTATCGCAATGACCAAATTGACATTGATGGCATTCGACAGCTACAACCGGATGGGATTGTGATTTCCCCAGGCCCTGGTCGTCCTGAAGATGCGGGAGTGTCCTTAAATATCATTGAAACTCTGGGCCCGGAAATGCCGATTTTGGGGGTGTGTTTGGGCCATCAAAGTATCGGTCAAGTGTTTGGGGGTAAAGTTGTTTCAGCCCCGGTTTTAATGCACGGTAAAACCTCTGCGATTCATCACACGGGGGTGGGCGTATTTGAAAACTTAGATAATCCCTTTTCTGCCACCAGATATCATAGCTTGGCGATCGAACGGGAGAGTTTACCCGATAGCCTCGAAATGACCGCTTGGGTTGAAGATGGCACGATTATGGGGGTGCGTCATCGGAACTATCCTTGGATTCAGGGAGTCCAGTTTCACCCAGAAAGCGTGTTAACGGATTCGGGGAAAATATTACTCCGCAACTTCCTACAATCGCTGACTCACAAGGCTGAATCTGCGGTCGGGCCGAGTTAAAGATCGCCCTAAAGTGCGATCGCATCCCCCCTAGAACAGACCATTTTTGAGCAAAAGCGTCAAGCTAGGGGGTAAACTCAACGGTGGATTCAGTGGATTGAAAGATTAAAAACCTGGGAAAGAATTAAATATGAAACGGCGAAAGTTATTACGCTATGCGGGAGCGAGTGTGTTAGCTGCCACGGCAACGACGGCATTGTCCAAGTCGCCATCGGCTCAAGCTCAAGCCCAAGGCGTGAGTTTAAAATGGTTGGGTCATACTTGCTTTTTATTTAGCGGGGAGGGCAAGCGGATTTTAGTCAATCCCTTCCGCACCCTAGGATGTACGGCGGGCTATCGCTTACCGAGGGTCGAAGCGGATTTAGTGCTGATTAGCTCGCAGTTGTTTGATGAAGGGGCCGCCGAAAATTTACCCGGAAACCCGGAGATTTTATTTGAACCGGGGGCTTATCGGGCTGAGGGCATCCAATTTCAAGGAATCGCGATCGCTCACGACCGTTTCGGAGGACGGCGTTTCGGTCAAAATGTGGCTTGGTTGTGGACGCAAGGGGGCGTAAAAATTCTACATTTGGGCGGCGCGGCGGCCCCAATTGAGATCGAGCAGCAAATTTTGATGGGTCGCCCCGATGTACTGTTATTACCTGTGGGGGGCGGGCCGAAGGCTTACAATGCGTCAGAAGCCTTCGCTGCGATGCAAATGCTGAATCCTCGCTTGGTGATTCCTACCCACTATCGTACCCAAGCGGCGGGGCCTCAATGCGATCTTGAGGGCTTGGAGCAGTTTTTGGGTTTGGTCGATAGTGCCAAGGTGAGCCGCGTTAACAGCGATACCCTCGCGGTGTCACCGAGTAGTTTGCCTTCGGAAACGGCAGTTCGCGTGATGAGTTATTCTTTTTAGTTGTTGGTTATTGGTTGTTTGTTAGCCGATTGCCCAAAACTGATAACTGATAACTGATGACTGATAACTGAAAACCTACCTCCGGCGGCGGATAGCAGAGGAGCGGGGGGCGCGGCCGCCGAGGTCTTCACTGACCTGTAAAAAGGCATCGCGGGCGGTACAGGGGTATTCACCAACCCAGAGGTTATGACGGGGAAAGTAGGCTTCAGAGGTCTTGTTGATGCGGCTGAGGTCTCTTTCGTTGGACATGACCAGCATTTCGGCGAGGTCGCCGGGTTGGATGGCTTTGTGAATGCGCTCTAGGGGGGCTTGGATGAGGGTGGTAAATCCGGTTTCGTCGCCAATTTCGATGTTGATGCGTCGCTCGCGGTTTTCGATGATGACTAATTCGCCGCGATTGTTGACGGATTCTTCTTCGCCGATTATTTCGTCGGTGACGAAGACATCAAAGACTTCGCCTCGCAAAAAGCCACTGTAGGGATAGCGACGATAGGAATTGTTACGAATACTGGCCCAGTACACGGGGGCCCACAACCAGTATAATGCGGCGATAAAACCAATAATAATTTCAATGCCTTGGAAGGCATCGCCGAGAATTAAACCGAGAATCCAGATAACAATAACAGAGACAACGGAAATCAGTAACCGTCGCAAAAAAACGCGAGGTTTGCCCCAATAGTAGCCGTATTGGGTGGCGGTGGCAATTGTGGGGATGAGTTGCTCGAATTTTTCGCGGGTGATGGGAACTAACATTGTTGTTGGTTGTTGGTTATTGGTTGTTGGTTATTGGTAATTAGTAATTGATAGGGGAAGGATGATTTACAATGGCGCGATCGCGATTTTAAGTTACAGTTTATTACTTTATGGGGGGACGGGGGCGATCGCGTTATAGCTTTCTGAAGCTGGAGGGGCTTCAACTCAAGTTCAAATGATACTCGATCGGGGCGTACAATGGGCGAATGAAATTGAAAATAAGCGCGATCGCGGTGAAGTTTTTATCGAGTTATCGCATTATTATTTAGTCCCTGGAGCTACAGAAAAAGCCGTACAGTTACAACAAGAAGCTTTGACGCTGGTGGCGTAATATTGAGTAAAATAGTTATGATTTCTAGAACTATTTTATAGTTCTCAAACACGAACAAACCTCTTTTTGAACTTAGGAATGCCTTTTCAGTTTAGTCCCTATGTTTTACTTCATGGTTTAACCGCAAGTGTTTCAGTCCTCGTTATTTTGATTTCGTTGAAGCGTCGTTCAACTCATCCTTCTAAACCTGCTTTTATCAAAATGATGGGGGCGATCGCGGCTTATGGAATTGTGGCAGGATTAGAAGCTGGATCGGTGCTATTCTCTCATAAAATTTTTTGGTCAGCTTTAGAGTATTTAGGATCGGGAATTACCCTAATTTATTTCCTGTTATTTGCTATTCATTTGAGTCTCGGACATCAAGAAATTGAGTTATGGAAGCGTCTTATTATTTGGGGCATTCCTTTGGGTAATTTTATTTTGGCTGCAACCAATTCTTGGCATCATCTCATCTGGACGGGGTTTCTAGAACATCCTCAGCAAAGTAATGTGTTGATTTATCAACATGGTTGGGGATTTATTTGGGCTTTTATCTGTGCTTATATTTATGTTTTTATTGCTATTTTCTATCTAGCTAAAGCCACTATTAATGCTTCGTTGATTTATCGTCGTAATGCAATTTTTGCTTTATTGGGAGCGCTTTTTCCTTTGGTTACGGGAACAGCGTACTTGCTTAAACTGACACCTTTAGGGCTGAATATTACGCCCATGAGCTTTTTACTGACCGGGATTTCTTATTTAGTTGGCTTACTGCTTTATCAAATTTTTGATTTAATTCCTGTGGCGCGGGATACCCTCATTGAAAATTTAGCGGATGGGGTGATAGTTTTAGATTTAAAAAAGCGAATTATCGATTTAAATCCTGCTATTTTAGACTTACTTTCTTTAACCAAAAACTGTATTGGTAAATCCGCGATCGCGATCCTTGATGAATGGCAAGATATTGTGGTTTTATCCCCCAAAAATGAAATTTCACAAATTCAATATACTCGCGAACAGTATATTGAAGTGAGAATGATGCCTTTGCGCGATCGCATGACTAAAATTACCGGCTATTTGTTAGTTTTTCGGAATATCACACGCACCTATGAAGCGGAGGAAAAACTGCGAAAAGTCAATCGCAGACTCAAATCCCAACTTCGTAAAATTAGTTTACTACAAACCCAACTTCAAGAACAAGCAATTCGCGATGCTTTAACGGGAATTTACAATCGACGCTTTTTTGAAGAAAGTATCAAAGAGCAACTCCAACAAGCCCAAGATCGTCAGCAAAGTTTAGCCATTTTCTTGATTGACGTGGATTACTTTAAAAAAGTCAACGATAATTACGGTCATCAAGCCGGAGATTTGGTTTTAAAAACTCTCGGTACAATTTTATTAGATTGTAGCGATAAATTCGATCTTCCCTGTCGTTATGGGGGAGAAGAATTTGCGATCGCTTGGCCTCAAGTTTCCCTAACAGAAGCTTATCAAAAAGCCGAAAATATCCGCTCTATTTTTGCTCATACTACCATCACTTATGGCGATCGCCTTGTGGCCACAACCTTATCGGGGGGTTTGGGGTTTTTTCCCCAAGATGGCATAACCCGCGACACCTTACTCAGTAACATCGATCGCGCTCTTTATGCCGCTAAAGCCGCAGGCCGCAATCAAATTAAATTGGTTTCTGAGGTTATAACCAATCATGATTTCGCTTCTCATTAATCCGCATTGATGTAAATCTATTCATTACACCCCCGCAGGAATAACAATATAGCCTGTGGAAATATCTCCTAAAACCAGATTTTTCGCGTTTCCCCAATACCACCAATACGCGCCAATATAAGCACAGATTAAGCCGTCGAGTTGGTCTTCTACGGCTTTGGTTTGCTGTCCGGTTAAATTTTCAAAATCAACGGTTAAGGCTGTGTAGTCGGCAATATTTGATAGATTCAGCGCAGGTTCGAGTAAGGGTAGCACCCCGAATATATAATTTCGTAGTTGATTGAGTCCGATTTTGCGATCGCCCAGCCTCCCTTTTTTATATTTGAGAATGCGCGACAGTTGAAATAAATTAACCATCGCGGGATGGGGGAAGACTTCGATTTGATAGCGTCCTTTTTGACGGGGTTGAATGGTGTCTGCGTGTCGAAAGCCGCGTTTTTCTAAACTGAGTCCCAGGTTGATTGTTCGTTGGGCAAAAGGGCGTTTTAAGTTTGCGGGGTAACAGCCTGCGTGATAGCGTCCGAAGTGTTTATGGGTGAGTTTGTCGGGGAGTCGCATTCCGGTTTCATTGGGAATGAGGGTGGGGGCATCGACGGCGATTAAAGCGGCGGTTTCTGGGGTTATCCAAGTGTCGATTAAGGCTAAGATTGCGTCGATTTCTGTGGCTTGGGTTAAGTGCTGTAAATGGAGTTCGCGATCGCGCCAATCTACGCAACAAATCCCACTGGCTCCCGATGTCCAGCCTAAGTCAATTCCCACAAATTTCATTTTGGTTGTTGGTTATTGGTTATTCCCAAAATCTAGCAATTGGTAATTATAGTCATTACAATTAAGTTCCGCACATTAACTTAATGGTTTGAGTCCGTGAAAGCGGACTTTGTTGGTGTTAGCCCCGGATTTATAATCCGAGGGCGGGCTGTCGGTTCTTACTTAGAATTACTATAACGCTATCGTTGTAAATTGTAAATTATACATTGTAAATTATTCCCGGCGTTGTAAATAGTAATATTGCTGATTTTTGACGCATTCCAAAATTTCGATTAATTTGCCAATGCGATAAGTCAACTCATCGTGAATCGCTAAATCTTCGATTTGAAATAATAAATCTTTTGTTTCTTCAATAATGGCTTCGTGGAGAAAGTCAATCATTTTTGAGCGCACAGAGTCATCCAAACTAACCACAAGTTTTTCCGCAGCTTGTCCGGCAATGTGCATGGTTTGAGGTTCTTCCTTCCCAATTTGGAAAAGTGCCGACTGCGATAGCCACTGTTGAAAATTGGGATTGAACTTAATGACTTCATTCATTTCTTGTTCAACTGTATAGAAGTCAACACTTAATTTCATTTTTTGAATTCCTTTCACGTCCTCATCCTCTGCAATAATTCACTGAATCAACGGGTAGCAACCGAGCTAAAAATATTTCAAGATTTTGAAACAGGGGCTGTTGCTCAAGCTAGATTTACTGCTTTATGGTAGCCTTTGATGTGCCACTACGTCCCCTATTTAAATTTATTATGAAAAAAACACTGCCGCGATTGTGCTGATAATTGTTAAAACATCTCTCGTTGGGTTTAAGGAGACGGAGGAGAAGGGTTTTCTTTCTCTAAGTTTGTGGCTGCGACGGGATATTGTGCGAGGGCAACTTGGAGATATTGTCCGGTGTAGGATTTCGGATTTTGGGCTACATCTTCGGGGGTTCCTTCAGCGATAATTTCGCCACCGCGATCGCCTCCTTCTGGCCCCAAGTCTATAAGCCAATCGGCACAACGAATCACATCAAGGTTGTGTTCGATCACAATAATTGAGTTGCCTTTATCCACTAAGCGCTGCAATACATTTAAGAGGTGATGTACGTCATAAAAAGATAATCCGGTGGTGGGTTCATCAATCAGATAAAGGGTTTTTCCCGTAGCCCGTCGCGATAATTCTGAAGCCAGTTTAACTCGTTGGGCTTCTCCCCCAGATAGGGTAGGGGCAGGTTGACCGAGTTTAATATAACCTAAGCCCACATCAGCCAGGGTTTGTAAGCGGGAGACTGCTCTGGGGATATTTTGAAACACCTCTAAAGCTTCTTCAACGGTCATATTCAAAACATCAGCGATGGAATAATTTTTATATTTCACTTGCAGGGTTTCCCGGTTATATCTTGCCCCTTTACAGACATCACACTGTACATAAACGTCAGGTAAAAAGTTCATTTCGATGGTGTTTACCCCTTGTCCGCCGCAAGCTTCACAACGTCCTCCTTTGACGTTGAAAGAGAATCTACCGGGCTTATAACCTCTGGCTTTGGCTTCAATGGTTTCGGCAAAAATAGCCCGAATCGCATCAAAAATTCCGGTATAGGTTGCGGGGTTAGAACGCGGGGTGCGACCGATGGGAGATTGGTCAATTACAATGGCTTTGTCTACATCTGTGAGTCCTTTTACTGTGTCTAAATCGCTGGGGAAAGGGATTTTCCGGGAGAGGTGATGTTGTAGAGCCGGATAGAGTAATTCATTAATTAATGTGGACTTACCCGATCCAGAAACCCCGGTAATACAAACTAATTTCCCCAGAGGAATTTTGACGTTAATATGTTTGAGGTTATTGCGGGAACAATCGTGCAGAATTAAACTACGATTATTTCCCCGACGACGTTCGGCTGGTGTAGCAATGACTCTGCGACCCGACAGATAAGCCCCGGTGAGAGAATCGGGATTTTCGAGTAAGGTTTGAATGTCTCCTTGGGCAACAATTTCTCCGCCATGAATACCGGCTTTCGGGCCAATGTCAATGACGCGATCGGCATTGCGGATGGTTTCTTCATCGTGTTCGACTACGATTAAAGTATTGCCTAAATCTCGCAGTTTTTTCAGGGTATTCAGTAAGCGATGATTATCCCGTTGATGTAAGCCAATACTCGGTTCATCTAATACATATAAAACCCCGGTTAAACCCGCACCAATTTGGGTGGCTAAACGAATGCGTTGGGCTTCGCCACCGGATAAGGTCATGGCGGCACGATCGAGGGTTAAATAGTCTAAGCCAACATCGAGTAAAAAGTTTAAGCGGGCTTGTATTTCTTTGAGGGCTAATTCCCCAATTAAGGCTTGTCTGGGGGTGAGTTGAAAGTCATCAATTCGGTTTAGGGTTTCGCGAATGGGAACGCTGGTTAATTCATCGATATGATATTGTCCTAAACGGACGGCAAGGCTTTCGGGTTTGAGGCGTTTGCCGTGACAAACATCGCAGGTTTGATTGACGATATATTGCTCTAGTTTCTGTTTGTAGGATTCGGAGTTGGTGTCTTGATAATTGCGTTCTAACATGGCTAGAATCCCTGGGTAATGGCGATGATAGCCGTCTCCTTTGCTGCGACGAGAATCTGCTTGAAAGTAAATGGGTTCTTCGCTGCCGTAGAGGAGGATGTGTTGCTGTTCTTTTGTGAGATGCTTCCAGGGGGTTTGAATTTCAAAGCCGTAAGCCTGACCGATGCTGTAGAGGAGGGAGAGGTAGAAGGAGTTGTCTTTGTCCGACCAGGGGGCGATCGCGCTGTATAGGGGTTGCTCTGGGTCGGGGACGACTAACTCCGGGGCAAATTTACGCAGTGACCCTAAACCGTGACATTGAGAACAAGCCCCGTAAGGCGAGTTAAAGGAAAATAAACGGGGGGATAATTCATCCATGACAGCCCCATGTTCGGGACAAGCAAAATTTTCCGAAAAGACGATTTCTTGGGGTAATTCTTGTGTTGAAATATCCCCATTTTTTGTGCTATTTTGTATATACTTACTTGATGCTCGGACTCCGGCTGTCTGTGTAGATGTATCATTTAATACCTCGATGACGGCAATTCCTTCGGATAACCGCAAGCAAGTTCCCAGGGAATCAGCTAAACGCTCTCCTAATCCGGGTTTGAGAATAAGACGGTCAACAACGACTTCGATGGTGTGGGTATAATTTTTATCCAGAGAGATGTTATCTGAGAGGTCTAAAACCTCCCGATTTACCCTCACGCGCGCGAATCCTTGACTTGTTAAACTGGACAATAATTTCTTGTGTGTCCCCTTCTTTCCTCGGACGACAGGGGCTAGGATGAGGAAGCGGCTGCCTTCGGGTAGGGACATGATGCGATCGCACATCTCGTCTATGGTTTGGGGGGCAATATTGCGATCGCACACCGGGCAATGGGGCATTCCCGCTCGTCCAAAGAGTAAGCGCAGATAGTCGTAGATTTCCGTCACCGTCCCCACCGTAGACCGGGGATTGTGGGAAGTGGATTTTTGGTCAATAGAAATAGCCGGACTCAGCCCCTCGATTGCGTCCACATCCGGCTTATCCAGTTGTCCCAGGAATTGCCGGGCATAAGCACTGAGGGATTCCACATAACGCCGTTGTCCCTCGGCAAAAATCGTATCAAAGGCGAGAGAGGATTTCCCCGACCCGGATACCCCAGTAAACACAATGAGGCGATCGCGGGGTAACTCCAGATTGACGTTTTTGAGGTTGTGTTGACGGGCCCCTCGAATGCGAATGGTGTGGCGATCGCCACGTTCTGCGGTTGTAGCAGGGGCGATCGGATCGGCTTGATTGATTGAATCAGGCATGAAAACTCTAGTTAACAGTCCTTTACAATTCTATCGTTACAGGTTGCGAGAGTAACGTTTTTCCCTAGAGTGACTGGTTTTTTGTTGTTTGTTGTTGGTTGTTTGTTGTTGGTTTCGGGGAGTCTGCTGAAGCGTCGTCTGTCTTGGTTAGGGGAGGGTTTCCCGGTTCGATAATGTCCGAGTCCGCCAAAGTGGACTTTGCTATATTAGCCCCAGATTTCTAATCTGCGGGCGGGTTAACAAGATCGACTTCAAACCTCGTTCGGTAGGTTATACCTGGGAACGAAAAAGCAAGGCTCTGCCTCGATTGGCGATCGCGCTTATGATGAAAAAAAGGTGAGTTTACCTTTGAGATGAAAATACTATATATAGTCGTTACAAATAAGAACCAATGGTAAGCCCCTCTCCCGATTTGGGAGAGGGGTTTGGGGTGAGGGCAAAAGCCAGATGTCATCAATTGTCACTGTTTGGAAGTTAATTGTAATGACTATATATTCAGAGTCCGCGAAGACGGACTTTGTAAATATAGCCCCGGATTTTTAATCCGTGGGCGGTTTTCGTTTTTTAGACCAAGGGGATTGGACGAGGAAACCTCGCCCCTACAGAAATAAACAACAAAGGACAAATAACCAATAACTAATGACCCATTAATTCTTGTAACTGGTCTTCGCTCAAAATCGGAATCCCTAATTCCTGGGCTTTGGTTAACTTTGACCCGGCTTTCTCTCCCACTACCACATAATCGGTTTTCTTACTCACAGAACTACTAATCTTTCCACCAGCATTTTTAATTAATGTTTCGGCTTCCTTGCGGCTGAGGGTGGGTAATGTCCCTGTAACGACAAAGGTTTTATCTGCGAGGGTTTGGGATGCTTTTATTTCGGCTGAGGTGGAATTGTCAGAAACAGTTTGGGAAAATTGTAAGCCTTGAGTCCGTAAGCGGGTAATTAAAGTTTGATTGGCTTCCACGCGAAACCATTGCCAAACCGATTGAGCAATTTCTAAACCAATACCGTAAACTGCTTCTAAATTGTCAACGGAAGCTGCGGCTAATTGGTCTACAGTCGAGAAAGCTGCGGTGAGTAACTCGGCGTTAACTTTACCTACATAGCGAATACCCAAACCATACAATACTCGCGAGAAAGGCTGTTGTTTGGATGCTTCAATTGCGTCTACTAACTTCTGAGCAGATTTATTCCCCACCCGTTCTAAACTCGTCAACTGTTCGACACTAATTTCATATAAATCGGCTATAGATTGAACTAACTTTTTATCTACAACTTGTTCGACAATCTTTTCCCCCAAACCGTTAATATCCAGCGCATCGCGAGAAGTCCAATGTACCAAACTCCCCCGCAGAATTGCTGGACAAGAACTATTCACACAGCGAGTCACTGCTTCCCCGGTTGGACGGATTAATTCTGAGTCGCATTCAGGACAATGACTCGGCATTTGATAAGGTTCTGTTTCCTCTGGTCGTAAGTCCTGTAACACCCGCACAACTTCGGGAATAATTTCACCCGCTTTACGAATAATCACCGTATCTCCAACTCGAATATCTAACTCGGTAATACGGTCTTGATTGTGTAAGGTTGCTCGTTGAACCGTCGTTCCTGCTAACAATACAGGCTGCATAATTGCCATGGGGGTAACAGCCCCAGTCCGTCCCACATTGACTTTAATTTCTAATACTTGGGTAGGGGCTTCTTCAGCAGGATATTTTAAGGCTATAGCCCAGCGTGGAAACTTCTGGGTAAAGCCTAATTGTTCTTGTAGTTCGCGAGAATTAATTTTCACCACAACCCCATCGGTTAAATAGGGAAGGGTTTTGCGTTGGGTATCCCAAGCTTGAAAATAATCTTCAACTGCGGCTAAAGATGCACAAAGTTGACGATTGGGATTTACTCGAAAACCCAAATTTCTCAATACCTCTAAAGCTTGCCATTGGGTCTGGGGTGGGTCGCTTGGCAGATGTAAAGTATAAGCAAAGAAATTAAGCTTTCTTTCGTCTACAATTTTAGGGTCAAGCTGTCGCAATGTTCCGGCTGCTGCATTGCGAGGATTTGCAAATAAACTCTCTCCCTTTGCTTCTCTTTCTTGATTGATTCGTTCAAATTCATCGAAGGGTAAAAAAGCCTCTCCCCGCACTTCTACAACAGTAGGAGGATTATCTAAATTTAACCGCAGGGGAATAGCGCGAATCGTGCGAACATTCTGGGTAATATCTTCTCCAGTAATACCATCTCCCCGCGTCACCCCACGAGTTAATACCCCGTCTTCGTAAGTCAAAGCCAAAGCCGACCCATCGATTTTCAATTCGCACACATATTCTACATCCTCAGTCGCCGCAATTTGCCTTTGCCAGCGTTCTTGCCATTTTTGGAGTTCTTCGTTATTAAATGCGTTTTCGAGGCTGTAGAGGGGAATATTATGACGAACGGAGGTGAATTGAGAAGCGGGTTTGTCTCCGACTCGTTGGGTGGGGCTATCGGGGGTAATTAATTCGGGATGCTGGCTTTCGAGGTCTTGCAGTTGTCGATACAGTTGGTCGTACACGGCATCGGGCATGATGGGATTATCTAAGACGTAGTAAGCATAGCCCGCTTTGGTGAGTTGTTCTCGCAGTTTTTGGATTTCTTTTTGGATGTTTGCTTCCATTGTTGTTGGTTTTATTTAGGGATGTAATAGTGAGGATTCAGAACCCCGGTTTCTTATCTGCTTAAACGATAAAGTTAGAATTCTAAGACAGAAACCGGGGTTCTCGAACATTGGTAATTTTATCTCGTTCCTTGGTTCTACCAAGGGACGCAAAGACGAGGCTCTGCCTCGATTCTATAATTAAAAATCAAAACGAAGAATGTAGATAAGAGGGGGTATGCAATACGCCCCTTCCTTATTAATATCAGCGAGTTTTTGTATGCTGCTGTAGCCATTCTACAATTGCCTCGCGCTTTAAATTACCTGATGCGATCGCCAAAATAAAATGCTCTTGCTCGTCTACTGAAGCATTAATTTCTCTGCCATTCAAAATTAAAAAAGTTTCTGTCACAGCATGACCTGTACGCTTATTACCATCGACAAAGGGATGATTCATAATAATCGAAAATCCTAATGCTGCTGACTTTTCAAGTAAGTTCGGATATAAATCTATGCCGTCAAATGTCATTTGAGGCTGTGCGATCGCCGATTCGAGCAAACCAATCTCTCGTATTCCTAATGCACCACCAGATTGTTCAATAATTCTGCGATGGAGTTCTAAGATTTCAAGCAGCGTTAAATAGCGAATCATGCCAAACGTTTGTACAATTCACTATTCTTATTCAAGATATAATCAGCAGCATTGGTAAAATCATCATTTTGTCCGTTCAACCAATCGTCTAAGCTGGCTTTTAAAAGAACTTCAACTGTAACGCCATATACACTGGCTAAATTTTGTAGCTTTTGGTATTGGGAATCTGAAAGATTAATGGTAATAGCAGTCATGGTTATTCGAGTTTACTCAATTTTAAGGTAAGTCAGAGAACGCAAGTAACACGCCTTTACTCTATTAATATTTTACCTAAATGGAGAGGGTAGGCTGTACTTCTACGAGACGTAATGGTGAGGATTAAGAACCCCGGTTTCTTATCTGCTTATACAATAAAGTTAGAATTGTAAGCCAGAAACCGGGGTTCTGTGGAATTTTAAATCAGAGACAGATACGAATATTAACAGAGTAGGGACGGGAACAATGTGCGAGTTTTTATGAAAAATCACGGAAAACTTGACCGAAGTCTTGGCTTCGAGCCATGTAGCTAAAGGCTTTTTCGTGGAGTGAAAGTTCGTGACAAATATCTATCATTTTGTTATAAAGATGACTCCAAGTTTCTAGATAAAATGATTTATTTTCATTGTTGGCAAAAAGTTCTTCTACTGTATCAATCGCTTGCTCAAAGGCATAATAAGCTTGTTGAGGTTGGTTGATTGTTTGATAAATTTGCCCTAATGCTAATAGGATTTCTGCGTATCTGTGGGGAAATTCCTCGCGAGTATGAATGGTCAAAGCGGCTTGTAGACATTGAATCGCTTGTTCTATATTCTGGGTGCGATCGCCTGTTTCACGATACAAATAAGCTGTACTTAAATTTGTCAATGTGAAAGCCCAGTCAAAAGGAAATAATTCTGGAATGCGGATTGTTAAAGCGGTTTGTAGATATTGAATTGCTTGTTCTATATTTTGAGCTTTATTGCCCTTGATTCGTAATGTGTAAGCATGGCCAAGATTATTAATAGTTGTTGCCCAATCTATAGGAAATTGTTCGCGAGTTCTTACTTTTAAACCCATCCGAAACGCAGTAATACCTTGCTCTATATTTTCAGATTTCTGATTTTTAAGACGCTGACAATAAAGAATACCCAACTTATTTAAAGTTTCTGCCCATTGTTCGGGAAACTTGTCATAAGTCTGAACTTTCAAAGACATTCGATAAGCCGAAATTGCTAGTTCGATATTTTCAGAACAATCTCCTTTGATGCGATCGCTGTAAGATTCTCCTAGCAAATGTAGTATTTTTGCCCATTGTTCGGGAAAGTCTTCGTAAGTATGAACTTTTAAAGAAGTTCTAAAAGCAGAAATAGCTTGCTCTATATTTTCCACTCGACTTCCTTTAACACGTTGGAAGTATGCAAGTCCTAAATTATGGAGAGTTATTGCCCATTGTTCGGGAAAGTTTTCATAAGTCCGAAATTTTAATACTGTTCGATAAGCGGAAATCGCTAACTCAATATTTTCTGCTCGATCTCCCTCAATACGCTCGAAATAAACTAATCCTAATAAATGCAGAGTTTTAGCCCAGTCTTCCGGATAATTATCACGATCTCTAGCTTGTAAAGCCATGCGATAAGCAGTGATAGCTTGTTCTAAATTTTTACTTTTATCGCCTTTTATCCGACGATGATAAGTTGAACCTAAACAATGTAAAGCATCTGCCCATTCTCTAGGGGTAGTGCCTCGTTTATAAACTTTTAAAGCTGACTGAAAGCTAATAATAGCAGATTCAAAATTTTCGGCAATATTACCTTGAGTTCTCTCGAAGTACGACATTCCTAAACAACATTGAATAAATGCCCAGTCTAATGTCATTTCTTGTAAATATTGATGCAGCCAATTGCAACCAGCCATTACAATTTCTGGTTTGGCATTTTTATCGCCTTCTGGACAATAAAAAAGGTAAGGGAGAATTTTAGTTAATGCACTAACAATTTCTGTTGTTCGTTCAGAATCCATTCTTAGCATTAAGTTAAGAAGCTGTGGTAAGAGATGAGCAAATATAAGATTTAGCTTTGAGCCATCT
>JBKHDX010000060.1:0-21804 GCA_046541115.1 Spirulinaceae cyanobacterium | reverse complement strand
AACTTCGCAATCAACTGCTCAACTCGTTCCTTCACCTCTCCTCGCACCCGCCGAAACGTCTCTAAAGGTTGGCCATCTGGGTCGTCGAGTTGCCAATCTTCAAACACCTCGCGCAATAGCCAAGCTTCGGGTAAATTCACCCCACAACCACACAGAGACACGACTGCATCGTAATCTTCTGGGCTGAAATCGCTTAAGGGGTTGGAGGTTTGAGGAGTAATATCAATGCCTACCTCCTGCATCACCTCAACCGCCGTGGGATGTACGCGACTGGCTTCGAGTCCCGAACTACTCACCGCAACTTTACCCTCTCCCAAGGTACGAGTAAAGCCTTCTGCCATTTGAGAGCGACAGGAGTTGCGTTTACAGACAAACATTACTTTTTTCATAATTTTTGAGTTCTGAAATAGTACCAAATCTGATTACCACGCACCCATTTATGGGTTTAGTCCGCGCAGGTGGACTTTGCGCTCATTGGTTCCCCGGATTTTAATCCGTGGGCGGGTTAACGAGATAGACGGTGTATCGAAACCGGATTTGATATGAGAAGGGATTAAGAAGCGCAGCAAGGCGAAGGGCGATTCGTTTCCGGTTCGGTATCGGCAACTTTGACCACAAAGATTTCCCAGCGATTGCCGTCGGGGTCGCGAATCCAAACTTTGTCTTGGAGAGCGTAACAGCAATTGGTATCTTTTTCTTCAAACGTCGCTAACTCAGCATTTTGGAACTGTTGAATTGCGGCTTTGACGGCGGCGGTACTTTCGACTTGAATGCCGAGGTGAGATAATGCCCCACCGGGTTTAAGATGGGTTTGGGGTTCGAGGGTGAGGTTGAGAGGGGGATTGTTGATGTCAAATTTGGCGTAATCGCTTTTGTATTTGACGGGATTGACCCCGAATAGGATTTGGTAAAACTGAACTGATTTTTCGAGGTTGCTAACGTTCAGGGAGATATGAGTTTTGTGCGTATTCATGAGAATTATTTAGGATAAAGGACGAGGAGTAGCAGAAACCGCCATCACACCCCAAAACCAGCCAAAGTGGTGTTTGGTTTGCCGTTGAATCTGCCATTGGGTTGTTTGCAGAAAGGAGTTGAGTTCGGCTTGGGTGTAACAGCGTTGATGGGCTGGGTCAAACCATTGCAGAAAGATGTCAAAGATACGACAAGCGAGGTAATCGCGACACCAATCGAGAATGATAAGTTTGCCATCGGGCTTGAGAACGCGCTGCATTTCTGTTAGAGTTGCGATCGCGTCGGGGAAATAATGAAAGGCATTGGCTGAAATCACCACATCAAACTGATAATCCGCAAAGGGTAATGCGGTAGCCTTGGCTTCGTAAAAAGAAGTATGAGGATAATCTTGGCACTTTTGACGAGCTATTGCCAACATTTCTGGTGAAATATCCACACCTGACCACTGTTGCTGCGGATTTTGACCTAAACAGAGTTTTTCTAGTTCCCCCGTGCCGCAGCCCACATCTAGGATAGTTTGGGCGGAATCCAGTTGCGCCCAGGTTTGCAGAAAAGACAGGGTATTGTGAATATAAGTCTGCCAACGAGTATCGTAAATCCGGGCCAGTTGGTCGTATTGTTGGCGGATAATTTTTTCATCAGCAAGGCTTGAGGCTTTCATGGTTGTCACCCAAATCAAGATTATTCAACCGGATTGTATATCAACTACCGACAGGAGTTCGCACAGCGAGGGTCAAGCAGGGTTGCTTTTTCGGGTTCGCGGGGAAACCAAAAGGCGGTTTTCTGGCAGAATTTCACCAACATTAACATCACTGGAACTTCAATCAGTACCCCAACGACAGTGGCTAAGGCGGCTCCAGAGTTTAGCCCAAACAGCATAACGGCGGTGGCAATGGCGACTTCAAAGTGATTGCTGGCTCCAATTAGGGCAGCAGGGGCGGCATCTTCATAGGCGATTTTTAGTTTCCACGCTCCCACATAAGCGAGGCCAAAGATAATATTGGTTTGTAGGAATAAGGGAACGGCAATCAGGAGAATGTGCAGGGGATTTTCAATAATTAGGTCGCCTTTGAAAGCAAACAGGAGGATTAAGGTAATTAACAAAGCCGCAATGGAGATGGGGCTGAGATATTGCAGAAAGCGCCGCTTAAACCAATCTTCTCCTTTGTGTTTGAAAATCCAGTAACGGCTATACATTCCCGCCGCGAGGGGTAAGCCGACGTAAATTAAAACGGAGAAAACAATGGTTTGCCAAGGTACGCTGAGGTCGTTGATTGCGAGTAACCATTTCCCGAGAGGGGCGTAGAGAAAGAGCATAACAAGGGAATTTACTGCAACCATAACAATGGTATGCCCTTGGTTGCCGTAGGAGAGATAGCCCCACATCAATACCATGGCGGTACAGGGCGCAATCCCCAAAAGAATTGCTCCGGCAATGTAGGAGTTTGCCAGAGTGACTTCTGTGCCATTGATGATTTCTGTCCCGGACAGCAATGGACGAAAAAGCCAGCCTAAGAAAAACTGCGCTAAAACGACCATAGTAAAGGGTTTAATCAGCCAATTGACAATTAAGGTCAAAATGACGGGTTTCGGGGTGCGAACGGCTTGGAGGGTTTGCGAGAAGTCGATTTTAACCATGATGGGGTACATCATGAAAAATAGGCAAATCGCAATGGGAATGGAGACGTTGTAGATGCTCAGGTTATCAAGGCTTTCGGCAATGCCGGGAAAGGCGCGACCGAGGCCAATACCGATTAAAATACACAAGATGACCCAAACGGTGAGGTATTTCTCGAAAAAGCTGAGTTTTCCTCCGGCTTGGACGGCTTGACGGTTGATTTGTGGCTGATCTGTACTCATTTGGGATTCCTTAAATTAAAATTCAGCCAGGCGGTTAAGAGTAACACTGAATCGAGGCTAACTAAACGCGATCGCCCAGAGAACAAGGTAGGATTGTGAAGCATGGGTTCGTACTTCCTTTTTTGGCATCCGATAGGATACCGGACATTGCATCAAAAATTCTTGATGGATTTGATATTACATCAATTTTTCTTGATATGTCAATAGACCTGGGAAAAATCTGCTTGAATAAGAAATGCCGATTTGATGATAGGGCAGTTCCTAGCCTAGAAAATGCAACCTTTGTATTCCTTTGTGATTCCCGTTTACAACGAGGAAACTAACCTACCTGAATTGTACCGCCGCCTAAATGCTGCGGGCGATCGCCTAGGGGGTAAAATCGAGATTATTTTAATTAATGATGGCAGTCGCGATCGCACCCTCTCAATTTTACGCGATCTTCATGGCAAAGATAATCGCGTTTGTTATCTTAGTTTATCCCGCAATTTCGGTCATCAAATCGCCGTGACAGCCGGTTTGAATTTTGCCCGCGGCCAGGCCATTATTGTCATGGATGCCGATTTACAAGACCCACCAGAATTAGCTTTAGAAATGGCGCAAAAATGGCAAGATGGCTATCAAGTGGTTTATGCTCAACGGAGCAAACGCCATCAGGAAGGTTGGCTCAAACGTCTTCCGGCTTATGTGTTTTATCGCTTGCTGAAACGCTTGGCTAATATAGATATTCCCCTCGATACTGGGGATTTTTGTTTGATGGATCGGCAAGTGGTTCAAATGTTAAATAAAATGCCAGAACAGAACCGTTATATTCGCGGTTTACGCTCTTGGGTGGGCTTGCGACAAACAGCAATTTTATTCGAGCGCGATCCGCGTTTTTCGGGGGATGTAAAATATACGTTTGCTAAGTCTTTTTCTTTTGCAATGAATGGCTTAATTTCTTTTTCGAGAGTGCCGTTACGTCTTTCAACTTATGTGGGGTTATTAGCAGCAGTGGCGGCGTTAATTATGGCTTGTATGGTGTTATATTGGCGTATTGTTGCCCCAAATTCTCCCCTAACGGGATTTGCCACGATTATGATTGCGATTTTCTTTTTGGGGGCGGTACAATTGGTCAGTATTGGTATTTTAGGCGAATATATTGGCAGAATTTATGAGGAAGTGAAGGGTAGGCCGTTGTATGTATTAGCAGAAGTGGCAGGTTTTGAGGAAGATTAATTATGAATTTAGTGATTCGACGAATTATCATTTTAGGTATCGTTGTGGCTGGTGGTGGAATCGGCTGGGCTTGTTCGGCTTTTGATTCGACTATTTCGACTGAAGAAGAAACGGTTTTAAGCCAGAATGATCCTAATTATTCAATAAGTTTTAAAGATAAAGCGAATGCTCATTCTACAGCAGAAATTCCTGAATTTTCTGGACAAATTGGTCACTATGAAGCGAGTCAGCCTTTCACTGATTTTATCTTTGAGCATCAAAATGAATTAGTTTTTATTGATGCTTATTATCTTCCCGAATTTTGGGATGAAATCGAGATTATCAATGACAGTTTTGGTGTTGATTATTTTCATCTTTGGCATAACTGTGGGGATTCATTAGAACCTAACGAAGCGCCTTCTTATCAAAATTGTACGGGAACTGGCTTTTCCCTCGATCGCGATACGTCTCCGAAAGATGCTGATTTTACTTTTATTCGGGATGTTTTACGCATTCAGGGGTATTTTGCAATTCGCGGTTGTGATGGCCCCCATCAAGGTAGCATGGGCTGTACGCTGCGTCCGCTTAATCCAGAGGATTTATGATAGCAAATCCGTTTACATTGTGAGGATATAGAACCCATATCTCTGGGGTAAAATTTTAAATTTATCACATCAGCAGATAAGAAACCGGGGTTCTGGAACCATGGATAATTTCCTGAATTTAAGATTACAATAAACCCTTAAACTAACCATCGAAAATAATGGCAAAAAAATATAAGAAAATCAAAAAACTACATCTGGAAAAACCGCTTTATACAGCTTTGAAAGCCTACCAAGAACAACATAATCTCAAGTCTCCGCAAGCGGCAATTCGTGCAATTTTACAACAAGTTCTACAGTTAGACCATATCCCTGGCGAATATGCGAGTCAAGTCCAAGTGCAACGATTAGAAGGAGAGGTATTGCATTTATTTAAATTAGTCGGACAACTTACAGAAGCGATCGCGAGTCCCTCTCCTGAACTCGAAAAACAACCGCTTCCCCAAATAGTTGAGGAAACGGCGGTTGATGAGGAGGAAGACTACGACGAACCGGACGAGATTCTCTACGACTTCCTAGAACCCGAAAATTAACGGGATAACAAGCGTTGACGCGCGATCGCCCGCCAGCCGACTAATTCCGGTAATTGCCAGTGTAATTCGCCACTGCTGGAACTCGGAGTCACACTTTCAATACAGTTGCGCCAGTGTTCGCGGGCGGCATCTGGGTCGTCTTGGGCTTCAAGGACTTGGGCGAGAAGGGCATAAGTTGTGCCTCGTTCCCGGTCGAAATCGAGAGACAGTTCGAGGTTGCGTTCGGCATCGTCGTATTGACCTTGCATCAGATAGGCCCAACCGAGGTTTTTGTGCAAAGAGGCTTTAACATCTGGGTCGGTCACTTCGTTGATAATCGGGACTAAACGGGCGATCGCGTCTTCGGCTTGACCCGCGAGTAAGTCCAAACGGGCTAAGTTGACCCAAGCGGCCCGAGATGCGGGGGATGAACCACCTTTGGCTGCGGTTTGATAATGCGATCGCGCACTTTCGATATCGTTAAGTTGTTCGTAGGTTGAACCCAAGTTATAGTGAGCGGCAGCGTGGTCGGGGTTGAGTTGAATCGACCAATGCAGATAAAACTTCGCACTCACCAACTCTCCTTCGAGATACTTGCGATAACCCACTTCGTTGAGCTTTTTCCCAAGATGCTGATACGCCAAGTTCACTTGCGTGGGACTCGATACTTCTTCGTTGGCTAAACCCAAGCGGTCGAGGAGGTCAATATCTTCGAGGTCTTCGGGATTTTGACCGGAAACGAGCTGCACCAATTGGGCGGCAAATTGACGGGTTAAGTAGGTTTTCACCATAGGCTGAACCACCAATTTTGCCGTTTTGCCGTCTTGAAGTTTGTCGAGGAGCGATCGCCGCCGTAAAGATTCTAAAATCGCCAACAACTGGGCTAAATCGCCAGCAAATGCCGTTTGTTGATATAACTCCAAGGGAGTGACGGGTTTATCAAGGAGTGCTAACCAAGCTAATAACTGCCGTTCAGCTAAAGACAAACGCTCGAACTGTTCGCTTAACAATCTGCCCAATACATCCCCAATAATGGGGGTATCGTGTTGCAGGAATTGTTGTAAGTTACCATCAAATAATTCCGCGATCGTGGTAGCAATCAGCTTTAAAGCGGCGGGATTGCCGCCATACAACTGGGCTAGTTGCTCGACAGCAGCAATAGGGGCTTTTTCTAAAGTTTGGGTAGCAGATAGCAGTTTTTGGGTGTCTTGGGTGCTGAGGCTTTCGACAGGCAGCGATCGCGCACTCAGGTGAATGCCGGCCATGGATACAATATCAATGGGTTTCTCTCGTCCGAGGAGCAACACGCAACTGTGATGGCGCGATTGACCCAGTTGCGAGAATAAATCGCTATAGTTTTGGTACTCTGAGCGATAATATCCGGCAATTTGACCGGGTTCGAGCAAGGCTTCCACGTTATCCAACACCAACAAGCAGCGTTTGGCTCGCAAAATCTCTAACAAAGACGGCACAGAAATTTCTGGTTTGGGGTCTTCTGGTTTTTCTGAAGGGCTTAAGGTGGGAATCAAGTCTGCGAGCAAATCGTCTAAGGTAATTCCCCGTCTGAGCGATCGCCATACAATGGTTTCAAATTCATGTTGGCATTGATGAATCGCTTGTACCGTCAAAGCCGTCTTACCAATACCCCCCATCCCTAAAATCGCCACTAAACGACAATTATCTTTGATAATCCATTGCTTGAGGGTATTCAACTCGTTTTTACGACCGTAAAATAGATTAGGTTCGGGGGCATTTCCCCAATCAATGTGAGTTTTACCACTTTGAGAACGAGATGCGGGGGGAATTGAGGGATAGCTGAGAGGATCGCCTACTGTATAGTTTGCCGATTGTTTTTGGTACTCTGCGACGAGCTTTTGTTGTAATTTAGCGAGTTTTCCGGGGCCTGCCCCCATAATATGGAATTTTTTGTAAACTTCGCCTAAACGCTTTTGTAGAGCGTCTTTATTGACCCCAAGTTGCTTGGAGATGGTGGTCATTGAATCGCCTTGGATGGCTCGTTGTAAAACCTGGAGTTCATTTTTAGAAACGCCTGCTTGGGTCGCGACTCGTTTTAAAAAATCTTGAGGAACCATAATTGTTTGATGTTAGCTTTGTTTAGGGGATAGATGAACGTCGAAACAATAATTTACTGTATATTGTGCCAATGGCTGCTTATCATTTTACAGAGTTTAGCGCAATAGTCTATGAAAACACCTTGTTTTTTTTATTATATCTCTAAGGGACTCCGACTCCTTGAATATCTGAGATCGTTTTGGAATGAGCGTTTATTTTAGTTGATTTTGGTAACAAGTTGAAGGGGACTAGCCTTCCATCCTCGCGATCGCACCGATCCTTGAAGTCTAGGCGATACTTTACTTTTTACGAAATTTATTCTATTGCTTGACGGATTTTTGCCTTATCCTCCTCCTGAAATCTTGTCCATAAATCTTAACTTAAAAACCAGTAATTTCTCGATTAATGCGGGAAAAACGCTGAAATTAGGCCCAGTATAAATACTCAAGTCCCAAAAGTCTACCTATATTTTTTGGATTCATATCCAAGACAGTGATAACTGTAAACCAAGGCGATCGCGGTTTGTCATCATTCTCCAGAGGGAGACTTAGGGGTTACCTGTGGTGAAGTGGCAGGCTTGTTCACCACAATATGAGTTGAAATTAAGTATAATCCCAAGAATACTGCGGGCAATAATAAAAGTCCAACACAACGAAGCCACAGCTTCTCCCGCCAAGAATGCTGTTGTTCTTCACTCATAAAACTCTGCTTTAATTATTATCTGGCTACGATCTTATCAAAGCTTTTACTCTATCTCATCCTCCTTCCTAGGGAGGGCTTTGATTAGGAGCGATCAAGGGGCGCAGATATTATTGCTGGCGGTCACTCTGTAGCCCTTAATAGGGATTCAGTAAAACTACAGAGGGGCTAAGCTCATTATTATGAATATTTTGTGGTACTCTTTTGCCTACAGAGCGATGGGATTTAAGTCTACTCTAAAAGCCGATGCTTGCTGGCCAAACACCGATGAGAACCATCCTTGCAGTCCCACCCAAGCTTATTTCTGTCAAGCTTAGAAGTTCACTCAACTTTTGAACATTACAAGATAGACAACTTTCTCTGACATCACCATCGATCGAGCTTCCCTGAGATGCAAACATCGAATCTACAATGACAAGAAGGTGTCAGAATCTTCCGGGTGAATCTTTTCGATCTCAAGTTATCTTAGATGAAGCCAAGCGATCGGTATTTCCAAATCACTATGTCCTCTTCAAAACAAGTTTTTTTACATATCGGCCCCCCCAAAACCGGATCGAGTTCCCTGCAAAGTTTTTTCAATCAAGCCCGGCCAGAACTCTTAAATCATGGCATTCTGTATCCGCAAACGGGACGACCCCAAGCCCAAGAATCTTATTGGGTACAGCGACCCGAAGGAAAAGTTAACATCACAGGACCTATGACTTCTCATCAATTTCTAGCTTGGACTTTGATGACAGAAGTCGAAGGCTTAACCGCCGATTTATGTTGGTCTCAGGTACTCGATGAAATTCAAAATTCAGATATTCGCGGTGTGATTTTGAGTGGTGAAGCTTTTGCACGGTTACCCCTTGACTCCATTGAGCGCATTCGCTTTAACTTAAAAAATTACGCAGTCAAAATTATCTTATATTTCCGCCATCCCTTTGCCCTCACCCTTTCTCGCTACACGCAAAATGTCAAAATGGGGCGATATTATAAATCCTTTAATTGTTTTATTCGGGAACTCAGCGATGAGTTGTTATACCCTTACACCAGTATTTTAGAACGATGGGAAAAAGTTTTTGGCAGAGAAAATATCGAAGTCAAAGAATTAGATAGCTTTGCCGATAAGTTTGACCTAGAACGGGACTTTTTAGCCACAGTAGGTTTAAATCCCCAAGATTTTGCCTATTTATTCACAAAACACGATATCGCAAATCGTTCTCCCTCTCCAGAAGTGATTAGGTTATTGTGTCTTATTAATAAAATCGAGCATTCTCTCGGCCATTCGCGACAGTTCCAAGCCGGGTTTCAAAAATTACGGGGATTTATGCAATCCGGCGCTAAACCTGCCGCTGTCTTAGGGCGATTGTCGCGCAACCTATCACCCAAACCGTTATACTCCGAGCAAGACCGCCATTTTATGACCGAAGCAGTTGCTGATTTATATGCTTTGCATCTGGGGCAATATGTCAAGCCGAGAACCTAAAAAATTTTGAGATAACAAGCCTTATCGACAGTAAAAAGCCTACCTTTAAAGGTAGGCTTCATGATTTCAAGCAGAAGCAGTAGCTTACCAGAAACTAGGCGCTTTTGCTTTTATTTAAAAAATTTTGGGCTTGGCGAATCGCGATCGCACCAATGTTAAAGACAGCCCAACCTCCTGCCACAGCGACAGGTAAAAGAACAACTAAAATTCTCCAATCCATAATTCTCGATCTCCTTGGAGGTGAATGTTAAATGTTTATTAACTTCTCTTATTTTAATATATACCCTACTGGCCCCAATTTTCCAAGAGGAGGCTAACCGAAAAAAGGTTGGGAAAACCCTACTTTGATGAGCCGTTTAGTCCCCGTTGCGCTTTTTTTATCAACTTTTGCCAAAAACTCGGTTGGGGGGGTGGAGGGGATGAAGGGGGGCGTTTTTCCCCTAAATAGCGGTAATATTCCCATAAATCGCGATAAGAACCGCCAGGCCCCATAGGACTGCCAGCCCAGTGCAAATAACGCAAGGGGCGATCGCCATCATACAGGATACGATCTTTTTCTTGGAAGTGGGGAGAACCTGCCCAACTACCGGGTTCATTCTCAGAAAGTTTAACTAAATTGACGCGCTGAGTCGTAGATTTGAGAATGATATAATTTAAGATTGGCTGGTCAGTCGTGCCGCTAGAAAAGTCGAAATACTCGCGATGATCCGCGCATTCTCGCAGCAGTTTTTCGAGTTGGGTTTCGGTTAAAATGCTTTTGCGAGCGCCCCAGAAACCACTGTTAAAGACATCTTGTAACTCTGATTCGCTGAATATGTTGTTTTCCCGCACATAGGGGGAGAAAACGTCTTCTAAGCCGCGGCCTGAGAAATGGTAATCGCAGCACAAAAATTCTGCCTTTTGGAGATGATCGAGGACATTCGCGATCGCCTCAAATACAATAATATCTGTATCGATGTACAAAAACTCGTCGAGGGGGCCAAACCACTGAACGAGTTTTCGCATTTTGTTGGGTAGTTTGAGGAAATCCCGGTCGAATATTTCAGCGATTTTGTTAGTCCAGGCTTCGACTAATTCTAAATCGGGAAAGAGTTGAACGTTATGTTTTGCTTGAACAATAGCAGCGAGTTCATGATAATCTTCATTAAAGGGAATGAGGTAAATTGGGACTTCTTTATCGTAACAGCGAATACTATTGAGCAGGGCGATCGCGTTATCCGCTACTTTATTATTTCCAACAATATAAATTCCGCGCATGATAATTTTTCCTTAAGAAGTAATTCTGAGTTTTTTCATCACTTTATCGGCAAAACTCGGCGGTGCATCGTAAGATTTCGCTTTCCCAGTTAACTTGGGTTTCTTTTGAGGTTCGTGTAAATAGCGGTAGTGTAAGAAAACATCTCGATAAGGAAAGTCTAGATTTTCCCCGGTACAAACTCCCTCGAAAACACGGGAAGAAATGCCAATATAATGTAAATAAGTTAAGGGATTATTGTTGTCATAAACCAAGGCATTTTCAGTGGTGAAATGAGGAGAAGTAACACAGCAACCCGTTCGTTCTTCTGGGGGCAACTCTAAAGCAAAGTTATAAATCTTTTGCTGGGGCCGCATCATCATGTAATTTAATAGCGTTTGATCCGGGGCCATGGGATATAAAATCTCGCTTTCTCCTTGATGCAGTTGAGCAACAATCCAATCCCGTTTTTCAGGATCGAATAAGTCTTTTTTCGAGGCATAAAACCCAGAACAAAAGATTTCTGTTTCCAAGCGAGAAGCCGGGAAAACTTCGGGCAGTTTTGGGGAATTTATCGTATAAACATGGCTCAAATCTTTATGCTGAAAGTCGTATACAATACAATCTTGGTTTTCCAATTGGGCGAAAATATAATCTGGAGAGTTCAAGAGCAAAGTATCGGCATCCATGTAAAGGAATCGCTCAAAGGGCCCGTCAAAGGCGCAATAGCGGCGATGGGTGCCAAAGCGATGATAACCGGGACTGCCGACCCTTTGCCATTCTTTTCGGGCTGTGGGGTGAGTGTCCCAAGCCTGACGCGCGAAGTTGTCCCATTTGTCCATCGAGGCGCGATCGCGATAAATTTGTACCTGGGGACGATGGGCGATCGCGGCTTCTAATTTCATAATTTGGTCATCATAAGGATAGATAACCACAGGCATTTGGCCGTCGGTAATGGCATCAATGCTGTTGAGGAGGGCAATAACTTGATCGCAGACGCGATCGTTCCCTAAAGTACAAATTCCGTCCATTTTTTGTTATTTGTTATTGGTTATTCCCAAAATTGGTAATTGGTAATTGGTAATTGGTCATTGCTTAAAACTTAGCCACAAAATCCTCTAGCCACGCCATGAGATTCAGTTTATGCAGAATAATCTGTCGGGCTTCGGCGATCGCGTCTTTGGCTTCGTGCCAAGCATCCAAACTCGAAGTCACCTCCTGAATATACGCTAACCCCTTTTCATCTTGACTAGGCAGGCGCAAAAAACTGCCAGGGGGTAACAACTTATCGGCTGCCGGACCGCCGTAATAAATCGGCAAACTCCAACCGAGAAGGGCATCCCACAGCTTTTCACTCACATACCAATCGTTTTCGGCATAGTTTTCGATAGCGAGATTGTAGTAATAAGGCGCGATCGCGTGGGATTTATTTTTAACACTGCCCGGACTGCGGGCCCAATGAGGTAAATCCCGGCCATACACATCCAACTCTAAATCGCTATCCACCAACAGCCGCAGAAACGCCAACCGCCGACGATGGTTTTCCGTCCGTGAGATGCCCGACGTTATCCAAGAACACCGTCGCACCTTCGGCGGGACTCCGAGATCGTTTAACTCTCGAAACGAGCCGCTATAGTACCAAATTGCGGGCATATAGCCCGGATTTGGGGCGAAGTCGTCAGGCCCGGTAATATAATCGCAATATTCCTGAGCTGCTGTATAGTTTTGCTGATTTTTGGCGATAATTTCTTCTAAAGGCGGTTCCCGCATGAGGTAAATAATGCGGTCTTTCGGTACGCCCCGCAACTGGGAGAGAATATCGGGGGGAGAGGGCGGTTTTTGACCCCGCAGGCGTTGTTTCCAAGTCAGGGGAGGTGGCGGTGAAGGAAAGTCGTATTGATACAGCAGCAGAAAATCCGGCTTTTCCGCTTTGGCTTGCAGTTGCATTTTTTGCCAAACTCCCAAAGGTTGGGGCGTTTGCTGCCATAGCCAATCGGCGGAAGGAACCCCTGGATAGCTACTAACTGCGCCGACGATAATTTGAGTCATTCATTAACTGTCAAATGCTTTGGCACTTCTAGTATAGTTTTCTCGCGATCGCCTCGCCTAGTCGTTTGACTGACTTTCTTTTTTACCTAATTTTTATTCGATAATGAAAAAAATGCGATCGCGATCCGGTAATCTTGTGATTTAGATCGCTGTTGCTCTTAACACAAATCACTTCAATCCCGCCATAAGTATTTAATACTAAAAAGAACCAAAACTATTGATAAAAAACGGATGAAATCTACGGCTAGAGCCTTTCCTCTTTTGCTGCCAGGAGCGCTCTCAGATTTATTCGCTCAAGTGAGTCAAACCGGTCAGATTACTTTAGCTGACCGTTACGGATTAATGGCAGCAATTCTAGATGAAAGTTTATCTGACGAAGAAAGAGCTTCTATTGACCGCATTTTACGCGCGACTCGCCAAGGACGAATGCAAATCATTGACGAGCTTTCTTTTCTTTACGGCAAAAAGCATTTTTTGTGTTGAATTTTTTTGAGACAGCTTGAGCTTTCAGGAGTATTACTCCTCAACTCGATAACCCAACTCTGCCAAACGCAAACGCGATTGTCGCCACTTCGGTTGAACCTTCACAAATAATTCGAGATAAACTTTCCCCGCAATTAACTTCTGAATTTGTTGGCGAGCTTGCGTGCCGATTTCTTTGAGCATACTGCCTTTTTTACCAATCAAAATTCCCTTTTGGGAACTGCGTTCAACATTGATGGTAGCGTAGACATTAGTAATGTCCGGCTTTTCTTCTACTTTCTCAATCGCGATCGCCACCGAATGGGGAATTTCTTGACGGGTTAAAATCAAGATTTGTTCGCGGATTAATTCCCCCATAATAAACCGTTCCGGTTGATCCGTTACCAAATCCGGCGGATAATAATAAGGCCCCGGTTCGAGATATTCGACTAAAACTTGTTGTAAATGCTCTAATCCCTCTCCAGTTAGGGCCGAAAACTTCACAACTGGATAATTATCAGCCTTGGCTAAATCGTAATAACTTTCGTCAAACGCCGCAAAATCTTCCGGTTGTTTATCGCTTTTATTTAACCCTAAAATAACCGGAGTTTGCGTTCTTTTCAGTAGATCGAAAATAAAGCGATCGCCCCCTCCCGCCATACTCGAACTATCCACCACAAATAAGATTAAATCTACCGCATCAATCGCACTTTTAGCATTTTGAACGATGACCTTTCCTAACTCATGGTGGGGCTTATGAATCCCCGGTGTATCTACAAAAATAATCTGGGCTTCTGAAGTTGTCAAAATCCCCCGCAAGCGATTCCTCGTGGTTTGCGAAACCGGAGAAGTAATCGCAATTTTTTGTCCCACTAGATCGTTCATCAGGGTAGATTTCCCCACATTAGGCCGCCCAATAATCGCCACAAACCCGGATTTGAAACCCTCCGGGGCCATGGGAATTGTTGGCGTTAAGTTAAAATCATTGGTCATTGGTTGTTTGTTGTTGGTTATTGGTTATTTGTTATTTGTACCATTTCCCCAAATCCCTTATTGGTAATTGGTAATTGGTAATTGGTAATTGATAATTTCTCCCCCCACTGCCCAAAACACTGATTACTGATTACTGATGAGGCGATGACTGAAAAAACGCCCGCCATAAGTTAGAATTTATTAAGATATCTTGAGAAACATTACGCTAAAAAAAATAGCCCAAACTTCTATGTCTCTTCCCATTCGCAATATTGCGATTATTGCCCACGTTGACCACGGTAAAACCACACTCGTTGATGCCCTCCTCAAGCAATCAGGAATTTTCCGCGAAGGGGAAGAGGTTCCCGATTGCGTCATGGACTCCAATGACCTCGAACGGGAACGGGGCATTACCATTTTGTCGAAAAACACCGCCGTTCGCTACCAAGACACCTTAATTAATATTGTTGATACCCCCGGACACGCCGACTTTGGTGGTGAAGTCGAACGAGTTTTAGGCATGGTAGACGGTTGCGTGTTGATTGTAGACGCAAACGAAGGCCCGATGCCGCAAACTCGTTTCGTCCTCAAAAAAGCCCTTGAAAAAGGGTTGCGTCCCATCGTTGTGGTTAACAAAATTGACCGTCCCAACGCCACTCCCGATGCCGCCATTGACAAAGTATTCGACCTCTTTGTGGAACTTGGGGCCGATGACGACCAATGCGACTTTACCACCTTGTATGCTTCCGGGCTAGAAGGCTACACCAAAGAAAGCATCGAAGACGAAGGTAAAGATATGCAGCCTCTCTTTGAAGCCATCTTACACCACGTTCCGCCCCCAGCAGGAGACCCGGAAAAGCCGCTACAGTTGCAAGTCACCACCCTCGACTATTCCGATTATCTCGGTCGCATTGTCATTGGTCGCATTCACAACGGCATCATCAAAGCCGGACAACAAGCGGCGTTGTACAAAGAAGACGGCAGCATTGTCAAAACCAAAATCAGCAAACTTCTCGGCTTTAACGGCTTAAACCGCGTTGAAATTGAAGAAGCTTCTGCGGGGAATATTGTCGCCGTTGCAGGCTTCGCTGATGCGAATATTGGTGAAACTATCACCTGTCCCGACGAACCCCAGGCCCTACCGCTAATCAACGTAGACGAACCGACCCTACAAATGACCTTTTCTATCAACGACTCGCCTTTCGCGGGTCAGGAAGGGAAATTTGTCACCTCTCGTCAACTGCGCGATCGCCTCTACCGCGAACTCGAAACCAACGTCGCCCTCCGGGTCGAAGAATCCGACTCCCCCGACAAATTCCTCGTTTCCGGTCGCGGCGAACTTCACCTGGGTATCCTGATCGAAACCATGCGACGGGAAGGCTACGAATTTCAGGTATCCCAACCCCAGGTTATTTATCGCGAAGTCAACGGCCAACCCTGCGAACCCTTTGAATACCTCGTTCTCGATGTCCCCGAAGAAGCCGTCGGGTCTTGTATCGAACGTCTCGGTCAGCGTAAAGGCATGATGCAGGATATGCAAACCGGGGTCAACGGTCGTACCCAACTCGAATTTGCCATTCCAGCCCGTGGTTTAATCGGTTTCCGGGGTGAATTCATCCGTCTGAGTCGCGGGGAAGGCATTATGAACCACAGTTTCCTGGAATATCGCCCCCTCATTGGCGAAGTGGAAACCCGTTACAACGGTGTCATCATTGCCTTTGAAGAAGGAGTGGCCACCTTCTACGCCCTCAAAAACGCCGAAGATCGTGGTGTGTTCTTCATCACTCCCGGAACCAAGGTTTACAAAGGTATGATTGTCGGCGAACACAATCGTTCCCAAGACCTCGACCTCAATGTTTGTAAAGCCAAGCAACTTACTAACCATCGTGCGGCAACGGGGGATGAGTTGGTACAGTTACAAGCCCCTGTAGAAATGAGTCTCGAACGGGCCCTCGAATACATTGGTTCAGATGAGTTAGTGGAAGTTACCCCTGAGTCGATTCGCTTGCGTAAGCTTTCGACGAAGAAGTTAGCCAAACGCTAAATCTTTAGTTAACCCAGACGTTAACCCAGAACCCCGGTTTCTCAAAGAAACCGGGGTTCTAATTATCACTTTCGCCACGGCCATTTTGTCCCCATTTCCGTGAGGGCAGAAAAAATCAAATATACAATCAAACCCGCAACACCCAATAAAAACCAAACTACATCGTTATCCATTTTTAAGTTATTCCACAATTTGAGTTTTGCGAGGTGTTTGCTTACAGTTAGGAGTTCTGTTTCTGGCTCGTAAAATACTTTTATCTGTGCCATATTATCTCACCTTGTTTGATTGCATCAGTTTGATAAACTGCTTCAATTATCAGCTAAACAAACGAAGTAACCAGTTTGTAAACTTTACAGCAATTTCTGTATTAGGGCTGAGAGATCGACGAGTAATTGCCTTGCCTAAAGGATAGCCCGGTTCATTTTGCCAAGCAAGATAGGTATGAATCACAGCTTTACTAAAATGTACTGTTTTAAAACTTGAAATATTACGATTTTGGGCTTCTTGTACGCAAGATTGAGCAAAATCTATAGAATCGGCATTGGCTAATTCGGTACAAAAGTCTTCCAACATTCCCGATTCTTGATTATTCGGCATTAGCCAAAATCCTAACTTGGGTTTATCTTCTGAACTGTCAATAATTGTACCACTGAAATCAGGAATTCTAGGAATAGAATAAGAAGGATGATTTTGTAATTTAGTTTGAATACTTTGCCATCTTGCTGTTAAAGAAGTATCTGCATCTAGCATAACGCCAATCACTTCCGGAGGATTAGGTCGTACAATCAAAGCATTTAAACGCTTAAGAACCCCTTTATCTGAACCACATTGATAGATACCAAAAGTTTCAGGAATACGATGAGCGTTACACAAAGCCATCACGACATGGCAATCATTATCCCCTTCAACTAATAGTATTTTAGCTGTATCTTGCTTACAAGGATCGCTCATTCGTTTTATCGAATTTCAACTGCCATATCGAGAGAATCTGTGAGAGTTTCTGAAGTGTATTCGGTGGCTTTGATAACTCCTTGTTTTTCATCTAAGCGGAAAAATGAACCCATTTCAGGATATTGATTCCAAGCCCAATCAAAACCTGCAATGCAATCTCGACTATGAGTAGTGGCAAAGACTTGGACATTGAGTTTTTGAGAGAGTTTAAAAACTATATCCCAGACTTTCGGTTGAACGCTCCAATGCAAACCATTTTCAAATTCGTCAATGAGAAGAATACCGTTTTGAGCGTTAACTAAAGCGACAATAATATGAAATAAGCGGGTTATGCCATCTCCCATACTTTTGAGCGGAAGTGGTTCTTCTATCCCTTCAATTTTGACTAAGGGAATACGACGATCTTGTTCGCGACTTGGAAAACTGTTTGAGCGAATTTTGTTAATATCTTCTACAAAAGCAACGCCAGAAATGCGATTGTCAATCAGCCGTAGAGTCGAGATAACTTCCGATTCTAAATGGGTTAAACTGGTTAAATCCCAAAGTGCAGCTAGTTTACGGTTAGGCATATTTTCAGTAGGGACAATTTGCCAAGCATATTTAAATTCTAGCTCTCGCCGTTCGTAAAATCTGGAACTTCGCTGAATCTCTCTGACATTGCTAAAAATTTTAAAGAGTCTCTTAGTTCTTTTTCCTTCCTCAGCGACTAAAAAGATTTCGATGTTAGATAAATCGTCTTGAAGTTCAGACTCGGAAATCCGAATTTTTCTGATCGTTCTTTCTTCATCATCTTGGGTTTGATATGCTGCTGCACAAATATGAAGTTGACATTCTGAATTAATTTCACCAAGGCAAATTCCTTCTTCACCCATATCGGGTAATTTGTGACTAAAGAAAAGATGTCGAACTGGATTTTCAACAAAATCATGCAAATAAGTCTGTGCCTCACTTTGCCAAGTTTCTTGTCGAGAGTCTACTAAGTCAAAAAGGACAGAAACCGAAGCGTTACTCACATAAAGTTTAATGGCTTCTAGAAATGTACTTTTTCCAGCATTATTTTTCCCAACAATCAAGTTAACATGGCTGAGTTTATTAACTTTAAGATGTTGGAAAAGCCTGAAGTTTTTAACTTGAAAAGACTTTATCATCAGAATTTGCCTAAGCTTCTTTGATTTAGCTTACAGAATTTTAGTAAGTGTAGGTTGAGTTGAGGTAACGAAACCCAACAAGAATGGCGGTTTTGTTGGGTTTCACTTCGTTCTACCCAACCTACAGGAGTTTTATGATATGCTTCTACGATTTAGATAATGACAGTTCGAGGGGATTATTGCTGGCCGTAAGACAATGATTGTAAAAAAATCTTAAGATAAAAAGGTTAGCGTAACAAAACTTCGTAATGCAAACCCTAAGCCGCGAAACATCCACCCCTGAAGCCCTCCCCGCAGGAGGAGACGATCCTCAGCGCTTTGATGTGAAAGAAGCGTGGTATCCCGTGTTTTATGTGCAGGATTTGGATAAAACCAAGCCTGCGAAATTTACCCTGCTGAATCAAGATATTGTCATTTGGTGGGAAGCGAAATCTCAGTCTTGGCGAGCGTTTGAGGATAAATGCCCCCATCGCCTTGCGCCGTTGTCTCAAGGTCGTATTAACGAGGAAGGACAGCTAGAATGTCCTTATCACGGTTGGGCGTTTTCTGGGGAAGGGGATTGTGAAAAGATTCCCCAACAGCCGGAAGGAATGACAGCTCAAAAGTCACCGAGGGCTTGTGCGAAGGGGTTGCCCACGGCGATCGCGCAGGGTATGTTATTTGTATATCCGGGTCAAAAAGAAAGAGCGCAAAACGTCCCGATTCCCATTATTGATGCGATCGCAGAAGATAAAGAGGATTGGGTTTATATCGATACGTTTCGCGATATTCCCTATGATGCCCTGACATTACTCGAAAATGTCATCGATTCGAGCCACATTCCCTACACCCATCACGATACGGTGGGAAATCGGGAAACCGTCAGTCCGGTGAATTTAAACGTGGTGGAGTCGGGAAAACAGGGTTTTACTGGAATTTGGCCGGAAGGCCCCCGCAAAGGCACATTAGGACAACAATACACTTATTTTACTGCCCCTAACTTAATGTGGCACGACCTTACCGCGAAAAAATTGGGTCGCACCTTAACCGTCGTTTATGCCACTCCCATTCGGAAAGGGGAATGTCGCTTGTTTGCGCGATTTCCCTTCAAATTCTCCTCAAAATTACCCCGCTTGGTGTTTAAGTTAACCCCCCGTTGGTATTCCCACGTCAATCAAAACGCCATTCTTGAAGACGATCAGATTTTCCTACATTACCAAGAGCGTTATCTCGAAGCCGCAGGGGGAAGCGAGAATTATGCCAAGGCTTGTTATTTACCCACATCTGCCGATCGCTATGTGTCTCAGTTGCGGCAGTGGGTGAACCGTTTCCAGTCCGATCCGTTCCCCGATACTACTTTACCTCCTGCCTTGCCTACCGAGCAACTACTCGATCGCTATCACTCCCACACGAAACAATGTGCGAGTTGTCGCGGCGCTTTTAATAATATTCGTCGTATCCGCCGAGGGGCTGCGTTTGCGGGGTTTGGGGCTTGGGGAATTGCCCCCATCCTTACCCTGTGGCTTGGTAATATGGCGACCGAGGCGATCGCGGTATCGAGTATTACCAGTATTGCTTTCGGGGCAATTTGGCTATTTTTAGGGCGCTTTGAGCGAAAATTTAGCGAAGGTCGTGCGATTCCGCCCCGCAACTTATCTTAACGAATTAAAACGATGACTTCAGAAACCACTCAATCCTTTAATTTCAATTTTCAAGACAAGATTGAATATCCTCAAGAAGGGATTTTGAGCAAAGTGTTACTCAAAGACAACAACTGTCAATACACTTTGTTTTGTTTAGCAGCAAATACGGAAATTTCCGAGCATACCTCAACCCGCAATGCGACGGTTAATGTGATTGCGGGAAGTGGGATATTAACCCTAGAAGGAGAGGATATTCCCTTAAAACCGGGAGTATTTGTCTTTATGAAAGCAAATGCCCCCCACGCCCTCAAAGCTGAGGAAAATTTGACGTTTTTGCTGACGCTTTCGGAAAATACTTAAATCTGTCCTCGCTCCAAACTCCTCTCCCACGGGGGGGAGGGGTTTATTTTTAATATAAACTTCTGTAACAAAAATTGGGCTTCTGCGTAATTTCATCATCTCAAACCCGAGAGAGTGATGAAACTCTAGTTAGCATCAAACCAACCATGATTGCTACAGTAGAACGCGATCGCATTATGGGTGCAGAAGATAATATTGAAACCCTCATTGACCTTGCAGAGCGCTTGCTTTGGGTATATCAAGGCCGCCATCTCAACCATCTAGAAAAAGAGGTACTGCGGGGCGCACTTCAGGGAAAACGCTATAACGAACTTGGCGATCGCCCGGATAATCCTTTATATCATTACGAAACTAATTATATTGCTCGGTATATTGCCTACAATCTTTGGAAGGATTTGACGGTAGCCCTACGCTCTGCTGCTGTGTTGTCTCCTTCAGAAAAAGTAAGCAAGCTCAGTGTCCGCGAGCATTTACAACGAGCTTTAGCGAGGGAATGTGCGCGGCCGCTGGCTTTTTCAAGGGTAGAGAATATTCCCGAAAGTACGGTGATTCATTGGGCTGGACGACAATCTTTAATGACCCGTTGTCAAGGCTTGCTTCAAGGGGATATACGGGTATTGGGTTTAGTGGGAATGGTCGGTGTGGGGAAAACGGCTTTAGCGGCTCGGTTAGCGGGCGATCGCGTTTTGCAGTCAGTCTTTCCTAAAAAGGTTTGGCTGCAATTGGACGACCGGGTTTCTGTTTTCCCGGCATTGGTCAAAGCCTTGTTAAAGGAAGAAGCGGTCGAGCGATATAGTATTTCTTATTGGATTGATGCGTTGCTCGAACAGTTGCGATCGCAAAAGCATTTATTTGTTCTCGATGGTCTCGAAACAGTGATGTATTTTGATAAGACAGGACATTTGCATTGCCGCGATCGCGACTTAGAGCAGTTTTTGACTCAATTTTTGACCACTGCCCAAATGCCCAGTCGTATAATTGTGACATCCCAAATCGATCTCCGGGCGATCGCCTGCGGCCGGGATTGGCAACGGGTACATATCTGCGAAGTTTCCGGACTACCAGAAGAAGAAGCCTTACAGTTATTTCGTAATTGGGGTATTGCGGAGTCGGGAAATTACCTCCAACGGATTGCGCGAGTTTATAAAGGGCATCCTTTAGCCTTGAGCGCGATCGCCTCAGAAGTCAATCAACCCACTTATCAAGGCAGTATCGCTGCTTATTGGTCGGATTATGGCTCAGAAATCGAAACCGCCGAACAATGGTCTCAACTCGGAAATACGACATCTTTACCTCGTTTAGAGCGTTATAGCCTGCGACTGGCTGATTTAGTGCAGAATCGCCTCGAAAACAGCTTAAATCAATTACAACAAACCTTTCCTCTCGCGGTTGAGTTGTTGTGTTTGGGGGCAAAACAATCTCAAGGGGGCGATCGCACTGCTTGGCTATCTTGGCTGTGCGATCGTTCCCCCGATGAGGCTTTAATTGCCTTCCAAGCCCTACAACGGTATGGTGTCCTGCAAAAAGAACAAAAAGGCGATCGCTTGTGGTATCGCGTTCATCCGTTGTTTCTCGGGGTTGC
>JBKHDX010000059.1:0-21854 GCA_046541115.1 Spirulinaceae cyanobacterium | reverse complement strand
GCGCGAGCGTTTTATCTCTTGGTTTCTTCCCCAAGATACGCCCTGCCCGGACGCATTACCACAACCCACTTATTGATTTAGTCCGCAGGCGGACTTTGCATTCGTTAGCCCCGGATTTCAATCCGCGGGCGGGTTAACGGGATAGGGGGTATCTCGAAACCGGATTTGGTATCAGTAGACCAACTATGCCGGATAAATTCGCAAGCGACGATTTGGTTCTTCGCCAAAACTATCCGATTGTAGGCGATAATGCTCCACCAGTTCGTGTTGCATTTTCCGCACTTGGGGCGATCGCGGCAACAACTCCACAGGCTGTCCCTTCGGTAAAACAATCTGCTCGACCGCGAGGCGGGCTTCCTCTAAGGCTTCTAATTCGTCGTCGTTGCCGTTGTGAGAGAATAACGCCAAATTCGCCGTTTCCGGGGTATTGGGGTCATCCATCCCCGCCAAACGAATCAGCGATCGCGAAATCTGCGACATCGAAGCCGACTTCACCGCATGAATCGGTAACTGCCGTGCCTTCGCAATGCCCCGCAACTTAGAATGGCCCTTCAGTTGCGATCGTAGGGCCAAAATCGCATCCGCACTATCCATATCCTTCGTTAACACAATCGGCAACTTCAGAACATCAATGGCTTGTTTGAGTTGCGATCGCCCAATGCCATAAGGATACACATACACCGGCCAATCCTCCCCATTCGGCCCCGGAGTCCGTACCTTCCCCTTCGCTTCCGGTTGCTGCCAAGATTGTGCCAACATCCGGTCAAACTCAGAGTGAGATTGCTTAGAAGCCGGACTCGGTAGCGGTCGCATCCGCCCAGAAGCCCGCCATCCCCCCGGTTGAACCGGAGTTGTCGCCGTCATCCTTGAATTCGATAACATCGGCGGTAACGGGCGGTCTGGGGTTTGCTGAGACACAACCACATCCCCCTCATCATTAACACTCCGCATCTCAGGTTCGGGCAAACGACCCCGCAGCAATAAATCGACCGTTTCCGCCACATCGGGATGCACCACCCACGATTGCCGCTCTTGCATTTCGACCGCAATTTCAAACGTTGGGGGCGCTTTGCGTTCGAGGACTGTTTTTTGCGAACCCCGTCGTCGGGCTTCATCGTCGCCGAGGGTAACCGCTTGAATCCCGCCGACTAAATCCGAGAGAGTGGGGTTTTTAATCAAGTTTTCAATTTGATTCCCGTGAGCTGTTCCCACAAGCTGTACACCGCGTTCGGCAATAGTACGAGCAGCTAGGGCTTCTAGTTCCGTCCCGATTTCGTCAATGACAATGACTTCCGGGGTATGGTTTTCGACCGCCTCGATCATAATCTTGTGCTGTAACTCTGGGTGAGCCACTTGCATCCGCCGAGCGCGACCAATGGCCGGATGGGGAATATCGCCATCTCCGGCAATTTCGTTGGAGGTGTCGATAATGACCACCCGTTTGTGGAAATCGTCGGCCAAAACTCGCGCAATTTCGCGCAAAGCGGTGGTTTTACCCACCCCAGGGCGACCGAGCAGTAAGATCGATTGTCCAGTTTCTACAAGGTCGCGAATCATGCCGATAGTGCCAAAGACGGCACGACCCACACGACAGGTTAAGCCAATAATGTCCCCTTGACGATTTCGCATGGCACTAATGCGGTGTAAAGTGCGTTCGATGCCCGCCCGATTATCACCACTAAAGGCCCCAACCCGCGCGATGCTATATTGTAAGTCTTCTAGGGTAATGGGGGTTTCGCTCAGGTACTCGACATGGCCGGGAAAACGCACTTCCGGGTAACGCCCCAAGTCCATGATCGCTTCGATGGCTTTGTCTTTGAGGGGATGTTCTTGCAATTTGGAACGAATTTCACCGGGAAAGATGTCGAGTAATTTGCTGAGGTCGTCGGCGATTTCTTGGCGTTGTGAATGATTGTAGTTTTGCGCCATTGGGGTAACGGTTGCTGAGTTATTGTGAGTGGGTTTTGAATTGGATGGGTTATGAATGGGGTTGACCATAATGGTTACTTATGGTTTACATGCGTAAAAAGGTAAGGTGATGGCGAAAAGGTTGAGTTTGCCGAGAATCGGGGTTAAATCCAAATATTTTGGCGTGAATATGGCTTTATTTTAAAAGATGGGCTGAATTTTGACCCTCCGATCCTGGGCGTTATCCCCTTTTTGGGCAGGAGATGGCTTGGGTCAGTTTGACGGGGCCGACTAACTGATAAGCGCGGTCTACCGCTTGCCAAAGTAGATTTGAGTCATTTTCTAAATAAGGGGTTGAGTAAGGGAGATTGTCAGAAAGACTGTTTTGTTCGATGCGGTCTAAAATCGGGGCCAGTTGGCGACGGGCATAACTGCCATAAGCAATTCCGGCAAATTGACGATAATTTTGCTGAAAGTTCAGTTGTTGCAGTTTGGGGGCGGTGTATTGGTTTGTACCGCCCGCAAGCTGCACGAAACCGGGTAATCCGGCATTTAAGACTTTCTGGGCAAATTTAATGGTGGCGTGGGTGGTGCCTTTGCCAATATCGCCACTCATGGGCCGGCCATCGGTTTGCCACAGCAAGGAACAAGAGAGGGGCGAAATTATCTCGGCCAACGCCTGGAGATAGTCGATTACTTCGTCACCATCAGGACAACTAATAGCCAGTAATTTTAGTTGTTGACGATCGGGCGCGATCGCCTGCCATAAACGCTGAAAACCCTCTAAGTTACCCGGACGAGTATGAATTTCGATCGCATCGATGGCTTGTTCTTGTAATAAAGGCGCGATCGCGTCGGGAGTGGACTCATAAGACCGCGTTGTAATCGCTTCTACCGGACAAACGGGCAGACAGCGACCGCAACCATAGCAACGCTCGTCCATAATTCCTTGGGGAAAGGCAATGGCTTGGGCCGGACAGATGGCGGCACAGGGTCGCGAACAATCCGCAGGACAAAGATGGGGATCGAATTGGGCTTTGCGAAAATGGGGGTCTTCACCGTCGTTTAAGCTCACCATCAGCCAAGGAGCGTCTGCGGTGGGATAGCCTCTCTGATGAGCCATCGGTGCGAGCGATCGCGCCATCGACCGAGCTATTTGAGCCGACGCGATCGCCGCCGGGTCTGCGGCCACATCAATGCAATCTGCACCCGCAAGGATATACGCCAGCGTCAGATTGCGGACGGCCGGAAGGTGTTGGTAGCTGGCTCCGCAAATTAACTTGAACCAGCAACCGGAGTTTAAGGACTGTAACGGTGAGTAGTTTAAGTTCACCCCTCTATGCTAATGCGTTGTCTGCAAAAAAGGGAGGAGTCCACAATGCAAATTTCCACACAAATAGATTAGGGATCGCCCCCACAGATAGGATCGTTCATTGTTCGGTTAGCTTCTTAAACTTGTATTACAATATGTAGCTTATTGTAATACATTGTGGGTTCTTTGTCATTGGTTGTTGGTGATGAGGCGATCGCTGACAACTGACCACTGATGAGACGATGACTCTCGCGTGAAACGTTAATTTCCCTTTTTGAGGAACCGAATGCTCATAAGCGTCTAGCTTTTAGCCTTTTTCTAGAGTCTACCCCATAGCAAGAAGTTTCTGACCCCCTTTGGAGGGGCTTGCATCACCAATCCCCCCCGATTGCCGATTGCCGACTGCCCCTTAGATGCTGATGACTGAACAACCCTTGCCTAAGTTTTTCTTAAGAAATGCGGCAAAAACTAAAGGTTATGTTAAGAAAGACTCCGGCATAAATTTGAGGGAATTTAATTTAGCAAATGCTATGAATTGTTACAAACCTCTGGGATAAGATCGTTAAAATTAAAAAGCAGAATTGAATGGAATCTTGAAGTGTTGTCTAGGATACAAATCAATCAAAAAGTAGCTGAAACCCAAGTAAAATGCTTCTTTCCTGATTTCTGATTCTTTCTAAAAAAGACAATTGCTTGTCAGAGTTGTCCTACTTAGAAAGCAATCCTGCTCAAAAATTAAACCAATCGATATTGAAAGGTGAACTATGCAAACCACGATCCGGCAAACTCCCGATCCTGCCCACAATGTTCTGCGCTATCAATCGCAACCCCTCGATGCTTTTTTTGCACCTCGCAACGTTGCCGTCATTGGCGCGAGTGAAAAAGCAGGCAGCGTCGGCCGTACCTTACTTTGGAATCTGATCGGCAATCCCTTCGGCGGCACCGTGTTTCCCATCAACCCGAAGCGTAAGAGCGTTTTAGGCATCAAAGCTTATTCTAGTATTGCCGATGTCCCTGAGCCTGTGGATTTAGTCGCGATCGCCACCCCCGCGGCCACCGTCCCTGGCCTGATCGGGGAATGCGTAGCCGCCAATGTCAAAGCCGCCATTATCATCTCGGCAGGATTTAAAGAAATTGGCCCCGAAGGCATCGCCCTCGAACAAGAAATCCTCGAAAAAGCCAAAGCGGGCAATTTGCGGATTATCGGGCCCAATTGCCTGGGGGTAATGAGTCCGATTAATAACCTAAACGCCACCTTTGCCAGCGCGATCGCGGCTCCGGGGAATGTGGGCTTCATCAGTCAAAGCGGCGCACTCTGTACCTCCATCCTGGATTGGAGTTTTCGAGAAAACGTCGGTTTTAGCGCCTTTATCTCCATAGGCTCCATGCTCGATGTCGATTGGGGCGACCTGATTTATTATCTCGGTGATGACCCCAACACCGAAAGCATTGTGATTTACATGGAATCCATTGGCGATGCGCGATCGTTCCTCTCCGCCGCCCGGGAAGTCGCCCTCACCAAACCCATTATCGTCATCAAAGCCGGACGCACCGCCGCCGCCGCCGCCGCCGCCGCTTCCCACACCGGGGCGTTAGCGGGCAGCGATGAAGTCCTCAACGCCGCTTTTCGTCGCTGCGGTGTATTGCGAGTAGACACCATCGACGAACTGTTTAACATGGCAGAAGTCCTGGCTAAACAACCCCGTCCCAAGGGCAATCGCCTCACCATCCTCACCAACGCAGGGGGCCCGGGAGTTCTCACCACCGACGCTTTAATTAGTCAAGGCGGCAAACTCGCTCCCCTTTCCGAAGAAACCCTCGCCGCCTTGGATGAGCTACTACCGCCTCACTGGAGCCATCACAACCCCATCGACATCTTAGGGGATGCCGACCCGGAACGTTACGCCAAAACCATTGAAATCGCCTTAAAAGACCCGAATAGCGATGGTTTACTGGCGATCCTCACTCCCCAAGCCATGACCGACCCCACCCACACCGCCCAACGGTTTGTGGAAATTGTGCAGAATCGGTCTTTACCCTCAAAACCAATTTTAGCCAGTTGGATGGGGGGAACTGGGATAACGCCAGGGGAAGAAATTCTCAACCGCGCCAGTATTTTTACCTTACCTTTTCCCGATACGGCTGCCCATGTCTTTAACGATATGTGGCGCTATAGCTACAACCTCAAAAGCTTGTATGAAACCCCCATTCTCGCTGATGAGGAAGACCAACAACGGGGTCGCATTGCCATTGTGCAGAGAATTTTAGCCGAAGCGCGGGAGCAAAATCGCGACTTACTCACAGAATTTGAATCTAAGCAAGTTCTTACCGCTTACGACATTCCCACGGTTATCACCCAATACGCCCACAGTGAAGATGAAGCGGTTAAACAAGCCGAAAAAATTGGCTATCCCGTGGTGTTAAAACTGCACTCAACTACCATCACCCACAAAACCGATGTGGGGGGCGTGCGGTTGCTGCTCAACGATGCTGACACAGTGCGACGGGCTTATCAAGCGATTCAAGAATCGGTGACGGCGAAAGTGGGGGCCGAGCATTTCCAAGGTGTGACGGTTCAGCCGATGTTGAAAATGTCTCAGGGAGATTATGAATTAATTATCGGGAGTAGCTTAGACCGGCAATTTGGCCCGGTGTTGTTGTTTGGGACGGGTGGTTCGTTGGTGGAAGTGTTTAAAGACCGTTCTTTGGGGTTGCCACCGTTGAATACCACCTTAGCTCGGCGTATGATGGAGCAAACTAAAATTTATCAAGCGCTCAAAGGGGTTCGCGGTCAAAAAGAAGCAAATTTGAAAGGAATTGAACAGTTATTGGTGCGTTTCAGCCATCTAGTCGTCGAACAGCCTTGGATTAAAGAAATTGACATTAATCCTTTGTTGGTGTCTTCTGAGCGCTTGATCGCCTTGGATGCGCGGGTGGTGTTACATCCCCCCAATACTGAAGTTAAAGATTTATCGAAACCGGCGATTCGACCTTATCCGACTCAGTATGTGAAATCTTGGCAGACAAAAGATGGTCTTCCCGTCACTATTCGCCCAATTCGCCCGGAAGATGAGCCGCAGGTGGTGAAATTCCACGAACCGCTGTCTGAAGAAAGTATTTATTTGCGCTATTTCCACTTGATGAAGCTGAAAACCCGCGTCGCTCACGATCGCCTTTCGCGGATTTGCTTTATTGACTATAACCGGGAAATTGCCTTAGTAATCGAAGGGAAAAACCCCGAAACCCAAGAAATGGAATTTTTGGGGATTGGTCGCCTCAGTAAGCTTCACGGCACCAATGAAGCAGAATTTTCGATGATTGTGAGCGATCGCTACCAAAAACAAGGCGTTGGCTCGGAGTTACTGCGAAATCTCATTGAAATTGGCAAGGATGAGAATCTGAAGGCGATTACTGCGGATATTTTGCTGCAAAACAAAGGAATGCAACGGGTTTGCGAAAAACTCGGCTTTAAGCTCACGGTGAATCACGAAGATGAAGTGGTCAATGCTCGTAAGGAGCTTTAATTCAGTTATCAGTAAACAGTTATCAGTTATCAGTGTTTTGGGCAGTAGGTCTTAGGCAGTAGGCATTGGGGGAAGAGGGGGGAGAAATTACCAATGACCAGTGACCCATTGAGGGATTGATGCCAACAACCAAAAACAATTCATCATTCATCATTCCTCTGACCAACAACAAATGACCAATGACTAATGACTAATGACCAACGACACTGATACTCTAAAAAACAGCCATCGACATCTAATGTAATTATCAGACATGAAAGCATCCGAGATTATGACCAAGGATGTCGTCACGATTCGCGGTGTTGCGAGCGTGGCCGACGCTGTGAAACTCATGAAAGAAAAAGGGTTGCGATCGCTTGTAGTCAAGCGTCGTAGCGATGATGATGCTTATGGCATTGTCACCGAAACCGATATTGTCTACAAAGTCGCCGCTTATGGCCTCGACCCCAAAAACGTCCGCGTTTTTGAAGTGATGACGAAGCCCTGTATTGTGGTCAATCCTGACTTGGAAGTTGAATATGTAGCTCGCTTGTTTGCCAATACCCAGATTCGTCGGGCCCCGGTGATCAAAGACACCTTACTCGGTGTCATTTCCATTACCGATATTCTCACCAAAAGCGATTTTGTCGAACAACCTAAGTCGGTGCTACTCGAAGACAAAATCATCGAAGCCCGCGATAGCGCCAGACAAATCTGTGCCGAAAAAGGGCCGACCTCTCCTGAATGTGCCGCCGCTTGGGATATCGTCGAAGAATTGCAAGCTGAAGCCGCTCATCGTCGCAATCAAAGACTCGAAAAAACCCATTTCGAGGAATATTGTGAAGATTACCCCGATGCCCTCGAAGCTCGGATGTACGACAGCTAAATCCTGACCGTTAAGGTTAATTAAGGCAAAAGGTGTATTAGAGTTACGCCTTTTGCTCATTTGTTCAAGAAATCTTCCAAAACGACGCGATCGCGTTTCCCTTCTTAGGCCATCGCGGGGTCACCACCACCCATTGCCATTCGTTCAAAATCGAGTAGGATAAGGAATACTTTTATGTAAGAAAATCCCTCTCTCCAGACGGCAAGCTCAACGGCGAAGTAGTAACAAAGGATCATTGTTCATGCAGCCTCCTGATTATCGCTCAGACACAACCCGGGTTAATTCTCCTCGGAATACCGAAGAAGCCTTACAAGCACTGACTCACGAAATTGAATCACTGCGTCAGGATATCAGCGTTCAACTCGATCGCGATGTACGCTGGCTGCAAGGGGAAAAAGGGCGGCTCATGCAAGAAATCGACCAACTGCGCCGCCAACACCAAACCCTCCAAAATACTTATCAAACGACTTTATCTCAGCAACAAGTCGCACAACAGCAACTCTGGGCGAAACAACTCGCTCACGCCCTCGCCACTCAGTTTCAAGAGCAGTTGATGGCGCGGTTGAATGGGGGAGCGATCGCATCTCCGAATCGTAGCCCCAACCCCCCTAATTTAGATGGCTACAGCGACAATTTACAACGGTTGCTGGTATCTCTCGACTCGACGATGAATCAAACCTTTGCGACGCTACAACAAGACCTCAACAGCTATCAAAGCACCTTGTCGCAGCAGTTAAACCGGATGTATAGCATTGAGTCCCAAGGGGAAGTTATTCTCGAAACCTTGGTAAATCGGTTGATCGAGCGCTTACAAGAATCCGACTCGGTGCGGACTTCTGTGCCTCGGACACCCCCACCGGGAAAGTTACCGCAAGTTTCCCTCGAAGAAGAACAGCCACAACCCGTCGTCCTAGCCCCACCCCCACCCCCACCCAAACCACAAGCGCCTGCTGCTGTTCAGTGGCGTACAGGCATTATTTTCGCACTGTTGGCTTCCTTTGCCTTTTCTCTCCAAAATGTCGTCACCCGCATTATTTTATTACCCAGTACCTTGTTTGGCTTGGTGGATATTGGCGGTATTGTGGCTCCGAGTTTGGGCAATTCTATTTTTATTCTGTGGTTGCGGATGTTGGTAGTGGTTCCCCTGGTTTCCTTGTTGGGAACCAATGGTTACCAACTGGATAATCAACCGTTTTGGCTCGATATTCAAAAATTCTTCGCCAGTCGCGACCTCAAGCTAAAGTTAATTGTTTTGGCCAGTGGTTTCTTTCTTTTTGCTTCCCAAACTCTGGCTTATATCGCCTTTGGTAATATGGCCGCAGGGGTGGTAACCACGCTCATTTTAACTTATCCGATTATTACCATTTTCTTAGCGAGTGTTTTGTTTAACGATCGCCTTACCCCCTTTCGCATTATCGCCAGTATGGTGGTGTTTTTTGGGATTGTGCTGATCGCTGTTCCCTTTGGAGCAGAAATTAACTTTTCGACGGTAGGTGTTTTAACCGGGTTAGGGTCTGGGGTGGCTTTGGCGATTTGTGTCATTTTCTCTCAAATGGCGTTTCGCCAAATTAACCCCATTCCTTTCACGTTAGTACAGTTTGGCGTGATTTTCGTCTTTTCTTCGGTGTTTAGCGCCATCGGTGCCATTGTTAATCCTAATTTTATCGAAATTCCCCCAGGGACTTTCTCGGCTTTATTGTTAGCGGGGATTATTTTGGGCATTACGACCCTGACGAGTTATTTGTTCCAAAATTTGGGGATTCGCTTTGCGGGGGCGGCTTCTTATTCGATTGTGGCGAATACGGGCCCGGTGATGACTTCGATTTTGGCTTTTTTGATGATTGGTGAGGTGTTGACCTTTGTGCAACTGCTGGGAATGCTGATCGTCACGGCGGGGGTGATTGCGTTGGGGGTTAAGCGCTTGCAGGATGAAACGAAAGGGGCTAAAGCAAGTTAGTTATCAGCATCCGAGGGGAATGTTTTTCCCATGAGTGGTTGTTGGTTGTTGGTTGTTAGTTGTTGGTACGTTGCCCCAAATCCCTCAATTAGCTAACTGGTAATTGGTAATTTTTTCCCCTACTGCTCACTGCTTACTGCCTCTGAAGATTGGGCCAGTTGCCAGGCGATCGCGTTGAGGATGAGTTTACCATTGCCGGTACAGGTTTCTTGATATTCTTCTTGGGTGGCGATCGCGACTCCTAACCGTTCGAGAGTTTTGCCGTATTTTTTTTCTCTGGCGAGGTCTTTTTCTTCGGGGGTCAGAGGGCGAGTGCGCTCAAGCACAGCTTCAATAATTGGGGTGTAGGGAGCCGTTTCTTCGGCAGCTTCTTGGACTTCAATTTGCAGTTTGGTGAGTTCAATAATTTCTCGCGCACCTTGGACAATCGGTAATAAAGTTTGGTCTTGCTTTAAGTCTTCTGGAGACTGTAAGTGCGGACTATTCGGGGGAACAAAAAAAATATGATCGAGGGCGATCCCATCGGGAAATTTATCAGCTTCGATTTCGCCATTTTCCCACATATTATTAATCTGCTCTAAAGCTTTTTGGCGGTTTTTCGGAGTATCTCCGCCACGACCTTCTACTTCTAATAAAATTCCTTCTTGAGCCGCCACAGGTTTAGATAGATCGCTAACGGCAACAAAGTGAGTAACGGCTTGAGATTTAGCCATCTTCAGAAAGCTCCATATTTGAGTAAAGGTAAAGGGAAATGGTAGGTTTTAAAATACCAGTTTTGAGGAAAGCAAATTCAACTTAATTGGCAGAAAAAACTTTCAATCTTCTTCATAATTATAACGCAAATAAAACTCTGATAAAATAATATAAATCATGTCACAGTATAAGGTTTTTAACCTGGGGCTTTTCAATTTTGGGGCAAAATAAGTTAATTTTTAAATAGCGCGTGCTGAGGTTGATTTTTAATGTCTAATTCTGGGCCGAAAGCCAGGTTTGGGAAAAACGCAAAAGAACAAGAATTGTTAGGGATCGATCGGATATTTAAGGAACTCAGCAGCGTTGTGTGGTCGATTGATGCTCGCACACAACAACTGTTGTATTGGAATGAAGCGGCGATCGCATTATACGAGCGATCGCCAGAGGAAGTAACGGCGAATCCTTGGCTGTGGCGAGATGCGATCGCCTCAGAAGATCGCCATAGCGTTCAACAAGCATTACAGAATATTGCGGCTTTAGAAAGTGTAACTCTAGAATACGTCATTTTATGCCCTCCACAAAAAGCAAAGCGAGTTTCTCATCGTTTTTGGGCAATCAAAACGGATGAAGGGGAAATTCAGCGCATTGAAGGGGTAATTGATGTTATTCAGCAAAGCGATCGCCAACTCGAAACCCTCGCGGATAATTTACCCGGAGTCATTTACCAATATGTGACCTACCCGGACGGTAGCAACCAATTTACCTATGTCAGTCCGGCGAGTCAGAAGGTGATGGAACTCACCCCCGAACAAATGTGCCAAGATAGTTCTGTGGTGTGGGCGCAAGTTCATCCAGAAGACTTAGAAGGCTTTCAACAATCTGTCATCGCCTCAGCCGAAACCCTAACCCATTGGCAACATCAGTGGCGCATTATCACCCCGTCGGGTCGCCTCAAATGGATGTCCGGGGTCGCTCAACCCGAAAGAGGTTCCCAAGGGGAAATTATTTGGGATGGGGTGATGTTTGACATTAGCGATCGCATTGTGGCCAAAGCCGCTTTACAAGACAGCGAAGCCCGCTATCAATCCCTGATTAATGCCATGTCTGAGGGGATTGCCGTGTTAACGACGGATGGTACTTTACAAGCTTGTAATCCCAGCGCCGAGCGAATGCTGGATGTGAGTGAAGGGATTCAAGGCAGTTCGGCTTTTAGCGAGCAATGGCGGGTGATTGACGAAAAGGGAGTCAGCGTCAACCCAGAAGATTATCCCATTGTCAAAGCCTTACAAAACGGACAACCCGTTGAAAAACTCCTGGGGGTGTATAAACCCGATGGCGGTATAACTTGGCTGTCGGTGAATGCTCAACCGATGTTTCGCGAACAGGAAGACCGGCCTTATGCAGCGATCGCGTCCTTTACCGATATTACCGAACGCCAACAAGCCGAACACAACCTTAGCCAGCGAGAACAGTACCTTTCGGCCTTAGTGCGAGTGCAGCGTTATTTGCTCACCTTAGAAGGCGATCGCTGTGAATATGACGAGATTTTGGCGTATTTGGGGCAAGCCAGTCGCGCCAGTCGCGTATATGTATTTGAAACCTATACCGAGGGCGATCGCATTTTGTGTCGGCAAAAAGCCGAGTGGTGCGCCCCTGAGATTACCTCAGAGTTGGACAATCCCGATTTACAACATCTCGATTTAGGCACAACTTCTCCCGGTTGGGATACTCAACTGGCCCTGGGAGAAGTGGTTGCTACCCTCACTCAAGATTTACCAACTCAATATCAACCCTCTTTGATCTCCCAAAACATTCAAGGGGTTTTACTGTTACCGATTCACGTCAATAATGTGTGGTTTGGCTTTATTGGGTTTGATAACTGTGTCGAAGCGCGATTGTGGGAAACCCTAGAGGTGAATTTATTGCGGGCTGCGGCGGATGCGATCGCCCTTTGGCAAGAAAGCGCCATGGCTGAAGCGGCGTTAAGGGCTTCAACCCATCAACTCCAACGGCAAGCCCAACGAGAAGCTCTCCTCAACCGTTTGGCCCGTCAAATTCGCAATTCCCTTGACCTCGATACCATTCTCGATACTGCGGTGCGAGAAGTTCAGTCTTTATTAAGGCTCGACCGTGCCAGTTTTAGCTGGTATCGGCCTGACTTCGATCCCCCTTGTTGGGAAGTGGTCAAACAAGTTCGCAGCGACGGCTTACCCGGAACCATGGGACGTTATAGCACCGACATTATCCAATCGGTAACCGCTAAAGCTTTACAAGGGATTCGTCAACGCATTGATAATCTCGATCGGTACGAAGATTCAGCCCTCAAAACCTTGCTGCAACGCTTGGGTTATACTTCTTATCTCGCCATTCCCATTCAAACCCAATCCGGGCGCATTGGGCTGTTTAGTGTCGGTCATTGTAGCGGTTTGCGGCCTTGGCAAGATAGCGAAGTCGAACTCCTCGAAGCCGTGGTTAGTCAACTCGCGATCGCCATTGACCAGGCCCAACTTTATGCCCAAACCCAAACCAAAACCCAAGAACTTGAAGGGGCATTGCGAGAACTTCGTCGTACCCAAAGCCAACTGATCCAAACCGAAAAAATGTCGTCTTTGGGTCAAATGGTGGCGGGGGTTGCCCATGAAATCAATAACCCCGTTAACTTTATTTACGGCAATCTCAGTCACGTTCGGAGTTACTGCGAGGATTTACTGGGTTTGATCGCCCTCTACGGTCAAACTATCGATCCTAAACCGATAGAAATTGAAGCTGAAATCACAACGATTGACTTGGAGTTTCTACAAGAGGATTTACCGAAAATTCTCCACTCGATGCAAGTTGGGGCCGAACGGATTAGTACCATTGTTAAGTCGCTGCGTACCTTCTCCCGTTTAGATGAAGCGGATAAAAAAGCAGTGAATTTGCACGAAAACCTCGATAGTGCCTTGATGATTCTGCAAAATCGCCTCAAAGCCAAGCCGAATCGCATGGCTATTGAATTAATCAAGCATTACGGCAATTTACCCCAAGTCGAATGTTATCCGGGTCAACTCAATCAGGTGTTTATTAACTTGATGGCTAATGCCATTGATGCTTTAGAAGATAAGTGTCGTCAGCAACCGGATTTTCAGCCTTATCTTCAAGTTAGTACCGTATTGAACGATCGCGATCGCGTTGTTATTTGTATTAGCGATAACGGTGTGGGCATTCCTACCGATAAGTTATCTCGCATTTTTGACCCGTTTTATACAACAAAACCCATCGGCCGCGGAACGGGCTTGGGTTTGTCGATTAGTTATCAAATTGTCGTCGAGCGTCACGGGGGAGACTTACACGCGGTTTCTCAAGTGGGGGAAGGGACTAAGTTTATAATTGAGATTCCTTATTAGTTAGTCCTTTGTCCTGGGTTATTCGTCATTTGTCAATAGTTCTTTGTTCGTGCCAATAATTTCCTGTATTCCCCGTTCCCTGTTCCCTTGCTCTGAGAGCGATCGCGTAGGTTGGGTTGAGGTGACGAAACCCAACAAGAATTGAGGTTTTGTTGGGTTTCACTGGGTTCTACTCCCATTAAAATCTAGGAACAAATAACCCATAACCACTCAATTATTGAGAAAACGTTCCCCTTAAAGATTAGCGAGTAACGCCAAACCGAGGGCGATCGCGTAAAATGCCCCGACAATTTGCGTTTCAGACCAACCGCTTAACTCAATATGGTGATGAATCGGAGCCATTTTGAGCAGACGTTTGCCTTTACCGTCGGGGCCTTTGGTGGCTTTGTAATAGCTGACTTGGGCAATCACAGAGAGGGATTCTATCAAGAAAATGCCACTAACCAGGAACAAAGCCCAAATATTTTGACTGAGAATGCCCACCGCGGCCAATGCTCCCCCTAACGCCAGAGAGCCTGTATCCCCCATAAAGACCTTAGCGGGGTTGCGGTTGTGTAAAACAAAGCCCAAGCATCCCCCGGCCAAACAAGCACAAAATACCGTTAATTCTGGATAATTGGGGGCGATCGCGGCTCCTAATCCGACCAGGGCGATCGCGCTCGTGCCGCCCGCTAACCCATCTACGCCGTCGGTAATGTTGGTGGAGTTACTCTCAGCCACCAAAATAAATCCCGCCAGCAGCCAAAAAAGCAACCCCAAAGGCGCGAAAACCCCACCGGGTAAGTCAATAGTCGTGATGCTCCCCGGTTGCGTCCAGAATGCCCATAGACAGAAAGCACTGCCCCCCAAAATTTGCAGCATCAGCTTCATGGAGGGAGAAATACCTTTGTTGGATTTGCGGCGTAATACCTGCCAATCGTCAAACCAACCCACGGCAAAATAAGCCAAAGTCAAAGCCGAAGCTGCCATCACTTGGCTGTTCCATTGCGACTCAACGACGGCCATAAAGACCGCAATAGGAATAAAGAAAACACCGCCCATGGTGGGGGTTCCAGCTTTTTTTAGATGGGTTTGCGGCCCGTCTTCTTGAATAATTTGCCCGGTTTTAAGTTTTTGTAACAGGGGAACCACAACGAAACCCAGGCCCCCACAGGCGATCGCGCTGAGGGCCAAGGGTAGGGTGAGGATACTCTCTCCCCAAGTTAGCCGTTGCGTCGCGCTTTCAAAGATAACGGCAAAAGCGCCCAGGCTAAGGGTTAGAAAGATTAATAAATTTGTGCCTGTCCAGAGCGCGTGCCGCGAAGCAGATCCCTGCGGGATCGCGGTTTTTTTCGATTGTTGAACGTCTACCACTCACTCACACCTCAATTTTTTAAGGAATTAACGCAGCCTTCACTAGAAGTCTTCGCTGTCGTCTTCGTCCTCCTCCTCCTTGTCGTCATCGATTAAACCGGAGAGTTCTTCTTCTTCCTCGATTAAAAGGTCTTCTTCGGTTTTTTCGCGGGGAGACAAGCGGTTATTGGCTGATAGCCATTTGAGTAGAGATTCGCCTCGTTTGAGGGGAATGACACTTGCGGGTTCGTAACGAGCTTCTTGGGACAAAGCGCGATTTTCAAAAATCACTTCGTCACCAATTGTAATTTTCTGGGGTAATTCAGACTTGTCGGATGTCATTGGCGGTTCTGTTAACTTTAAAATGATTGAGTAATGACATTTTTGAGTTTACCCTTAATCTTTGCGATTCGTTCACTCAGAATTGGCGGTTCCCAGGGTAAGGTTAGGTTTTTTTACAGAAATTGGGGTCAATTTGAGCAAGGAACAAAAAGCTAATATTTTGGGCAGTGACGTATGAATGATAAAAACGAATTGTTAAGCGCGATCGCGGGGAAAAACCGGGGTTTATTGGTGAATGAAATCGATAAGGTTGGAATTTTAGCCGCGATCGCGAATCTTGAAGACCAGAACCCAACCCCCAACCCCCTCGAACGAGCCGACTTACTTGAGGGAAATTGGCGTTTACTTTATACCACCAGTCGGGAGTTATTGGGGCTAAATCGCTTTCCTTTGTTACAGTTGGGGCAAATTTATCAATATTTACAACCCACCGCCGCCAAAGTTTACAATATCGCCGAAATTGTCGGGATTCCCGGTTTAGAAGGCTTGGTGAGTGTAGCGGCTCGCTTGGAAATGGTGTCTCAAAAGCGGGTGAATGTGAAGTTTGAGCGCTCGATTGTAACGCTTCAGCGCTTTGCGGGCTACAAATCCGCCACGGAAATGGTCAAGCAAATTGAGTCGGGCAAAAAGTTTTTCCCCCTTGATTTTGGCATCGAAGGGCGCGATCGCCAAGGTTGGCTAGAGATTACTTATCTCGACGAAGATTTACGCATTAATCGCGGTAATGAGGGAAGTGTGTTTGTTTTGGCGAAAGCCGCTTAGATGGGTCTTGGGTAGTAGGCAGTAGGCAGTAGGCAGTAGTAGTAGTTGGGTAGGGTGGGCAATGCCCACCTATGCTTATGCTTCTACACTTATGCCTTTTAAACAAAAACGTTGCAAGACTGAGGCTGTATCAAGCGAATCAATTGACAATCAGCAAGCTTTTGAGATGGTGGGCAATGCCCACCCTACACTTCCTCCCCCCGATTGCCGACTGCCCAAAAACTACTACCCACTGCCTAATACCTACTGCCTAATTAATACCCGTCTTCGTATTCCGGGGCTTTGGTTTTCTCGGGGAAGTTGACGCGGGGGGGATTGTAGGGTTCGGGTTTTACGTCGTCGTCCCAGACATCCGGTTGGGGGTCTTCGTAGCGATAGGGAGGCGGTTCCGGTTCGACATAGGCGCTTTGCTCGTAACGGGGGGGTTCCGGTTCGCTCCAGTTATCTTCTTCATATTCTTCCGGTTCGTATTCCTGGTAGCGCACGCGCTCGACTTCGCGACGGGGAAGGGGGACGGGTTCGGCTTCTTCCCATTGGTCTTCATCCCATACGGGAGGACGGCTTTCAACTTGACGCGGGGGTGGGTTGACGGGAATACCGGTGGGGAGTTGGTTTTCAGGGGGGGCTGCACTGGGATAGCCGTAAAGGTCTTCTTCGTCTCGTTCCCACAACGGACGACCAATGCCAAGGCGTTCGAGAATACCGACGGTAATCTGGGTAATTCTTTCTTCGCAGCCTTCAAAAACGATAATGCGATTGGGGCCGCTGCTGACAATTTCTTCGACCCGCAGTTCGTAGGTACTGATGGCTTGGTCGGGAATTTGGGGAATGCCAATGGACGCGATAATCAGGGAGGAAACGCGGCCATCTTCGAGGTTAAACTGGAAATCTCGCACTCGTCCTAAGAGTTCCCCGGTTTCGGTGATCACTTCGGAACCGATAAGTTTGCTGTAAACTTCAACTTCAACATCTTCAATGACATCTTCATCGGGAACGAGGATGACATCACCCGTTTTTTCGACGCTGGTGAGGTACATATATTTGGGCATTCCCGCGACGGAAATTAAGTTATCTCGCAGGCCAAAAGCGACCACTTCTCGTCGGTCGATGTCTACGAGAACTTCCTTGACAACTCCCAGTTGGCGGGCGCTGTTGTTGGCGATCACTTTGGTGTTAATAAATTCAGAGCGAAGACGAATAGTATCAGTGGTCATTGTGTCCTGTTGATTGGAGCTTTTCCCAAGGTCGTTTACATCGGAAAGAGTTAGCGAGTAAGAAGCCGCGATCGCGCTAACTTTTCATTAATTTACCGATAATACCCCAAAGATTTAAAGTTTAATGCCTAAAACTTGCGTATGTGCGCCCCTCGCTTGCGTCACGCCGATGGTTCTCTCGGCGGATTCGATCATGGGACGGCGCAAACTTACCACAATGAATTGGGCGTGTTGGGCTTGTCTTTCAATCATTTTAGCTAATCGCTCGACATTTGCCCCGTCCAGGAACATATCTACTTCGTCAAAAGCGTAGAAGGGAGAGGGACGATAACGTTGTAAGGCGAAAATAAAGCTGAGAGCAGTCAAGGATTTTTCTCCCCCAGACATGGAACTCAGGCGCTGAACGGGTTTGCCTTTGGGGTGTGCGATTAGGTTGAGGCCGCCAGCAAAGGGGTTTTCGGGGTCATCGAGGTCGAGGTAGCCATCTCCTTCTGAGAGGGTGGCGAAGATGCTTTGAAAGTTCTCGTTAACGGCATCAAAAGCCTCTTTAAAGGCACGATAACGCAGACTGGTGAAATTTTCAATGCGAAGTAGGAGTTCGGTGCGTTCTGCGGTCAGGGTTTGCAGTTTTTCGCTCAGTTCTTGGAGGCGGGCTTGGGTTTGTTCGTATTCTTCAAGGGCAAGCATATTGACGGGTTCGAGGGCTTGCAGGCGCTTTTGAAGTTTCTGGATGGATTTTCGCAGGTTTTCGAGTTGTTCGGCGTAGTTTTTGAAGGATACGGCTTCTATATTTTCGCTGTCGGTGTTGACAAGTTCGGGAATTTCTGGTAATGGGTCGGGCAGTTCGTTTTCTTGATTTTGGAGTTGGTTTTGTAGCTCTATGAGTTGGCTTTGACGTTCTTGTTGGGTTTCTTGGAGTTTTTGCAGTTGCCAATTTTGCTGTTGTTGGCTGTTTTTGAGGTTTTCGAGGGTAATTTCGGCTTTGTCGCGTTTCTGTTTGGTTTTTCCTAAGCGGGCGACGAGTTGCTCTAAAATGATTTCGGTTTCTTTGATTTTGGTTTCGATTTGGAGCAGTTCTTGTGCGAGATTCTTTTGTTGTTGGGTAATCTCGGTTTCGGTTTGACGATATTCGGCTTGTATTTCTTGAGATTCTGCTATTTTTTCTTGTAAGCGAGCAATTTGGCCGTTGAGGTCTTGTAGTCGCGTTTCTGCTTGACGTAGTTCGCGATCGCGATTTTGTTGTTTGTTTTCTTGTTGTTTAATTTGCTGCTGAATCTGCTGCCATTCGCTGTGAGTTTGGGATGCTTCGAGGGCTGCAAGTTGGTTTTGCAGGGTTTGGAGTTGATTTTCTTGTTCGGGGATGGTTTGAGATAATTTTTCTAACCTTTTCTGTAGGTTAATACGATTTTCGCGGTCTTGCGCGAGTTTTTGTTCGAGTTGTTGTTGCTGTTGTCGCAGTCGTTCGATGTCTTTGAGGAGTTGTTGCGATCGCAAGCTACTTTCTTGTTCTTGGGAACGCAATTGCGTCAAGTTATGACTGATTTTCTGAATATCAACGGTTTTCTCGCTGATATTAAACTCGCAGCGCTCTAAAATTAGCTCAATCTCGTCTAGCCGTTGTCTAAGTTCTTTTATTTCTTGGGATTCCCCCGGACTAACTGTACCGAAATGCAGGGTTGAACGGGAAGATTGACTACCCCCAGTCATAGCCCCGCTACTTTCGAGCAATTCCCCTTGCAAAGTGACAATGCGAGTTTTGCCGAGATGGGCGCGGGCTGATTCTAAGTTCTCGAAAACGACGGTATTGCCGAAAACATAAGCAAAAATCGTTTTATATTTCTGTTCGCAAGCCACCAGATTAAATGCCGTGTCTATAAAGCCTCTCGCGTAAGCTAACGTTGCTTTTGTATCGGGAAAACGTCCTCGCATTTTGTTGAGAGGCAGAAAAGTGGCTCGTCCTCCCCGCTTTTGTTTGAGCAGTTCAATTCCGGCTGCGGCTACAATATCATCTTCGACGACAATCTGCGCTAAACGGCTTCCTGCGGCGGTTTCCAGGGCTAATTGATAGCGGGGTTCAACTTGCCCCAGTTGTGCCACTAAGCCGCAAACGCCGGGTAAATCGGCTTGCAAAATGATTTGGGTGGCATAAGTGCCTTGGGCTTCTTGTTGGGCTTGGGATGTGGCTTCGAGCTTGTCGAGTTGCCGTTGTTTGTCTCTTTGTTCCCGTTGCAAGCGGTTGGCGGTTTCTTGTTCGAGCGATCGCTCTTGTTCGAGTAGAGATAAACGCTGTGCGAGTTGCTGTATCTGGGTTTGCGCGGTTTGCGGTTCGAGTTCGGCTAGGGCTTTTTCGGCTTCGTGAAGTTCTGTTACAGCGTCTTGCAGTTGGGTCTGATTATCTTGTATCTTTTTCTGTAATTGATGATTACGCTCGGCTAACTGTGCCTGTTCGGTGCGCTGCGGATTCAGGCTTTGCTGTAAAGCGTTGATCTGATGGGTTAAAGCGGTTTGTTCGCTCACCCAAGCTTCGGAGGCTGAGGCGATTTCGGTGGCGCGATCGCGAGTTTGTTCGAGCAGGTTTTGTGCGCGATCGCGTTCGGCTTTAAGATTAACCAGGGTTTCCCTTTCGAGGACGGTTTTGGCTTGGTTGAGTTGGGTAAGTTGCTGACTGTATTCTAAGGCGGCTTGGACGCTGCGATCGCGCTTTTCTTGCGCGGTTTGAAATTGTCTTGTAAGTTCGTTTTGCCGTTGTTGAATTTGCGATCGCTTTAACTTTTGGGCTGCCAGTTGGGACGAAGCCGAAAGTTGCTCATCTTCTCCTAAAGCTTTAACTTCGCGGTTGAGTGCGTCTAATTCTGCTGCTTGAGTCTGAATTTGCGTTTTTAAGCCTTCTAGCTGCTGCTGAAGCTTAATTTCTTCTTGTTCTCCGGTGTGAATTTGCTTGGTAACTTGTTCGACTTGCTGCTGTAAAGAACGCCAAACTAAAACAACTTCCCATTGTTGCTTTTCTTGGATTTGTTCGCGAATTTTGCGATATTTCTCCGCTTTGATGCGATCCGCGGCTAATTGTTCGGCGCGATCGCGCCATTCTTGTTCGATAATGTGATAGCGTTCTTCTCGTTCCTGTACCTCGTCTAAGGTTTTGCGAACTCGCTCAATTTTACGGTCAAACTCGGCAACTCCGGCTAATTCGTCGATAATCTCCCGCCGTTCGCGAGCATTCATCGTAATAATCCGGGTTACGTCTCCTTGCAGCACCACATTGTAACCCTCTGGATAAATCCGCAAACGCCGCAACTGTTCGTGTAAATCCGTTGCAGTACAGACTTCCCCGTTCATGTAATAGGTAGACGAATAACTCCCTCCCTTCGTCACCCGCAAACGTCGCGTTACCGTCCATTCATCCCCATGAATTAGCGAATCTACTTCCCCCTCCACCAACTCTCTTTCATCCGTCCAATCGGTCAAATCAAACGTGACGCTGACACTCACCTCCGAGGTACTGCGTTGACTCACCTGCTTGTGATTGACTAAATCTGGGAGTCTTTCGGCCCGCATTCCCTTAGAACTAGCCAAACCCAACGCAAACAGCAACGCATCGAGTATATTCGATTTTCCCGACCCATTCGGCCCGGAAATTACCGTAAAACCATTTAACAACGGTACGGCTGTCGTACCGCCAAAAGATTTGAAATGAGACAATTCAACGCACTTAATATGCACCATAGGCGTTGTTACAGGCTATCAGTTAATACGGGTGTATCCAATGAGTTTAGCGTAGCGGGAGAGATTTGCAATTAACGCTTTCTAGAGGTGGTGGTGTTTTTGAACCAACCGCGTTTCCAGAAGAAGTAAATTAAACCGAATGCAATGACTAACGTCAAGCCCCAAAATGCAGGATAACCCCAATACCAATTCAATTCCGGCATATTCCAAGGAGAAGCATCGGGATTGAAATTCATACCATAAACGCCGACAATAAAGGTTAAGGGGATAAAAATTGTCGAAATTACCGTTAATACTTTCATAATCTCGTTCATTTTATTACTAACGGCGGATAGATACACATCCATCAACCCCGAAGCCAATTCCCGATAGGTTTCCGTGATATCAATAATTTGGACGGTGCGATCGTAGCAATCTCGAAGATATAATCGCACATCATCGCTAATCAGGGGATAGCGATCGCGCAGTAAACTATTAATGGCATCTCGTTGGGGCCAAATAGCCCGCCGTAAAGCCAATAATTCTCGCCGAATTTGATAGATTTTATCCAGGGTAATGTCAGTGGGATTGATAATTACTTCGTCTTCTAAGACCTCAATTCGTTCGCCATAATCTTCAAGGATGGGGAAATAACCATCAATCATGGCATCCCATAAAGCATAAGCTAAATAATCCGCATTTTGTTGGCGAATAATGCCTTGATTGTGTAAGATGCGATCGCGAACGGGATTAAAACAATCATAATCCGCTTCTTCTTGTACCGAAAGAACATGGTTTTTACCAATAATTAAACTAACCTGTTCTAGCCAAAAGCCGTTACGATCGGGTTTTGCGAT
>JBKHDX010000058.1:0-22189 GCA_046541115.1 Spirulinaceae cyanobacterium | reverse complement strand
AAAACGCTCCCACACGCTATTGCTTTCGCGTGTTTGGATTGTTGTAGTCATAGTTAGATAATTGCGTTATGTATTTTATGAAGGGTTCAAGGTTTTCTTGAACTGTCTTAATATTAGTAGAATTAGCCCAACTTGTAAAGGTATGTAACAAAACTTTTATTTATATCAACGATAAGTTTAGTTTATGACTGATTCTGCCTCAACCTTAATTACTTACAGTCCTGCCTATACAATCGTGCCGACTTATGAGTGTTTCAATCGTTGTAGTTATTGCAATTTTCGCCGGGATTCCGGTAGTAGTGCTTGGTTGAGTTTGGCTGAAGCTCAACGGATATTGCGATCGCTACATTCTTACAACGTTACTGAAATTCTCATATTAAGCGGTGAAGTACATCCCCAGAGTGCGTTACGAGGGGCTTGGTTCGATCGTATATATAAGTTGTGCGAGTTGGCTTTGTCTGAAGGTTTTATTCCCCACACCAATGCCGGGATACTCAGCTTTCCTGAGATGAAACAACTTAAACCGGTGAACGGCTCGATGGGGTTAATGTTAGAGCAGGTTACACCCAGTTTGCTCGAAACCGTTCATCGTCGTGCGCCCAGCAAAATTCCCGAACTGCGCTTACAACAGTTAGAATGGGCGGGATCGTTGCAGATTCCTTTCACTACGGGTTTGTTACTGGGTATTGGCGAAACTCGGCAGGATTGGGAAGATACCTTAAATGCGATCGCAAATCTTCACAAAACCTGGGGCCATATCCAAGAAGTGATTTTGCAACCCCACAGTCCCGGCAGTCAACAAGATTATTTCGCAGGGGCGTTTTCTCGCGACAGCTTACTCGAAGTTATTACTCTCGCTCGGTCGATTTTACCCCCAGATATCACGATCCAGATTCCTCCCAACTTAGTTGCAGAACCCAATTATCTCTTAGCTTGTTTGGAAGCGGGAGCGCGAGATTTAGGCGGCCTTGGCCCAAAAGATGAGGTCAATCCTGACTATCCTCATCCTACCCCAGAAAAACTTGAAACGATTCTCAAAGACACCCCTTGGCGGTTAGTCCCCCGTTTACCTGTTTACCCTCAATATTACGACTGGCTGCCCCCAAACTTAAAACAACTATTGACAAAATACTAAGGACGATCCTTTTGTTGTAAGGCTTGGATGCGATTGCGAATCGAAATATTAGTTTCTTGATGTTCGTAAGCCGTGACCCAAGTTAAGGTGGTGGATAAAGCAATTAAGCTGAAAAACATCGCGATAAAAATTTCGCAAATCGCTGCAAACCGAGCGAGGAAAGATACAGGATAAACATCGCCGTAACCCACGGTTGAGAAGGTGACGACGGAAAAATATAATGTTAAAAATCCTTCGGTTAATCCTGTAAAGTTATCGGGGCTTTGGCGCAATAATTCTGTATAAAGACTGGCAAAACCAAAAATAATTGTAAAAAAGCCTAAACCGAGAAACATTAAAACGAAAGGAAGGCGATTGAGAGAGGGAATAAAGCGATACTCCGAGATTACTTTTTTACCCCGTCTTACTTTCAATTCTAGATCGTTTCCGGCTCCTAAAAAGACTTCAAAAACCAATAAAGTGATTAAAATTAAACCACTCAAGATAGTAGACAATGAGAAAAAAGTATGCAGTTGGCTACTCAGCAGTTGACCCCAAGGAGACAGAAAAACATTGAAAATTGCCCCTAGTAATAGGAATGCCGCGATCGCGCTGAGATTTTGGCGAAATTTGACTAAAAAACCGTAGCGCGGATAAGCGGCACAATCAATGATTTCTTCTTCCCGCTGGGGTTGCAGTTGAGAAAAATCAAGGCGATCGCTAATAATTTGTGCGATCGCGTCAATTAATTCAGTACTCCTCAAAATTTCTTCGGGCGATCGCGTTTCCCGATCGAGATCGGACATAATGTGAGACTATCCTTTATTCTTCTAACAACTGAAACGAATTCAGAAATCCCGTGCTACTTCCGGTTAAACTTGATTCGAGGTTTTGCGGAACTGTAACACTAATTTGATATAACTTTCTCCCCACCCAATATAAACGGTTAATAACAATGTAAACTTGGTCAGCTTGGGTCGCTTGCAGTTTGATTTCTCGGCCGGGATAGTTATCTTTTAAATTAATGGTTTCGGTGGCCAAAACTTCCCCTTCTACTTGTTCGACAATTTGCTGTTGCATTATTTCCAAAAACTGTTCGGGTTCAACAGCTTCGAGATTTAATTCTTCAGGAATATCAATGCGCGTGACCAAGTACTGTACAGTGTCATCATAACGTTTGACGGCAAACCCATTAATATTTACCGCGACTGCTTCGATATTGGTACTCGACTCAGTAATTATGGGATCGCCGGGCATTAAGATGCTAAAATCTGCTTCAGGAGAAGTATAAAGACTCCAAACGGATTGAGCTTGAGTTTCTTGATTTTGCGCGATCGCCCCAGAGAGATTAGCCCGTACCGATTGCAGTTGTCCGATGACCCCACCGACAAGAGTTGCAGTTAATAATACTGTAATAATTTTTGATTTCATGGATTCAACTATATTTCTTAAGAGTTTTAACAAACAAGTCTGCAATCGCTTATTTTATCAAATTTCCGGCTTTACTTCGGCGTTTTTTAGTGGCTTTTTTACGTTTAGTGCGTTCCCAACGCAACGCCCTTCCCCAAGGAGTTCGCTTCATTTTAAACTCGCAAGTTATTGGGTGTAAACTTGCCGGAGAACCACCTACTTTTGGCTCAGTTATTTCGATAATTAAGCGTAAGTAAAAAGACTTTTCTTCTTGAGATGCAATTTTGATTGTTCGTTTATCAAAAAGCGGTTTGGCAACTTTGAGAACGGTGTTTTCTTTTGTATCTAATGTCCCTTCGATGGTAATTTTTTCTTCAATTCGTTGTTGGGGAACAACAATAGTCTGGACTTGGCGTTGAGATAAGTTTAAATTCATTGCAGGAATTAAACGAATGACGCGATGGGTTTTACCGTTAACATCAACTAAAACAAACTGTTCCCAATTCAAAAGAACTGAATAAGTTTTTGATTTATTTTGCAGAACTAAAATAAATTCTTTAAATTGTTCTGGCTTATAGCGATCGCTCAATCGAAATTGAATGGCAATAATTTCTTGTATATCTTGGTCTTGAAGTTGCGAGATTAATGCCTGTTCTTGAAAATAAATGCTGAAGTAATGACTGACATCGTGCCGCATTTTATACAGTGCATAAGCGACACACAAGCAGTAAACCACAAAGATCAAGACATCGATATTTTCTGCACGCATAAAAAGCCCAGAAAAGAAATTATAATTGACAAGTTTACAAAATCAGGCGATCGCCCTCTAATCATCATTTTTTAAATAATAAAAATTCTCAAACCAACCTCGCCGCCAAAAGAAGATTAATAAACCAATCGCAATTAAAATCATCACTCCCCAACAAGCAAAATAACCCCAACGCCAGTCCAACTCCGGCATATATTGAAAGTTCATGCCATACACCCCAGCAATAAAGGTTAAAGGAATAAAAATCGTTGAAATAATTGTGAGAAAATTAACAACTTCGCTAGTACGATTGCTAACGGCAGACATATATACATCCATCAAACCTGAAGCTAACTCGCGATAAGTTTCCACAATATCTAACAACTGAATAACATGATCGTAGCAATCGCGAAAATAAATTTGGACATCATTACTAATGAGATTGTTATTATCGCGAATCAACGTATTAATCACATTGCGTAACGGCCAAATCGATCGTCTTAAAGCCAATAACTCCCGGCGAACATCATAAATTTTGCCTAATGTTTGACGAGAAGGATTATCAACAACTTCATCTTCAAGCGCCTCGACTCTCTCACCATAATCTTCGAGTACCGGAAAGAAGTTATCAATTAAAGCATCCAATAAAACATAAGCCAAATAATCGGATTTGGCTTGACGTACCTTACCTTTATTGGCTCGAATGCGATCGCGTACTGGGTCGAAACAATCTTGTTTTGGTTCTTCTTGAAACGTCACTAAATAATGTTTGCCAAGCACAAAACCAACTTGTTCGCTCAGAAATCCCTCCTCATCATCTAATGGCATCACCATTTGTACAACAATCAATAAATGCTCGTTATAATCTTGTACTTTAGGACGCTGCGGCACATTTACCACATCTTCTAATAGTAAGGGATGTAAATTGCAAACTTGACCTAATTCTCTTAAAACTTCCTCGCTTCCTAAACCTCGCACATCAATCCAAGAAACCGAATCTGTTTCTAAGTAACGACGACATTCTAACGGCTTGACCAAAGGACGACGAATGGCATTTTCAGAAGTATAATCTATTAACACAATTTCAGAAGGGGTAGCATCTTCATCAATGTGTAAAGTTCCCGGTTCGCTGCCCGGTTCATCAAAATAATACTCGAAATAATCTTCTTCTTCCTCCTCGTGTTCTTCCTCTAAATTACGAAGGGGGCTTGATGTATAAGAGTTGGGTTGTGTCATACTAATTTGGTAAAATATGAATGAGTCAAGATTAAATTAAACCCCGTGAATTAATGTTTGTTAAACAACTATAATTGTGTAACTTTCGATTCGTAACTAACCATTAACTTTTTGCTTTTTCTCCTCTCAATCGCCGATCGGTCATTACTCTGGTGAGTCAGAGGTTACAGTCCAGCCTATCAGAGATAATTAATGAAGAGTTATCTTTCGGCAAGCCTAACCCACTTTTATTTATAAACAAAAATCGACAATGACCCAATCAAATGAACTGCGATCGCTCCTCGAAGCCGTCGCGACTGGTAAACTAAACCCAGACGCTGCCCTAAGTAAACTCAAATACTTCGACTACGAACCCGTGGGTGACTTTGCCAAAGTCGATCATCATCGCAGCTTTCGCACGGGTTTTCCCGAAGTGATTTGGGGCCAAGACAAAACCCCAGGGCAAATTGCGAGTATTATGAACAAAATGCGCGATCGCGGCAACCCCACTATTATGGCAACTCGCATCGAACGCCAAATCTGGGAAGCCCTACAAGAACAAGTCCCTGGCTTATACTACTACCCCGACGCGAAAATCTGCGCCCTACAAAGCCGTAATCGCCTCCCGAAACGCCCCGGCAATCTGCTCATTCTCACCGCCGGGACATCTGACATCCCCGTCGCCGAAGAAGCCGCTATAACCGCCGAATTATGCGGCTTTGGGGTCAAACGCCTTTGGGATGTCGGGGTGTCGGGAATCCACCGCCTCCTCGACAACCGTCATATTATTGAAGATGCCGATGTTCTCATTGTCGTTGCCGGCATGGAAGGAGCATTACCAAGTGTCGTTGCTGGATTAGCCGATTGTCCCATTGTCGCTGTCCCGACCAGTATCGGCTACGGCGCAAGTTTTGGCGGTGTAGCCCCTCTCCTAACGATGCTAAACTCCTGTGCCGCCGGTGTTGCTGTGATGAACATTGATAACGGTTTTGGGGCTGCCATTCTTGCCGGACAAATCCTCCGTACTGCCCAGAAGTTTGTCGAACGAGAATGTAGTAATACCTAAAACTACCATCAAATTAAAGATATTCTCACCTACAAAGTTTATGCGTCAGTGTCTTAATCCTGATTGTCTTTTTCCTAATTCAGACGATGCTCAGTTTTGTATTAAATGCGGCCATGAATTATTACTGGTAGAACGATATTGGGCAAAAAATATTCTAGGGGAAGGGGGCTTTGGACGAACTTTTTTAGCAATCGATGAGTTCAAACCGTCTAAACCTCTTTGTGTAATTAAACAATTTTTGCCGCAAGCCCAAGGCACTAGCAATATTCAAAAAGCATCAGAATTATTTGCCCAAGAAGCAAAACGATTAGAAGAACTCGGCAAACATCCTCAGATTCCTGATTTATTCGCCTATTTCAGCCATAACAATCGTCAATATTTAGTTCAAGAATTTATTGATGGACAAACCTTACAACAGGAACTCGAAAATAAGGGCATTTATACAGAAGATGAAATTTGGGAGTTATTGCAGGATATATTACCTCTATTAAACTTTGTTCATCAAAATCAAATCATCCATCGCGATCTAAAACCTGAAAATATTATTCGACGTAATCTAGATCGTAAATTAGTTTTAGTGGATTTTGGTGCAGCGAAATCTGTCACAACTTCACAATGTAGCAGTACCGGAACAATTATCGGGACAGTCCAGTATTGCGCCCCCGAACAAGGGAAAGGTAAACCCGACTTTATCAGTGATTTATATAGTCTAGGGGTCACTTGTTTACACTTATTAACGAAGGTAGAACCGACAGAATTATTTGATGATTGGCAGGGTGAATGGATATGGCGAAAACATTTAAAACTCAATGCAGTTAGCAATCGTTTGGGTCAAATTATAGATAAACTAATCGAACCTAAACCTAAACACCGTTATCAATCGGTAGCCGCAGTTTTAAAGGACTTAAAGCTAAAAGATTCAACTTCTCGTTATCCTCGCTTGGAAGCTTTTTTGAAGGGAAGGCAATGGCGAGAAGCAGATACCGAAACATCACAAGTTATTTGTCAGCTTGCCCAACGAGAACAAGAAGGTTGGCTGGATTATAAAAGTATTAAAAACTTACCTTATTCCGATTTACTAGAAATCGATCGACTTTGGCGAAAATACAGTAAAAATCTTTTTGGATTTAGTATCCAGAAGCGAATTTATCAAAGTCTGGTCGCCACTCAAACAGTTGATGCCCAAATGATGCAAAAGTTTGGTGAAATTGTAGGATGGCGCAACCCTAATTCTTCTAATTGGTACTCTCACTCAGAACTAAGTTTTAACTTATCCGCCCCCGAAGGACATTTGCCTAGGGGTTTGAGTACAAAAGGGTTTCGGAGTTTGTTTTCTAAGGGGCGCACTGAGTTTTATCGGTTTTTTTAACTGCGATCGCCCTCAAATCAACAAATCATTCAAAAACGCGATCGCGACCCCAGCCAAAACCCCAATCCAGGGCGGGAAAACCCCACCCCATCAAACCACTACACCGATTCGGCTTGCAAATCGTCAATTAACTGAGACAAATGATCGCAGTTCGCACGATAAACTTCCCCGCAAAAATCGCAAATCGCTTCTGCCCCCTCGTCTTTCTCGATCATGTCTTGCAACTCATTAACGCCCAACAGCTTTAATGCTCCCAAAACGCGATTAAACGAGCAGCGACAATCGAAACGCACCATCTGGACTTCCGGAAAAATTGTCAAACCCATATCTCCCAATAAATCTTGGAAAATTTCAGGAATAGTTTTACCCTGACGTAACAACGGTGTAAAGCCAGAAAGTCGAGATACGCGGGATTCTAAAGTTTGTACCAGTGCTTCATCCCGGGCGGCTTTGGGCATTACTTGGAGTAAAATGCCGCCCGATGCGGTTACCCCCTCATTACCAACGAAAACCCCCACCAGCAACGCAGAGGGCGTTTGTTCGGAGGTAACGAGATAATGAGCCACATCTTCTCCCACTTCCCCAGAAACGAGTTCGACGGTACTCGAATAAGGATAACCGTAGCCCACATCCCGCACGACGTAGAGATAGCCATTCTGTCCCACTGCGCCTCCCACATCGAGTTTTCCCATTGCATTAGGAGGCAACTCGACACTGGGGTTGGTAACATAGCCGCGCACCGTACCATCAAGTCCTGCATCAACGAGTAATCCCCCCAGGGGACCATCGCCTTTGATGCGAATATTTACTCTAGAGTCCTCTCGTTTCATACTCGAAGCGAGGAGCAACCCGCTAGACATTGCTCGACCGAGGGCTGCGGTAGCCACATAGGAAAGTTTGTGTCGTTGTCTGGCTTCTTCAGCCAAGCGCGTGGTGATGACTCCGACCGCACGAATTCCCCCGTTTGCTGCGGTCGCCCGAATGAGTTGATCTGCCATTTGAATACCTTAAATTGTTTGAGAGCGCAACTTAATATACCTTAACGAAATTTGAGGGTGAGTTGCCGGGGAGCGATCGGGGTGAAAAAGATTTCGGCTTCTTTTTGTGTTTTTAAAGCTAAACAGAAGAAGACAAACTCAAATCACTGGGATTGATGTCGGTAAAGTTGATTTTTGGCTCTTTTCTTTCAATAGTTATACACAAGTCACTCAACATTTATATCAGTAGCAAGATCAATTTAGACTAAAAAATTAATTAAGTTGTTATTAATACGAAATTTAATTTCATTGTTGAATTAGAGGATTTTATTGAATGAAATTTAGTAACCTTTTCACAAAACCATTGGCTTTAACTACTTCTATTGCTTTAGGTGCTTTTGCATTAGCGCCTGCGGCTCAAGCGGTTTCTCCAGAAGCTGAAAGCCGACCCACTACCGCCAGTTCTAACATTGCTGCTAATCATACAACCTGTGCCGTTGTTGTTGGCGCTCAAGGCGGATTAAATGTCCGGGCTGAACCGAATACTGACTCAACTATTATTGGTGGTCTTCGGAATGGTCAAAGAGTTTATGTAGAACCCGGTTCTAACTTAAATAGTTGGGTTGCCCTGGCTGGGCCCGCTGAAGGCTATGTATTTGGGGAGTACTTACAATCTTGCTAGAAATCAACTAGATTTCGTAGAGGTACAAGGCTTTGTGCCTCTGCCCAATGGCGAATTTAGCTTTGCTTTCAGATGTTTCAAGACTGAAGGTTAAGCTAAAAATTTATCCCAAAATCTGGATATATTTGACTCTAAAAAATATTCTAATTAAGTTAGGAAAGCTGACTTTGATTTTCTTGATATAGTACTACGATTGTGGCTTGAAATATTGCCGAATAGAATCAAAGCTGGAGATGGTGGGCGATGCCTATCCTATACCATATTCTGATTGTGAAATGTACTGCTATCTTGGCAAAAATTAGCTGACAAGTAATTAAGTTAGAAGCATAAACCAATGATTGATTTAAAAAATATGGGACTGAGCGCGATCGCGCTGTCGAGTCTTTTTATCGCTCCCCTGACCGAAGTGAATTCTCAACCGAAATCGCTTTTTATTGCTCCAATATCCGTCCTAAAAGTCGATCGGGAGGTAGGACGCGAGAATCCCCGTCCCTTTTAGGGCGGGGAGTTGTCAATACAAACGGCTCTTTGACTTAAGGATTTTCTATATCTTGTTCGGGTTGAGGCAATTCGGGACTGTTATTGGGTTCGACAAATAAAGGTCGCATTACTAAGAAACCCAAGCCAAAACACACCAAAATAATCAAAGCTACGGCGATTCCTAACAGCCAAGCGCTGACATCGCGGGAGGACTCCCCAGAAGTATTTTGATTTTTGGTATTTGCTGTTGGGGGAGACGGTACAACAGCAGGAGGTTCGGGAGTCGCGACAGGTTGCGGTTCTAAACTCGGCGGTGTGGCGTTAACAACGGAGGGTTGTTCTTTGGCTCTGCCGTGAGGATCGTAAGCATGGGTCAATTGCTGGACTTTTTGCGCCCAAGCCCCTAGTTTTTCGACTTCTTGGTGTAAGCGTTGATTGTGCTGAAGTAGTTGTTGATTTTGGACTTGGAGCGCCTTCAATTGCTCCTCTTTGTGTTGGAGTTCGCTGGCCAGTTCGCGGTAGACGCTGATGGGAACTGAAGGGCGATAAGTGGAGGAATTGGAAGGGGTGGGTTTAGCTGCCGCAGCAGGGGTATTGGGGGGAGCGTTCACGCGAGAATTAGACATCATAGCTATAGCCAAACTTTTAGAAAAGAATTTAATTTTCTGCGCTTTAGAAATGCAATCGAGTCCTCAATTTACTCAATCTCTGATACTGATTCCAAGTCCGTACAGCGACGATACCGGAATTTTGACGCAATTGCCTCGTTTTGGCAAATGGTTTTTGTTATTTGTCCTTGGTCATTAGTGGGAAAAAATGCCCGATGGGCCCGGTGCCTTGGCCGAGGTCGAGGGCGTGGTTGAGGGCGGTGGTAACATATTGTTTGGCGGCGATCGCGGCACTCAAAACATCTTGACCTAACGCCAAATTTGCCGCGATCGCGGCCGAGAGAGTGCAGCCGGTTCCGTGGGTATTGGGGGTATCAACAATTTCGGTTTGCAAGATTTCGAGGCGATCGCCATCAAACCACACATCCACGCCGCGACAATCTCCGGTCATCCCCCCACCTTTGACTAAAACCGTCCTCCCTCTAAGGTCGTAGATTTTACGGGCGGCCGTTTGCATTTCGTCAAGATTGGTAATTTCTAAGCCGCTTAAAATTTGGGCTTCGTAGCGATTGGGAGTAATCAGAGTCGCCAGGGGTAATAAATGGGAGGATAAAGACGCGATCGCCGCATCATCAATCAACTGCGCCCCGGTACGAGAAACCATCACCGGATCGACCACAATCCCTGGGGAGGATAGGGCGGCCAGAGCCTCCGCCACCGCCTCAATAATGCCCGTATTCAGCAGCATTCCGGTTTTTATACCTTGCACCCCAATATCCCCAACCACCGCCTTGATTTGGGCTTGTACGGCTTCTGGGGGCAGGGCATCGACCCGATCCACTCCCAAGGTATTTTGGGCCGTAATACAGGTAATGGCACTCGTACCGTGAACTAAATGAAAAGCAAAGGTTCGTAAATCCGCTTGAATTCCCGCACCGCCGCCACTATCCGATCCGGCAATGGTTAAAGCTGTGGGTAATTTCATCATGGTTTACCGTCGTGGAAAGCCTCTGCGTCTGCGTAAAAATTCTGGAATGTCCAGTCCTTGGCCGCTGCGATCCGGGGGTGGGGGTTCTGGTTGGGTAGGTCGCGGCGGGGGCGGTGCCGGAATACTAGGGCGCGTCGGGGTCGCGATCGCCCTGGGGGTACTTTCAGGTTTGGGAGGTTCGCCACTAAAGCCCGTGGCAATTACCGTGATCCGGACTTCACCCTGCATTCTTTCATCGATCACGGCTCCAAAAATAATATTGGCGTTAGGATCGACGGTTTCGTAGATGGTTTCGGCGGCGGTGTTCACTTCGTGCAAGGTCAAATCGCTGCCCCCTGTAATATTGAAGACCACCCCTTTGGCGCCTTCAATGGAAGACTCCAGCAACGGCGAAGAAATAGCCATGGTCGCCGCTTCTCTGGCTCTGGATTTGCCCGATCCGACTCCGATTCCCATCAACGCCGAACCCGCATCGGCCATCACCGCTCGCACATCGGCAAAGTCCACATTCACCAAGCCGGGGATCGTAATAATATCAGAAATACCTTGTACCCCCTGCCGCAGTACGTCATCGGCGACCAAAAAGGCTTGCTGTACTGGCGTTTCCGGGGGGATGACTTCGAGTAATTTGTTGTTGGGAATAATAATCAGGGTATCGACCCGCCCTTGTAGGGCAGCGATACCTTCTTCGGCTTGGGTGGTGCGACGGCGGCCTTCAAAGGTAAAAGGGCGCGTCACAATCGCCACGGTCAGGCAGCCCATTTCTTTAGCCACTTCAGCGACAATGGGGGCGGCTCCGGTTCCCGTCCCGCCCCCCATGCCAGAGGTGATAAAGACTAAATCAGTATTTTCTAGGGCTTGGGCGATTTCATCGCGGGATTCTTCGGCGGCTTTTTGACCGATGGCGGGATTTCCCCCTGCCCCTAAACCCCGTGTAATTTTCTGACCGAGTTGTAAGCGTTTTTGAGCGCCTGCTAAGGCTAGGGCTTGAGCATCAGTATTGATCGCCCAAAATTCAACGCCTGTCACGTTACTTGCAATCATGCGGTTGACGGCGTTACAGCCGCCGCCGCCAACACCAATGACTTTGATGCGGGCAACATTACTGGGGACAATATTGCTGGGTCGTGGTTCTTCTCCGGGAATGCCTTGCGCTTCGTTGGTCGAAGGAAAAGGGATGCCAGAGCTATTGAAAGGGTAATTATTTTCCACGCTAAGATCGGGATATTCTGGACGATCGCTATGGGTTTGATTTAGCCCTAGTTTACTATCAAGTGACATTGGTATAAGCAAGGTTCAATATACAATTCTTATAAAATCGAGGCTGTGGGATTCAACATCTTGTCAAATTACGGCCGGGTCGGTCAAGGGGTTTTAGTAGGTTGTTGTTCTGGAGTTTGGTGCAGTTGTACTGTGGGAGAGTTAGGATTGGTTAGATCGATATAGTCAATACTGTTGGCTTCTACGCGGTCGGGCAGTTCCCGCAAATGGGCTAACGTGTTGAGTTGTTGGGGCAATTGAGGGGTATAGGGGCCCAAGTGAATGTTGCCAATATCCACTTTCAAAATCAGATTTTGGGGGTTTTGGACATCAAGGGTAATGGCTTCGATGGGGGCGGCAACAAGGGCTTGGTAAATAGCCGGCCAGTTAAAGGGGGTGTTGGGATTAAAGCCAATCACTTTGAGCTTGGGTAACTCCTGAGTGTCCGCCAAACCGAGATAACTTTCTTTCGCCATAAAAATACCTTGCTCGTCAATAAAACCCAGGGTTTGCTGAGTTGGAGAAATCGCGATCGCCACCGGTTGACGTTCTTCGACTTCAATGGTTAAACGAGGGGGGAGCAGGCTCCGAATCACCCGGGCTTCGGCGATGGGGGCTGTGGCGGTAATTTGCTGGCTGAGTTGTTGGGGTTCGAGTTGCCATAACGATTGGGGATAAGACAAAGATAAAAGCGATCGCACGGTTTGGGGGGATAAAAATTCATTACCTTCGACATCAATTTGTTGGGGATCGCGGATCACCCAATTGGGTTGGGTTAAAACCCAGAATAATCCCCACGCCATTCCCGTCGCCAAAAGCGATCGCCAAGTGGTTTGTAATAGTCGAAGTTGGCGGCGACGCTTGAGTTCTTGGCGACGAGTTTTAAGATCGGCAGGAGAGACTGATGCAATGCCCGTCATTGATTGCTCTAATTTAATCACGGTGGATAAAAGCACAACCCTCAATCGGTGAGTTTACGGTTTGAGTAACGACCGGGGTTAGACGATATTTCAACCCAAATCGGGGAAAGCCGTCAATTTTTACACTAAAAGCGTCTTGAGCATAGACTTAAGGTTAAACTCGAAAATCGCTCGCAAGACGCTGGTGATTTATGCTCATTATAGGGGGTCTCTCTCAAAAGTTTATGAAATCAATCGTTTTGAGGGATGCCCCAGGCGATCTCGTTCGGTGTTTTCCTCAATATCTCGGCTTTTGAAAGATTTCCCAGTGGGATTTTAGCCTTACTGCGGTGGAAGAAAACCCTGTCCGACGGTCAAAAATCGGCCGAACGAGCTACGATATTTGATTAATAAGGTCACCCACTTAATCAAAACCCATGCCACGAACTCAACGAAACGATAACTTTATTGATAAAAGTTTTACTGTCATGGCAGACATTATTTTAAAAGTTCTGCCGACCAACAAGCGCTCTAAAGAAGCCTTTGCTTATTATCGCGATGGGATGTCAGCCCAAGCGGATGGGGAATACGCCGAAGCCCTAGATAACTACAATGCCGCTTTAGAACTCGAAGACGACGCGAGCGATCGCAGTTATGTTCTCTACAATATGGCATTAATTTATGCAAGTAATGGCGAACACAAACGAGCCTTAGAGCGCTATCACGAAGCAATCGACCTTAATCCCCGAATGCCCCAGTCTTTTAATAATATTGCTGTCATTTACCACTATCAAGGCGAAAGAGCTAAAGAAGCCGGGGACAATGATACGGCGGAAGCTTTGTTTGATAAAGCGGCTGAATATTGGAAACAAGCCATTCGTTTGGCCCCCAACAACTACATTGAAGCCCAAAACTGGCTCAAAACCACTGGGCGATCGGATATGGATATCTTTTTCTAGTCCTTTGTCCTTTGTTGTTGGTTGTTTGTATCATTTACTCCCGTCAAAATCAAAGAGCCAACAACAAACATACCCGTAAATTATCGGAAAAACGTTCTCTGTGAGATACTCATGAAAATCGATCGCGAACAAGTGCAAAAAGTGGCTCATTTAGCGCGTTTAGCGTTAACTCCAGAAGAAGAAGCACAATTTACGCCCCAATTAAGTAGTATTCTCGAATATTTCGAGCAATTAAGCGAACTCAACACCGATAACGTCGAACCGATGACCCGGGTAATTGAGGTGAGCAATGTAACGCGATCCGATACCATTCAAGCAGAAATCGATCGCGAAGACCTCCTACAAGAAGCCCCAGAACAAGAAGGGGACTTTTTCCGCGTCCCGCAAATTCTGAGTACCGACGAGGCGTAATTAATGAGACCGCAACCCATTGAACCGCAGCCCGGTCAAGAATCCGTCTGGGATTATCCGCGGCCCCCGCGATTAGAACCCGTCTCGAAACGCTTGCAAGTGGTGTTTAATGGCGTAACCCTTGCCGACACGACAAAAGGTTATCGCGTGTTAGAAACCAGTCATCCCCCGGTGTATTACATCCCCCCTGAAGATATTCAGATGCAGTATCTTCAAGAAACTCCCAAGCAAAGTTTTTGCGAGTGGAAAGGCGTTGCCGGCTACTATACTGTGGTGGTGGGAGACAAACAAGCGGCGAATGCGGCTTGGTATTATGCCGAACCCAGCGATCGCTTTGCGGATATTAAAGATTATGTTTCGTTTTATGCCAGTCGTATGGATGCTTGTTATGTAGACGGTGAAGAAGTCCAAGCTCAACCGGGGGATTTCTACGGCGGTTGGATTACCTCGGAGATTGTCGGCCCCTTTAAAGGTGGTATGGGAACTTGGGGATGGTAGAGGTTGTCAGTCATCAGTTATCAGTCATCAGTTATCAGTGGTTAAGGGGCAGTGGGCAGTAGGGATTTTGCCCCAGAAAGGGTTCAGAAACTTTGGCTTTTAGGAGAGACTCAAAGGTTCAAAGCCTAGCTGTATTTGGATTTCAGCCCGAAAAAGCAGAATTAAGTTTCACCGAGAGTGATTCAGGGGCAGTAGGATAGAGTTCAAATTCCCTGTAATTCTGGGTCAATGCTTTTGTTTACCACGGGCTACCAATCAAAGTAAAACCTGCCCAATAATGGGGATGGGGGAGGTTGGCTTGGCCGGAAAACTCCAAGTCAATTTGTAGGGGTTGGCCGTTGGTGAGGACAACAGGTTCGTTATCGAGGAGAATGCGACCGTCTACATCAACCCGGACGCGACCTTCGAGCATGGCAACTTGAGCAGATTGCAAAGCTTCGGCTTTGATGTTGCCTTGGCTGAGTTGGTTATAAAATTCCGCCATGAGGTGTAATGTGCCTTCGCCGCGAACATACCATAAACTTCCTAAAACGGATTTAACCCCGCTCTTAAAAGCGAGACCTGCAAACCCAAGCTCAGCTTCGCGATCGCCCAAGGCAGTTTGGCAAGCACTTAATACTAAAAGAGAGACGCGGGGATCGTTCCATCGCAGATTACGCACTTCTGGTAATCTCAGTTTATCGTCCCAAAGTTGAATAAATGAGTTATCCGGCGATCCGGGTTGAAATGCCGCATGAGTCGCGAGGTGAATAATGCCGTAAGGTTCGGCGTTACGTTGTTCGATGAGGTTACGGCGGGTAAATTCTTCGTTGAGAAATGCGTCTGGTTGCCAAGGGCTTTCGGGAATGACGGCAAGTTCGAGAGGGACGAATGGGAGGGGAGTTTGGCTTTGTTCGGGGGCAAATTCTGACGCCCCCATGGCCAACACTCGCGCATCCCGGATATCGGTATAACGTAAATCCGTAAGGTTGAGGCTAGGCATTAAGCTGAGGCTGTAGCGTTCGACGAGAAATTCTCCGGTTGCAGGGTTTTGGGGGTCTGTTCCAGTGTGGAGGGCGGCTAAGGGCAAAGAACGCAGGGTTTCATCGACAATCATGACTAAATTCTCGACGTTTTGCTGTTGCAGTTCTCCCTCGAGGGGGGCAATGAGATATTGATAGAGTTGTTGGGCGGAGGGAAGGTAACTGAGAGGTTCAAATTCGGCTTTCTCAATGTCTGCGACTTCGGCGATAAATTCGAGGGCGAGGGCTTCGATGACCTCTCTGGTTGCCCCTAAAGGACGCTGAGAGACGAATTGACCTTCGGTGGTAATGAGGATAAGTTCGAGTTGTTCGTCGGGGGCTTGTTGGCGACGAGAATCCGCTTCTACCGGGACAAAATGAGCATAAACGATCGCGGGGGTGGTTTCGGTACGGTCGGCGACAAAAGCGAGGGTGTCGCACAAGTCACTTAGATTGAGGGTGGATTCGGGGCGCGATCGCCCAAAATAATTGGTATATTCGTTGGTGTAGATTTGCTCGACTCTCGGTAATCCAGCGTTGGGGTTGGTACAACTCAGGGATTGGGCTAGAATTTCCGGTAAGGTGGGGGGCAGGGTTTCGGCGGCGGGTTGGACTTCGCGGTTATTGTTGCTATTGACTGAAATTTGATTACCAGGGGCGTTAATTCCCTGATTGGCAATAATGCCGTTACCTTGCAAGCGAATTTGTCCGCTAGGATTGTCGCTGTCATCCCTAGCATTAATATTGGCTGTGATAATATCTTGGCCGCGAAAATCTACTGTACCGCCTTGGGTGATGCCGTTACCAATCACGCGGGCGGAAACGTCGATATTATCCGTGGAGATGCGATCGCGAGCGGTAAAATTAAGCTGACCGCCCCTGGCAAATTGTAACGTTGTACTGGCAATAATTCGCACCAAAGCCGAGGCATCGATGTTATTGGTATTAATGCGACTTCCGGCTTGTAGGGTTAAATTCCCGGCGGTAGCGTTACCATCCACAGCCCCGGCAAAAGTGTCAATATCGCGGGTTTGGATGCGGTCATTGGCTTGTAAATCCACATCACCCCCCCTCGCATCTCCATTCGTCGCAATGGCTGAGGTATTGATATTGCCCGTTTGTATATCATCTCCCGATTGTAAGTTTAAACGGCCCCCTGTCGCGGTTGTCCCTTGGGCTGAGGCGTTGATATTGCGGGTGGTAATATCGTCTGTAGCGGTAATATTAATATTGCCTGCGATCGCGCTATTATTTTGAGAACGGGCAGCAGTGTTGAGATTACCTGTTGTGACCTCTCCCCCAGAGTTAATGTCAATATCGCCTCCTTGGGCGGTTGTCAGCGTATCCGAAGTATTGATATCTCCGGTTTCGATATCCCCAGGGGCTTGCAAAATCACCGGGCCGCCACTTTGAGAGAAATTTGGGGAAGTGGTGTTAATATCCCCGACGCGAATTTGGGCAGGGGTGTTTTGTGTCCCTGGATTGGTGAAGGTTGTTCCCCCATCGGTTATCGGGACATTGGGGGCATTATTGGGGATAACTCCTGCCCTAGCAATAAAAGCAGAATTGTTGATGAGTATATTGGCATCTGGGTCTAGGGTGATAGGTAACATCGTATCTGGCCCGGTGATGGTAATATCGCCCCCGAAGATACTTCCTGCGGCTTCTATCTTCAAAGCAACTCCGGTATAATCTCCTAACCGGACATCGCCCCCAGAGGTGATAATCGGGTCATAGAAGCTGATAAAATTACCAGCCCCTCCAGCAAGATTGCGAATCTCGAAATTGCTACCACTGCGATAACGGGCATCTCCAGAAATGTTACCATCGCTGACTAAACTCAAATCGCCGCCACTTTGAAACGGGGTTAGGGGATGATTGAGGGTGAGGATATCAATTTCTTGATTGCCTTGGATATATAAATTCCCCCCTGCTTGCGCGAGAAAGGGATTGGTTGTGGTATCACGAGCAAAAACTGTATTTCCGGCGAGTAATTGTAAATTTTCCCCGGTTAGCAGTTGACTTTCGACTAAAGTTAAATTGTTGGTTGCCGAGAGTAAGGCATTTTCTCCCTGAATATTTCGTACAACCGCATCCCCGCTTTGAATCGGGGTATCATTCACCGTCAACAACACCTCACCGTTAGCCGTCGTGGAAAGCCCCAATTGATACCCGTTTCCGGTGGTGAGTAAGTCGTATAAACTGGCAATGGAAAACGGTACATCTGGGGGTACATTTCCCGTTGGGACTTCTAATTCGATGCTGAGTAAATTTCCGGGTTGCTCAATACGGACGATATTACGCCCGGTCACCGCAGAAATGACAATTTGTCCCCCCGGTGCGCTGACTGTGCCTGTATTGATCGCTGTACCGCCGATAAGCGTAATATTTTGCCCTGGCTGCACCCCCAGATTACCCCCGTTGACAATGCTGCCAGGTTGAGACATGGTAAACCCATAAGCTTCTGGATTACCGATTAACGGGGCGTAATCATTAAATCCTGTGGCATTAAACCAGCGATCGCCGAATTGGATACCATTAGCAGTAGTAGCGGTAAAGTCGCCAAACGTATCTAGTTGAGCATTGGGGCCAAAAATAATTCCGGCTGGATTCATCAGGTAGAAATTCGCGTCGCTGCCGGTAACGCGAATTAAACCGTTAATCTCAGAGGGATTTCCCCCCACCACGCGGGATAAAATGTTTTGTACTTGAGGATTCGCTAAAAAATCGGCGATTTGGTTGGCATCGAGGCCAAATTGCTCGAAACTGTGAAATAAATTGGCCCCATCTCCTGAAAAACTGCCCCCTTGAATCTCGAAGCGATCGCCCATAGGAACGACTTGGGTATTGGTGCCGTCATTGGCAGGTATAATCGGTTGAGGGTAAGCTGGCGATATTAAAGCTGTCGCGATCGCACCACCCATCACCACAGCCCAAACAGAAGTCCAAGAAGAAGCCATAACTTTACGGGGGTTTTCAAAGATAGTATCGTCAGACGAACAAACGCTACAAGTCGCCTAGACGTGATTGTCCCCGATTAAGTTCATACTTTTATCGCGGGTTTTTTAGGATTGCAAGTTACCCTTACCCAATCGTGACAAGTTAAGGCAACAACCACAATGTCAAGAATGCTCTAAAACCTTTGTAGGGGCAAGGTTTCCTTGCCCAGTTTTATTCTTTGAATGCAGAAGTTTGAGGCGGCGGTAATACCAAATCCGGCGCGCGATACCCCCTTTATAACTAACCCGCCCACGGATTGAAATCCGGGGAACCAATGAGTGCAAAGTCTGCCTTCGCAGACTAGGAAATAGGTGGGTTGTGGTAAGCGGATTTAGTATAACAACGAAATTTGTGGGGTAAACGGATCGAGATTAGACGGGGAAAAGAGCGCCCCTACGAGAAATTTGACAATCAAACCCAAACCTTAACTTGTCACCCCTTTCCCCCTTTCCACGGTAGAGGGGCTTAATGGCAATATCTGATACTAAATTCGCTGACCAAAAACCACTAATTGATAGAATCCACGCAGTCGGACTTTGCTCTATTAACCCCAGATTTTTAATCTGCGGGCGGGTTATTGGGATAGACGGTATATTTATTTAAACCGGATTGGGGTATTGGGTATGATGTAGCGCTATTCTCGCACAATCACTGGGACACCAATGGTTGCCCAATTGTACAACCAACGGGCATGATTCACCGCCATATAAGTTGTACCGTGACTCACCGGATTACCGAAACGACTCAGCCAGTATGCCCCATGAATTGCACCGCCGCCTTCGTAATATAAAACATAGGGAACATCCGGCACATCGAAATTTGTCCCGCGCAAACGTGCGAGGGGTTGTTTGTTTTCGAGGGTAAATATCCCGGTTTCGGTGGGGGTTGAGGGTTTCCCCGTGGCGATAATAACTGCATAAACCGAGTTATTGCCTTCCCAAGCAATTAGCCGTTGAGTGGTGACGTTGATTTCTATCCAGCGCTGATTAGAGTTTTTGAGTTGAGTAATGCGTTGATTGATTTGTTCTGGGGGAATATCCGCGAAAACAGGGATATCGAGAGGGGCAACACCCAAAGCCAAAATGAGGGCAGTTTGCAGGCAGATTTTTTTACCTTGGGACAGTCGTTTGGTCATTTGTCCTTTGTTGTTGGTTATTGGTTGTTGGTATCGTCTCAGATTTTACTGTTGTAAATTGACAATGAATAATTGATAATTTACTGTCTCTCCGTTACGGCTAAAGGCTTTCAGGGGTTTCTCCGCTTTACATAACAACTGTTATGTTCGCCATAACAACTGTTATGTTCTCAGAGTTTGGCATAGAGAATAAGCTCGTTGAGCGATCGCGTTCCAGTTTTGGGTTTTAATATCATCGAGGGGAAAAAGTTGTCCAGAAAGTCCCACCGCGATCGCGCCAGCATCAATCAAAGATTTAGCATTGTCTAAGGTAACCCCTCCTGTGGGAATGAGGGGAACTGCACCCAAAGGCCCTTGTAATGCTTTAATATAAGCTGCCCCGCCCATAACACTAATGGGAAAAACTTTAACCGCAGTTGCCCCAGATTGCCAAGCGGTGATAATTTCCGTAGGAGAAAGTGCGCCGGGAATCAGGGGAATATTGGCTTGTTGGGCTGTTTTCAATAAGTTTTGGTCGAAATGGGGAGAAAATAAAAACTGACATCCCGACGCGATCGCGGCCTGCATTTGGCTAAGATTTACAATAGTACCTGCCCCAATTGTACAATCGGGCAATATCTCTTGAATTTGACTCACCAAAACTTCCGGTTGCACGCTATTCCAGGTAATTTCAATCCATTCCATTCCCCCCGCAGCTACAGCTTTAGCCAGATTAATCCCTTCAGACACACTACTCGCGCGAATCACCGCGATCGCTCGTTGTTGTTGAAGTTGCTGTAACCAATTTTCTACACACATAATCGATTCCCTGGAGTTATGATACTCGCATAAAAAGTTAAGCAGTTAGTTGTATTCAAATACTTAAGTTTTATCCCTTTGATTCTTTGTTTGGGACTTCCTTTTCAACCAAACTCCCCCCATCGAGTCGAATAAGGAAAAACCGATGACAGTCCCAGCTAAATCAAAACAAGTAAACTGACAAAATATTTGCCCGTGGGTTAAGTTGAGGTCGCGAAACCCGACTAAAATCGGGGTTGTGTTGGGTTTCACTTCGTTCTACAAGGGCCTACTTTAGAATCAACTCAACCCAAACAACCCATAACCAACAATAAAAAATAGTCACTCATGGAAAAAACGTTTTCCTCAGATACAGTAACAACCATTTCGATTATTATTCCGACGCTGAATGAAGCGACTCAGATTGTACAAACAATTCAAAACGCTCAAACTGGGGATGGGATTGAAATTATTATCGTTGATGCTGGAAGTGAAGATAATACCATTCAATACGCTCAAAAGTTGGGAGTAAAAACATTTCTTTCGCCGCAACCGGGAAGGGCAGCCCAAATGAATTTCGGTGCAACTCAGGCTACAGGTGATATTTTATTATTTCTCCACGCAGACACTCAACTCCCCCCCCATTACGATGGTTTGATTCGTGCAGCTTTAGCCCAACCGGGAGTGATTGCAGGGGCCTTTCAATTAGGCATAGATAGCCCGGAGATGAGTTTGCGTCTCGTTGAAAAAATGGTGAGTTGGCGATCGCGTTTTTTTCAGTTACCCTATGGCGACCAAGCTTTATTTTTAACCCAGGAAACTTTTAAAGCTTGCGGTGGTTTTCCTGACTTACCCATTATGGAAGATTTCGAGTTCGTCCGTCGCCTCAAACGCCAAGGAAAAATAGTTTTAGTTTCTGCTTCGGTTTCAACTTCTGCTCGTCGCTGGCAAAAGTTAGGGGTATTTAAAACGACGATAATTAATCAAATCATTATCTTGGGTTATTTCCTCGGCATTTCCCCCCAACAATTACGCCATTGGTATCGCCAACAAAAGTGAAGACTAAGAACCCCGGTTTCTTATTTGCCTACCCGATAAAGTTAACATTGAACTCCAGAAACCCGGTTTCTGGCATCTTATTTCGATTTCGGTAACAATTTCATCTCAACTGCTTTTTCGCGTACCTTGTCTATCTCCAAAATACGGGTTTCAATTTCATCCCGTTGCCATAAAACCACTCGCACATCTGGACACTTCTTCTTCAAATCTTCAAGTCAATCGCGAGTTGTTGAAGATAACTGACTCGAAACCGCCATTACAAAACAATTGGGTTTATTCACTAATACCCAGGATAATGCAGCTTGAATTTGATCCACAGAGACTTGCCTGTTAACTTCAGAATGTTTGACTTCGATATAATAAGTCTCATCATATTCTTCCTTGAGATGTCCTGTGGTTCTAAATTTAGCAATGATATCCTTTCCTTTCCCCCCTGGCCCTGAAGTTCGTATAATTTCATAAGGCTGATAAGACTCGATAATCCCATAAACCAGTTGCTCCAATTGATCGGGACTGATTGCTTCCCACCTAAA
>JBKHDX010000057.1:0-22190 GCA_046541115.1 Spirulinaceae cyanobacterium | reverse complement strand
TCAAAAGCTAAATTTTGCGATTGATAAAACTCGGCTCCTCCTTGTTGGCGATCCACTAAAGAAATAATACGATTAACGGTATAACCGGCATCGCGCAAACGCTCTACCGCTAACATAGCCGAGCGTCCGGTGGTGACCACATCTTCTAACACCACCACTTCCGCATCCGGGTCTAAACTCGGCCCTTCGATATAAGCTTTTGTGCCGTGTCCTTTGGCTTCTTTGCGGACAATTAACGCCGGAATAGGGCGATTTTCCAAGGCAGAAACGACGCTCACCGCCGTTACAATTGGGTCTGCACCCAGGGTTAAACCGGCGACGGCGGCGGTATTTTCCGGTAACATGGCAAAGAGTAAACGCCCGACGAGCAGCGCTCCATCGGCTCGTAGGGTGACTTGTTTACCGTTGATGTAGTAAGTGCTGGGTTGACCGGAGGAAAGGACGAAATCTCCTTCTTTGTAAGCGTGTTGGACGAGGAGATCGAGGAGATTTTGGCGTTGGGTTTCGAGAGGAGAGGAAGAGGAAGCAACCGATTGATTCATGATGTTGAGGCAAATAAGAATGAAGATGCTTGACCGTGAGAGCGCGATCGCGCAAGATTTAGTAAGATTAAAGGCAACTTTTACGAACCGTCAATGCTATGTTGAAGCCGATTCGCAGTTTAGGCGCGATCGCGACGATCGCCACCGTATCCAGTGTAGGGGTTGGGGGCGCGATCGCTCAAATCTATGTGACTCCTTATGCCACGCCCTTTGAGTTAGTCGCTCCCCAGTATATCCCCGATGTGTTTGATGATGATTTATCGGGCTGGTCGGGAGATGCGTTTGACCGCAACCGCTTATACAGTCCCGTCCAAAGTTGGTTTGGTTTACCCTCTTACCCGGAAATTGGTATTGCGCGGGATGCGAAAAATATTCACGAATTGTACGAAACCTTAATGCGCGAACAAGTGGCCAGCGGCCCGATTTTACGCACCCCCGACTTACCCAATCCCTTTGATGAATCGCTGCTGACCTCTCCGGCTTACTTGGGGACTGCTCCGGCATTACCGGGAAGCGAGTTTATTTTTGAAGTCGAACCCCTGCGCTGATGAGATCGAAAAATCCAGGGTGCAGGAGTTGAACCTGCCTGGGGCGAATTATGAGTTCGCTGCCTAAACCGCTCGGCCAACCCTGGTAAAAGGGAAAATTTAGCGTTCGAGTGACAACCCGCACTCAATTTCCGAGTTCTTATTATAACTCGAACCCCGACACCCTGGGAAATGGTGGTGTAATTTTCCGGAGTCAAGCCGAAAATTTTTCGCTTTTCCCGATAAGCGCTCTTATGGACTGAATTTGTTACACTGACTTCATTCAAGATTTTGATGAGCGATCGCGTTTGTGGTGAAAATCTGATTTTATGAAACTCAATTCAACGGTAGCGCTAACGTTTGTTCTGCTCGTCGCCATGATCGGTGCGGGGGCGGTAAGCGGGGTTTGGAGCTATATGATGGGCTACGAAGCCCTGAAAGGCGTGACTCAACCGGACACCAGCCCGGCGAAAAAGTTAACCGGAAAAGAAAGCTCCGATCCTCAAGAGTTATCTTTGCTCAAAGAAGCAGACATTATTAAAAACGTTAAAGCTTATATCCGCGACCAAGAGCAAGGGGGCAACAAAGCTGAGGAAGAAAATACCCAAAGCTTTATTGAACCGGAAGACAACCCGGAAAATCAAGTCCAAGAAGTGGCAGCAGTCTCGCCTTCAGATGCCCCTCGTTGGCCCCTAGAAGCAGAGGATGGGGGCATCACGTTAGAAGTCCTCAACGCCAGCGAAGCGGATGGTTCGTTATTGCTAGAAGTCAATTTAACCAACGAGGGCGATCGCGCCGTGCGTTTTTTATACAGCTTTTTGGACATCAAAGACGAACAAGGCCGCAGCCTCAGCGCTACCACCGATGATCTTCCGGGGGAGTTACCCGCGACGGGAGAAAGTTTTTCGGGGGAAATTAAAATCCCGATGGCTTTACTTGAAGATACCGAGCAATTATCCCTCAGTCTTACGGATTATCCTGACCAAAGGCTGCAACTCAGTTTACCGAAAATTCCTGTTGTGAGGTAAATGGGGGCGACGAAAGTGCTTTTTGCCAGAAGTCGCTCAATTAATGGCGTGCATGGTCAGTTTAAATTGGTTTTTAGCATTTAATCGGGAACTTCTGTCCTTAAGTCGGGTTCCCTTCGATTCGGCGTTGACCCTTCAAGATATATTGTTTCGCTTAATGTCGGTGTTGTTGCTGATTGCCATTAACGCCTTTTTTGTCACGGCTGAATTTTCCATGGTTTCGGTGCGGCGATCGCGCATTAATCAATTAGTCGAAGCCGGGGATTTACAAGCCCAAACCGTCCAATCCCTGCAACGTAGCATCGAGCGTTTACTCTCTACGACACAAATCGGCATTACTCTGTCGAGTTTAGCCCTGGGTTGGATTGGCGAAAGTACGATCGCGGTGGTCTTGATACAGGGGATTCGCGGGTTGTCTCTCCCTTTCCCCGTCGAACAGCGTTTAACTCATTCTTTGGCAATTCCCATTGCCTTTTTCGCGATCGCCTATTTGCAAATCGTCCTCGGCGAACTTTGCCCGAAATCCGTCGCGTTGATGTTCTCCGAACAATTGGCCAGGTTTCTGGGGCCGCCGAGTTTAGCCATTTCCCGCATCTTTAACCCCTTTATCTGGATTCTCAATCAATCAACTCGCGCATTATTGCGCTTTGGGGGCATTCGTTACGTCGGGCAAGGTTGGTATAACCGTATCACCCCCGAAGAATTGCAGTTGATGATCGCCACCGAACGAGAATCAACCGGACTCGAAGCCGAAGAACGAGAACTCCTCAATAATGTCTTTGAGTTTAGCGAATCTATTGCCGGAGAGGTAATGATTCCCCGCACCAATATTAGTTACATTGGCCATAATGACACCTTTGCCGAACTTTTAGCCGAAGTCACCGAAACCGGCCATTCTCGCTATCCTGCCATTGGCGAATCCCTAGACGATATTCGCGGCATTATTGACTTTAAAAACCTCGCCAAACCCTTAGCCCAAAACCGTTTAAGCCACGAAACCCCCATTCAAGCTTGGGTCAAACCCGCCCGCTTTGTGCCGGAATTTACGCCCCTGAATGAATTATTACCCCTGATGCAGCGATCGCGCCTGGAAATGGTCATGGTTGTCGATGAATTTGGCGGTACGGCAGGTTTAATCACCCGTCAGGACGTAATCGACGAGTTAATCGGCGAAAGAAGCGAATTTGACAATCCCGAAGAAGTCGCTTTGCAAATGCTCGACGATCGCACCTTTCTGGTAGAAGCCCAACTCAACCTCGAAGAAGTCAACGAGGTGTTGGATTTAGATTTACCCATTACCGACGAATATCAAACCTTGGGGGGCTTTTTGCTGTATCAATTCCAAAAAATCCCCACCCAAGGAGAAACCCTCCGCTACGAAAACCTGGATTTAACGGTGGTTTCCGCCGAAGGGCCGCGTTTATATCAAATTCGCATTTATCGCCACGATGAACCGGAAATTTCGCCCTATATCGATGAGGAGTCTTCTAGAGAACTTGATTCTGAGAATCTAGAGGATTCCTAAGATTGATTTTTGGTAAGGGCTTCAAAACCCGCAACCACATCGAGTAATTCCGAGGTAATCTGACTTTGACGCTGGCGACGATATTGGGCTTGAAGGTCGGATAATTGGTCTTCGATGTTTTTCTGGGCTGATTGCATCGCCGCGAGACGACTAGCGTTTTCGCTGGCTAAGGAGTTGGCAAAAGCCCGGTAAAGGGAAACAAATAAATATTCGCGAATGAGGCGAGATAAAAGGGTTTGCCAATTCATGGTGTAGGTGGGTAGCATCTTGGTTTCCCACTCTTTTTGTTGCAACTGTTTGAGCCAATTGCGATCTAAAGGTAAAAGTTGCAACTGACGAGGATGATAAGAAGCACCGCCGCCAAAGTGATTGTAAAACAAAAAAATGCGCTCGATTTGCTGTTCGGTGCGCCATTGTTCGATCGCCAGTAAAATATCTTGCACAATTGGGGCGATTCTGGTTGCGGCTGTGGGGAGGGTAAATTGCGCGGTGATGGATAATCCTTGATTTTGTAATAAGGGAGTCACCCGTTGCCCCACAACGGCAATGCAGGGATTGTCTGCGTTAGATTGAAGTTCGGTTAAGGACGCGATCGCGCATTGGGCAATTTGTTGGTTAAACTGACCGCATAATCCCTGGTCTGACCCGATGATAATCGCACCTATCTTTCCTTCAGAGGGCGGTGAAGGCTGTTCGGACGGAAGGACGAGGGGATGTCCGGCAAAATAGCGCTGTTTGAGTACGATTTGCAATCCGAGTTTAATGGTATGGTCGTAGGCTTCGAGGGAAGTAACGGCTTCTTGATATTGGCGAATTCTCACCGCAGCCATGGCTTTCATGGTTCTGACTACTGATTGCAAGTCTTCTGTATTGCTAATCGTAGCCCTTAAATCTTCACTGGTTGCCATTTTCGTTGTCCTCGTCTTCAGATTGCTGGGCTTCGGGTTGGTTTTCCTCGGCTTCGTCTTCAGATTGTTGGGCTTCGGATTGGTTTTCCTCGGCTTCGTCTTCAGATTGCTGGTTTTCCTCGGCTTCGTCTTCAGGAATAAACCGTTGTACTGCATCCCGCGCCACTGCCGCGATCGCGTTACGATTATCCTCAGAGAGTTTTTTGCCTTCGTTGAGTTGGTCGCAGACTTCCCCGCGTTGCTCGTGTACCGCTTTTCGTGCGGCTTTTTCGGCTTCTCGTACCGCGTCTTGGGGAACCGGATCGAATACTCCTTCACTTACCGCAACCAGGGAAATAATTTGTTCGGCCACGGTCAGGGGTTGGGATTGCGGTTGCTTGAGAATTTCTCGCACTCGCCGTCCTCGCTGCAAGGTGTGGCGGGTTTCTTCGTCTAGTTGCGTCCCAAACCGGGCAAACACTTCCACTTCTTGAAATTGGGAATAGGTCAAGCGGAGATCGCTCGAAACGCTGCGATAAACGGGTAATTGGGTTTTGCCACCCACCCGCGAGACGGATTTTCCGACAGCAACGGGGGGTAAGACGGCTTGTTGAAAAAGTCCGGGATCGAGGTAAATTTGTCCGTCGGTAATGGAAACCAGGTTGGTGGGAATATAAGCGGAAATATTTTGGGCTTGGGTTTCGACAATAGGTATCGCGGTGAGAGACCCACCCCCCAACTCATCCCGCAGATGGGTAGACCGTTCGAGTAAACGCGAATGAATGTAAAAAATGTCCCCTGGATAGGCTTCGCGACCGGGAGGACGACGCAGGAGTAAGGATAACTCTCGATAAGCCCAAGCATGGCGGGTGATGTCGTCAATGACGATTAAAGCATCTTGGCCGCGATCGCGAAAATACTCGGCCATGGACATGGCAGCATAGGGGGTGATGTACTGCAAGCCCGGCGGGTCTTCTCCGGTGGCTACAACCACGGTGCAGTAATCCATTGCGCCTTGTTCTTCGAGGGTAGCAATGACCTTGGCAACGGCGGAGGTACGTTGGGCGATCGCGCAATAAATACAGATTACTTCTTTATCTTTTTGGTTGAGAATGGTATCCACTGCGATCGCGGTTTTTCCCGTTTGGCGATCGCCGACAATCAACTCTCGCTGACCGCGACCAATGGGAATCAAGGCATCCACTACTTTTAAGCCGGTTTGTAGTGGCACTTCTACGGGGGCGCGATCCAGGATTGCCGGGGCTTGGCGCTCAATGGGCGATCGTTCTTCGGTCTGAATTTCGCCTTTGCCATCCAAGGGACGACCCGTTGCTGTCACCACTCGACCTAATAAGCCTTCCCCCACGGGAACATCTAAAATGCGTCCCGTGCGCTGTACTTCATCCCCTGCTTCGAGGTGTTCGCTACTCCCCAGTAAAATAATACCCAGTTCGTCTGCATCGAGGTTAAAGGCGATTCCCAGGACACCACCGGGAAACTGAACCAGTTCATCGGCTTGCACTCTTGGCAATCCTGCAACGGTGGCAATTCCCCCGGAAATCGAGCGAATTACGCCGATTTCCTGCCAATGAATTTGGGGCTGGTAATCGGTGATGGTTTTCTCGAAATGGTGAAAGGTTTGGTTGAGGCAATCGGTTAAGGCGGTGGGATTTGTCTTCATTGCGGTGAATTGCTGAACTCGGCGGCTGGAGCAGCTTTTTCAGGAGTTTGCTCGTTGGTTTGTGCTTTTCTTTGTTCAAAAGTGTCGGAAAAGCAAGTTTTTAAGTCTTGTAAATAGTTGTTTAAATTCCAACTGATTTTTTGATAATCGAGTTGCAATTCAATGCCGCAAATTAAATCGTCTGATGTGGTGTAATGAATTTCTTGTCGCTCGGCAATACCTTGATTTTTTAAGCTTTGTTCGATCTGCTGTCGTTGCTCAGAAGGAATCTCGAAACTACTGCGGATTGTGATTTCGTTGGCGGTGCGATCGGGTTCATTTTCTAACTGCTGAAGGCGCTTGATAAAAATCGCGATCGCTTGTTGTTCTAATTCTACATCTGCCAAATCTTGTAACGCTCGACGACTAATTAAAAAGGTTTCGTCTTGCATCTTTTCGCGCAATTGCATCAAAAAGCTATCTTGTTGTCGTTGAATGGCTTGCTGCCACTGCTCTTGTTTTTGATTGATTTCGGCTCGCGCTTGTCTTAATTTGGCTTTGCGTTCTTCTTCGGCTTTATCCTGCGCTTCAGCCATTATTTCTGCTTCCCGTTGCTCTAAATCTTGTTTTTTCTGGTAAAAAGAATTGGCTTTAGCTTCGGCTTCTTCTTGTTTTTTTCTAGCATTTTGCCAGCGTTCGTTCAATTGTTGTTTGCGCTTTGCCATGGTTTTTGTAATGGGCTTATACAGAAAGCGCCACAACAAATAAACCAGAATTACAAAGTTAATAATCTGGGCAACAAAGGTGAACCAATCAAAGACCATGCTTTATCCTCCTCCCCCTTGTCCGGATACTTGATTCCAAATCGGATTAATAAATAAGAGGATGACGGAAATTACCAAACAGTAAATTGCTGTTGATTCAATAAAAGCCATTCCTACAAAAAGATTGCGGGTAATAGTATTCGATTCATCGGGTTGTTGGGCTAAGGCTTTTAAAGCACTGGCTAATGCTAATCCTTCCGCGATCGCAGGCCCAATTGAACCAATAGCAATCGTAATACCAGATGTAAAAATTGAAACCATTGCAACGAGGCTAACCGGATCCATAAAAGTTATTCTCCTTGTTCATTTTGATGTTGTGTTCGACGCTGATTTTGTTGCTGGACGCGAATCCCCGACGCAATATAAACTAGGGCTAAAACAGCAAATACATAGGCTTGAATTACGCCAATTAATAAGCCAAAAGCTCGCATTACAATGGGTAGAAACCAGGGAATGAGAGAAACAATAATCGCAACGAGTAAACTGGTACTCATCACATTACCAAACATCCGCACGGCTAAGGATAATGTGCGCGTAAACTCGCTGAGAAGATTAAAGGGTAAAACCGCAGGAGAGGGTTCAATGTAGGTTTTAAGATAATTGCGAAGTCCAGAGTTTTTAATGCCAAAATAAGGCACAGCCACGAAAACACAAATAGCAACGGCGGCTGTGGTCGAAAGCGACCCTGCCGGAGATTCATAATAAGGGAAAATAGTCAAGATATTGCACAAAGCAAAAAAGAGCAGAATTGTCCCCAGAAAAGGTAAAAATTGAATGGCATCTAAGCCAATGCTATTATTAATTTCCTCGTTGATTTGTTCGATAATAATTTCTAGGCGATTTTGCCAGGGGGAGATTTCCTGGGGGTCAATTTTAGGATTTCGCGTCACCAACCAAGAGCCAATGACTAAGATAGCCATGACCAGCCAGGTATAAACCAAAGTGGCATTGAGCTTAAACCATTGCCATTGATAAAAAATAATATTATCTGGACTAATTGATAATCCTTCCATTACTCTCTCCGGGGCTTAATGCCAATCCGACGGATCAGCAAAGTCCGCGCCAAAATAAAACCCATAATGGCAAAAATACTGCGTTCCCAATGGCCATCCATAATCAAGTAAAAGCCTAATCCGGCAATAATCAAGCGACTAATATAACTGCCTACAATTAGGCGAATGGGCCATTGGGTAATCGGGAGTTCTCGCACGGTAATCCACAAACTGCCAAAGTAAAAAATCCCTAAAGCAAAGCCGGGAACTAGAGCAAAAATCGAAACGGTTGTTGCTGGAAACATGGTAATTTAATTCATTTAATCTTAATTCAAAACAACATTGAGGATGTTTTGAATTTCTGACATTAATTATCAATCTCGGCTGTATTTCACGATAATTCTGCTTAAAATACTGCCTTACTTCTTAACTGCAATATATCCCTCGAAAGAGGGAGATTCTGAAATTAAGTTCGGCGTTAGGGTAAATAATACCGCCATATAAGAGCCTGTACCTTGGTTTTATGCTTCAAACCCGTCATTCATCCACCGATCGCGGCATAGTTGTTTCGATTCGGAGTAGTGTTGTAGATATTCAGTTTCCGAAGGGCAAACTGCCGGAACTGTGGACGCAATTAGAAACCGGAGAAGACCAAAATATTATTCTCGAAGTTGTGTCTCATGTGAGCGAACAAATTGTCCGCAGCATTGCCCTCACCCCGACTTCTGGTGTGGCGCGGGGAGATACAGTCACTAATACAAAACACCCCCTTAAAGTCCCGGTGGGAAAGCGTCTTCTCGGTCGTGTTTTCAACGTTTTTGGCGACACGATTGACCAAAAAGACCCGATTGAGGGCGGAGAATGGCGTTCGATTCATCAGCCCCCCGTCCCGTTAGACGCACAAGCAACGACCTCCGAAATTTTGGAAACAGGGATTAAAGCGATTGATGTCCTCGTTCCCCTCGAACGGGGCGGAAAAGCGGGCTTATTCGGCGGTGCAGGGGTCGGGAAGACGGTTCTTTTGACCGAAATGATCCACAATATGGCGACGCAACACGAAGGGGTTAGCTTCTTTTCTGGGATTGGGGAACGCAATCGCGAAGCCGAAGAACTGTATCGCGATATGCAGGAGTTGGATATTTTAGAAAATGCGGTGCTGGTGTTTGGTCAGATGGATGAACCACCGGGGGCCAGATTTCGCGTGGGTCATGCGGCTTTGACGATGGCTGAGTATTTCCGCGATGATGCGAAGCAAGATGTATTGCTGCTCATTGATAATATTTTTCGCTTCGTACAAGCGGGACAGGAAGTTTCGGGATTGTTGGGACAACTACCGTCTCGGGTGGGTTATCAACCGACATTAGGCACAGAATTGGCTGAATTTGAGGAACGGATTACCAATACCGCGACAGGGGCAATTACGTCGGTACAGGCGGTTTATGTACCGGCAGATGACTTTACCGATCCGGCTGCGGTACATACGTTTGGTCATTTGTCGGCTTCGATTGTTTTGTCTCGTAAACGTTCGAGTGAGGGGTTGTATCCGGCGATCGATCCTTTGCAATCTAATTCTAAAATGCTGAGTCCCACGATTGCCGGAGAGCGTCATTATCAAATTGCTCAAGGGGTCAAGCAAACCTTGGCGGGGTATGAAGACCTTAAGGATATTATTTCGATGTTGGGGATGGAAGAATTATCCGAACGCGATCGCCAAACGGTCAATCGCGCACGACGCTTAGAGCGATTTTTGACTCAACCGTTTTTTAGTACCGAACAGTTTACGGGTAAGGAAGGGAAATTAGTCAGTTTAGAAGAAGCTTTAGATGGTTGCGATCGCATTCTCAAGGACGAGTTTCGCGATTACTCTGAAGGGTCGCTGTATATGTTGGGTAGCATTGACGAAGCAAAAACTAAACAACAGCAAGAAGACCCAGAAGACGAGGAGGAGGAAGACAACGATGAATCTTAAAGTCCTCATCCCGACGAAAGTTTTGGTAGACGAAACGGCGAATAAAGTCACCGCAGAAGCCGAAAACGGTTCGTTTACCTTACAACCTAAGCATATTGACTTTGTAGCTGCCTTAGTTCCGGGGATTTTGTCTTTTGAAGCGGATTCCGGGGAAGAAGTTTTTATCGCGGTTGATGAAGGTATCCTCGTTAAAAAAGGTGCAGAGGTGCTGGTTTCAGTGCGTCAGGGGATTCGCGGTGCTGACTTAGAAACCCTCGAACAAACTGTTGCTGAAGAATTTACGCATCTCGACGAAAAAGAAAAAGAAACCCGCAGCGCGATCGCGCATTTAGAAGTGGGATTATTGCGAGGGACTTACAAAAACCAACCTTAATCTTATGAAACCCCCAAAACGACCTTGGCGCAAGTTTCACCGCCAAATTCAGAAAAAATCAGCCCGCAAGCTCAACGCACGAGGGCAAAAGCGTTATGGTTTGTGGTACGGCTTGGGACTGATCGGTATTCTCGGTTGGTCTGTGATGATTCCTTTATTGCTCGGTTTAGCCTTGGGCTTTTGGCTGGATGGGGTGTTTGATAATGACTTTCCTTGGAGTTTGCTCATGCTGATTGTTGGGCTGATTCTCGGCTGTATCAATGCTTGGTATTGGGTGGTGAAAGAAACTTCGGAGTAGCCGATCGATCTCTTAGGTGTTGTTGACGGATAGCTGCTGATTTTGCCGTTCGATGGCTTCAAAAAGGGCTTGAAAATTGCCTTCTCCGAAACCTTCTGCGCGATCGCGACGTTCGATCAGTTCAAAGAAAAAGGTGGGTTGCTCGAAAATCGGTTGGGTAAAGATTTGCAGTAGCAGTTGGGATGTTTGTTGCGCTTGGGGTTGGCGATCGGCGAGAATTTTAAGGTGGGCGATCGCGTCCCATTCTGATGCTGTGAGGGGTAAATCGGGCGATCGCGTTTGCAATTGTTCGTAATACGCCGAGGGAACATCGAGAAACGAAACCCTTGCTTGTTGCAATTGTTGGACAGCATGGATAATGTGGGGGGTTTTGAGGGCGATATGTTGGATTCCTGCCCCTTGATGAGCGTTGAGAAACTCCTGAATCTGGGAACTTGGGGAGGTGGGTTCATTCACAGGGAAACGAGTCCCCGTTTCAGGATGAACCAACACCTGAGACAATAACCCCGATCGCGGCGTATGAATATCAAACCATTGCTGTCGCGCGAATCCCAAGGCTTTTTCGTACCAAGTGGCGGTGGTTTGTAACTCCCCGGCAGCTACATTCAGCACGATATGGTCGATTGCGGCAAATAAGGGGGAGTTTTCGGGTAAAACGGGATAATAATTAAGGTCGTATTGGGGCAGAATTGGAGTTAAACCGTGACGCTCGATTAAAGTATGTTCAATTCCGGCAATACTTTTTATTTTACACCATTTTACCCTGCCTTGCTGCCATTTTTGTTCATGTACAGAGCTTACGATCTGCGCTTTTTGCGATTCTGCTTGTTGCAAAACTGTGGCTAAATCCAGTGTGGCAAAAGTAACATCCGCCACACCGGGGGGATGCTGGCGTAAAAAAGCGGCCACGGGGCTTTGAGAAGTGCGAGGGGCAGCGATAACAAAGATAATCGCCCCACTTTGGACAATTTCAATTTGGGTATTGCGATCGCCGCCTCTGGCTCTGACTTGAAACGAAAGCGATCGCTCAAACCATTGTCGCACCGCAACGGCATCTTCTACATAAAAATGAACGCAATCGATATTCATTACAATTCGGATTTTATTAAACTCACTCAGGCTGTAATTCGCGAATTTCGTCGAAATTACTTCTTTTCCCCTGACAATACTGTAAACGACGAAAATTATTCTTTGAATGTATCGCAAGGGATAAAAATGGCGAAATAGGAGCGATCGCAGAGGATCGAACAATGTAAAGATAATGAAAAGCACAAAACTACGATAATCTCACTCGCCATGCTGCAAAATCCTCCAACTGCCACCCTAGACCCATCACAACTACTGCAACAACTCCTAGACGGTCAATCCCTCACCCAAGATCAAGCCGCCCAATTAATGCAGGGATGGCTGGATGAGGCGATTCCCCCGGTATTATCTGGGGCGATTTTGATCGCCATTCAAGCCAAAGGCGTATCGGCTGACGAATTAGCCGGAATGGCCCAAGTTTTACAAGCCCAATCTCGTCAACAAGAAGTCTACACCCATACTCAACCTGTTATCGATACCTGCGGCACTGGAGGCGATGGGGCTTCTACCTTTAATATTTCTACCGCAGTTGCCTTTGTGTGCGCCGCAGCCGGGCTAAAAGTCGCCAAACACGGTAATCGCTCGGCTTCGAGTAAAGTGGGTTCAGCGGACGTTCTCGAAGCCCTGGGAGTCCATTTACAAGCCCACCCAGAGAAAGTCACCGCCGCCCTCTCGGAAGTCGGGATTACCTTCTTATTTGCCCCTGGATGGCATCCTGCGATGAAAGCAGTTGTGCCGTTGCGGAAAGCCCTCAAAGTACGGACGGTGTTTAATTTATTGGGGCCGTTGGTCAATCCTTTGCGTCCCACAGGACAAGTCATTGGCGTATTTGATTCCCAATTTGTCCCGGTAATGGCCGAAGCATTACAAAAACTAGGGATTGAGAAAGCTATTGTCCTTCATGGCCGCGAAAAACTCGACGAAGCGGGACTGGCCGATAGTACCGATTTAGCTTTATTAAACAATGGATCGGTGCGATCGACCCTGCTTGATCCTGCCAGTCTGGGCTTTACCCATGCACCTACTACTGCCCTCAAAGGAGGCGAAGTGGAGGAAAACGTAACCATTCTGCGGAATGTGCTGCAAGGTAAAGGTACAAAAGCCCAAGAAGCCGTAGTGGCGTTAAATGCGGCGTTAGCCCTACAAGTAGGAGATGCAGTTCCTTTTGGCAACCATGCTGAGGGCAGTCAAAAAGCTTACGAAATTATCCGCAGTGGCGCAGCTTGGACAAAGTTAGAGGAGTTGGTGCAGTTTTTGGAAAAATCGGATTAAGTTTACGGTATTTGAGGGGAACGTTTTTCCGATGATTTACTGGTTTTTTGTTGTTGGTTGTTGGTTTTTCATCATATTGCGGGAGTGTAACCCACCATCATTAGTAAGCACAAATAACTAATGACCATTGGTGACAAGTTAAGCCAAAAATCCCCATGTCAAGAGAGTCTGAAACCTTTGTAGGGGTGAGGTTTCCTCATCCAATGTCAACTGTTGGGTATTGAGATTTGATGAAATTATCCCATAATAATCGACAAGATATTAACGTAAACTTGGACGGGGAAACCCCGCCCCTACGCCCGACTTGACAATGGGGACAAAGCCTTAACTTGTCACCCAGCTTGAGAAAATCAACTGGGTGAACTATTGTTTTAATGCAGAAAATTTCTTATCCGGCAGAAGTCGCAGGCTTACCTGAAGATGGACGATTTAAGGAAAGATTGCGGACATTTTCTTCTTCGCCGATGGGTTCAAACTCAATGTGATTGAGTAAAGTTGTGACAAAGGCAAAGACCAGAAAAGGCAAGGATAGAACTAAAATAACGCCCACCATCATTAAGGCATAAGCTTGACGGGTACTGCTCCATAATGCCAGCGTTCCTGCCAAACTAATAAAAATGACAAAAAGCCAAATAATAATCTGACCGTAAATATCGCCAAAGGTCAAAGTACATTTAAGTTGATACTTTGGTAGTTCGTTATCCATTAAAAACTCCTTAAATACTATTACTTAATGTTTTATAATATCGAGTCATTTGTTAGCAGACTGGATATCTAAAGATTTTACAAAGAATTATCCCTATTTTGTCTTTTAAAGTAGCAGTCTACTTTTATTTATACAAGCAGGATTTAGAAACTGATAACAAACTCAACAAAACTTTAATTTAGCTCTGGAGAAACAGGTGAACCCAAAACTGAGCCAATCACTGAACCCAGGGATTGAGCCAGTAAGGGGCGAGATCGTCAGCACAATAATAAGTAAGGCTTCTTGCTTCACCAGTCACTCTACCTACTTTAAAATTGTCATGAAACCCAAAATCGCCCGTAGCACCGAACTCCTCGCCGATTATGCTCGCAACCCCTCTGTTGCTATCCGCAATCAAATTGTGCAACTGAATGCGGGATTGGTGCATAAAATTGCTCGTCGCATTAGTTTCCAATCGGCAGAAGCTTATGAAGATTTAGAGCAAATTGGCTTTATTGGCTTGATTCGGGCGATTGAGCGCTTTAATCTTCGCAAAGGCTGTGCGTTTAGTTCGTTTGCGGTTCCCTACATTCGCGGCGAAATTCTGAACTATCTGCGGGATAAAAGCAATATTGTTCGCATTCCCAGACGGTGGCAAGAACTTCACCAACGCAGCAAACGGGTGCGTCGTGAGTTAGCATTATTTTTGAATCGTCAACCGAGCGATCGCGAATTGGCAGAAGCCTTAGATGTATCTCTACAAGAATGGCAAGAATGTAAAGTTGCCGTCAAAAACCGCCGCTTGGTTAGCCTCGATATGAGAATTTCCCCGGATACGGAAGGAGATATCACCCTCGAACAAACCCTTCTTGATCTTAACGATGAAACCCGCCGTCATTGGCAAGAGGAGCGCTGGCATCTCCAAAGCGCCCTCAATCAACTCGAAGACAAAACCCAAGCGGCGATTGAGTATGTTTTTCTGCGAGATTTGTCTCGCAAGGAAGCGGCTAAACAAATCGGTGTCAGTACGATCACGGTTTCTCGTCATTTACAAAAAGGTGTGTCGCAACTGGAGTCTTTACTCTACGAAGACGCGGTTGCAGTTTAAGTTTTAGCTTTCCTTCAGTAGATTGACTGGTTAACTCCCAACTTCGGTTGGGAGCTTTTTTTGGGCAATACGCCCCTACTGGCGCGACACATCTTCAATGGTGGGTTACGGCGGATAGCCCGATTACAGTCATAACCTAAGTTTCAGCCGCCTAACCCACCCTACTAAAGCTAGGGATTGAATTATCATAACAGTTATTATGTTAAACATAACAACTGTTATGTTAGCGGCGAGATTGTGTTGCAGCCTTGGGGATTCGTCCCGATTCCTTCTAAAATTGAAGATTTAAACCCCTTAATATTTTTCCATGTTTCCTGATTTTCTCCCCGCGATCGCATCCCAACTTACTGAAGCCACTTCGATTCAATTAGCGCAAAGTATCCAACAAACGGCGATCGCGACTCCTTTTTGTCCGCAACCGATTCAGACAACCTATGTTCGCATGGGAACGGGAAAGCCGCCGATTTTGCTCCTACACGGGTTTGATAGTTCGGTGTTGGAGTTTCGTCGTTTGTTGCCGTTACTTGCAGAAAGTCGCGAAACTTGGGCAGTGGATTTGTTGGGTTTTGGTTTTGGCGATCGCGTTTCGGGTTTAACGTTTAGTCCCACCGAAATTGAAACCCATTTACACGCTTTTTGGCAAAATATGATTCAGTGTCCTGTTATTTTGGTGGGGGCTTCAATGGGTGGGGCGGCAGCTATTTCTTTTACCCTAAAATATCCCGAATTGGTGGAAAAGTTAGTCCTTCTCGATAGTGCGGGACTGGCTAAACCGCCGAAAATAGCCAAGTTTATGTTTCCGCCTTTAGACCGTTTAGCAACGGGTTTTCTACGCAATCCCCGCATTCGCCAAAATATTAGTCGGGCGGCTTATTTTGATAAAAGTTTAGCGAATAAGGATGCCCAAGTTTGTGCGACATTGCATTTAGAATGTTTAAATTGGCATGAAGCTTTGGCGGCTTTTGCGAAAAGTGGCGGTTATGGTTCGTTTGTGGAACAGTTACCCGATCTTCAGCAATCTACTTTGATTGTTTGGGGGGAGAATGACCAAATTTTAGGGGTGAAAGATGCGCCTAAGTTTGAAAAGTTAATTCCTAAAAGTCAATTGGTTTGGATGCCAAATTGCGGTCATGTGCCGCATTTAGAACAACCCCAACTCACGGCGGAGGCGATTTTAAGTTTTTAGGATTTGTTGATGATAATCGTTGATTTTTTGTTTTAATTCGCGATCGCTAATATCGGGAAAAATACGCTCAATGGCTATAAATCCTTCCTCGCAGCGAGGGGGATTATTCCTTAGATAAACAGCCATTCTTTCAATGACTTCATCGGGGACAATGCGCGATCGCTGTTGATTCCATTGTTGGGATTTTTTGACTCCGGCTTTGAGCCACCAAGCCAACCAGGAAACATTCTCAAAGTTGAGTTTTTTAAGAATGTCTTGTCGCCATTCTTTTTGGGCGTTGGTTGCGTCGTAAATAACGGGATTTCCGGACGCGATCGCGGCTTTTATACGCTGAATTACCAGGGCTTCAATTTGTCCCCATTCCCCCTGAATAATTTCGTCTCCAAATAATTCGCCGCGAATGGTATCGGTGGAAATAATTACAGTCGGGGGATCGAGTTGGGCGATTCTACGAGCCAAGGTTGATTTGCCACTTGCCGGAATGCCGATTAAGAAATGACATAATATTTTTTCCATCAAATGCAATCAAGTTTCGACAAAATTTGTAAATTTAAGCAACGAGAAAACTAACTTATTTTAAACTTTTCATGAAGCAAAATGGCAAGGGGGAAATTTTCTTGTGGCCATGGCATAATCACGAATAGAGAAATTAGGCCAGCGCATTGCCATGAGGAAGTTACTCGGAGGACAATATCAGTTTATTCAAGTCCTAGGTTCTAGTGACTTTGGTTGTACTTATCTCGCTGCGGATGTGCGGATTTCAGGACACCCGAAATGTGTGGTGAAGCGACATCCGTTAGAAAAAACAAATCCGCGATCGCTTCAGATTATGCTGAGTTTGTTGTATCAAAAGGCAAAAATATTAGAAGAATTGACGCAACACGATCGGATTCCAGCCATTTTGAATTATTTTAGCGATCGCGAAGCTTTTTATTTAGTCCAAGAATTTGTCCCCGGACATCCCCTCAGTACCGAAATGCAACCGGGTTATTGTTTACCGGAACGCCAAGGGGTTCATTTTTTAGAAGAAATGCTAAAAATCTTGGATTTTGCTCACAAACGGGGCGCAATTCATCGCAGTATTAAGCCCTCGAATATTATTCGCCGTCATTCGGATGGTAAGTTACTTTTAGTAGACTTTGCATTAATCCAAGAATTTTCGACCTCTGACTCGGAAAATCAGACGATTGCAGATAAAAATTTAATTTATATTCCCCTCGAACAAAAAGCGGGTCATGTTCAGAGTAATAGCGATTTGTATGCGTTGGGAACGATCGTCATTCAAGCCCTAACCGGATTATCAGCAGAAGATTTAGCGGTTCGCAAGCGGGCGGTCGAAGCCAAGTATGATAGTTGTGAGGTGTTCTGGCCGCGATCGCGACGACTGCAACCCCAACTGCGGCAGATTCTCAATAAAATGGTACACCCCGATTACACCCAACGTTATCCGAGTGCTGCTGCCGTTTTAGCGGATTTAGAAGCTTTGCGTCACGGTCAACCCTTGAGCAAGCCTAAAAGGGAAATAACACCGCCTCAGCTTGTTTTTAAGGTGCATTCGGGTAACAAATGGATGGCAGTGGGAATCAGTTTGGTGACTTTACTGGCGATCGCGGTGGTTGCCAATATTCCTCAAACTTTAAGGGTTTATTACTGGCTCGATCGCGCTCAAATGGAAGTGCAAACTGGAGACGATGAAGCCGCGATCGCGACTTATACGCAAATTCTACAACAACAACCCAATCGCGAGTCTGCTTATTTTAACCGGGGTATGGCATATCTGCGTTTAGAAAACTGGCAAGCTGCCTTGGCTGATTTTAGCGAGGCGATCGCCCTCAATCCCGATTATGCCCAAGCTTATTATCAACGGGGTAATGTCCGCTTTAATTTAGGGGATTCTCAAGGCGCACAAAGAGATTATAGCGAGGCGATCGCCCGCAGTCCCGATTTTGTTAAAGCTTATATTAATCGCGGTAGCACTTATGCCGCTTTAGGACGGGAAAAAGAGGCTATTGCCGATTATAGCGCCGCGATCGAACTCGATGCAACCTTAGCCGCCGCTTATCTCAATCGCTGTCTATCTTACTCCAATATTGGCGACCAAGATAACGCGATCGCGGACTGTACCACTGCCATTAATTTGCGTCCTAACCATCCCCACAGTTACCAAAATCGCGGTTTAGCTTATTATCGCCAACAAAACTGGCAAAGCGCGATCGCCAACTTCAACATCGCCATTCAACTCGACCCCGCAGACGCAGAATCTTACTACAATCGCGGCTTAACCCGCGCTCAAATTGGCGATTGGTCGGGGGCAGTTGAAGATTACAGTAGCACCATTCAACGCAGTCGAGAGCATTTACTGGCTTACTACGATCTGGGCTTGGCTTATCGAGAATTGGGCGATCGCACCGCAGCCCGTCAAAACTTCCAAACTGCGGCCGAAGTTTGCTTAGATGCCGGGAAATTAGATTGTTATCGCGATGCGTTGTATCAAATCGAGCAACTCGATTCTGATTGATCTATCCCCACCCTAAGACACATCCGTATGGGTTTTAATTGCCTCTAGAACCCGTTGAGCGCTCAAACGACAATCAAAAGACTCAATGGCGCGATCGCGAGCGGCCTGGCTCATTTTTTGGCGTAGTTCGACATCTTGAGCCAAATTATAAAGCCCTTCAGCCAAAGATTTTGCATCTTTTTGGGGAACCAGATAACCATTCACCCCATCGCTGACAATATTCGGCGTACCGCCAATAATGGTACAAACCGCAGGTAAACCGCAGGACATGGCTTCTAAAGCCGCCACAGGAGACGCTTCGCCTTTGTTGATACTCGGTAACACAAAAACATCGCTGGCTTGTAACGTCTCGATGACCTTGCTTTCTCCTTGTGCGCCAATTAAATGAATGCAGTCGGATAATTCCAGCTTCTCGATTTGTTGCCGAATTTCGGCTTCACTTTCACCCGAACCAATGAGAGTATAATGCACATCGATGTCGCGATCGCGCAACTGCTTCACCGCTTCAATGGCGTAGGAATGCCCCTTTGCAGGATTCAAACGTGCCACCGTCACCAAGCGAATTTTACCGGGGGTAAGTTCTCGTTGGGGAGGGGGTACAAAACGCTTCGTATCGACTCCCAACCACACGCTGTACACTTTTTCTGGCGGTAAACCCACTTCATCGAGGACTTGCTGACGAGTCGGTTCGGCCGCGGCCGCGACAAAAGCCGCTTTGCTCATCTTTGAGGAATGATCGCTACCGTACACTTCCAAGTCTCCCCCCAAGCGCAAACTATAGGTGACACCGCTTAAAAGAAAGTTCATTGCGCCAATATGAGCCGCATTCGCACAGGAATGAATAAAAATATGCTCGATCTTCTGGCTTTGGCAATAATACGCCATATCAGCAGCACACAGAAGCAAAAACAAGCAGCGTATTTTGTCTTTGAGAGAACTTTCTTTTAAACCCGCGATGTATTGCAAGCAACGCCAAACGCCCCCAGGAGAGCGCAGAATAGTTAGAAAAACCGCGATCGGGTTTGGTGGGTAGACATAATGGGTTTGAGTCGCTTCTTCAATGAGAAAGTCGTGACATCGGGCTTGAGCGTCTGCTCTTTGGGTGGAAAAAAACTGTACTTCTGTTCCCAATTCTCGCATCGCTTGACCCACCCGCCACATCGCAACGTGAGTCTGACCGGGAAAGTCGGGAATCATCAATCCCATTTTCATTGAACGCACATCCTTTTAATAATTTTCAAGCTTAGGATACGAAATGAGGGTGTCATGGCGCGATCGCATTTTTTGTAAAGAAATGTTGCAAAGTTGGTTTAACTTTGTTACATTTATTTACATAAGGGCAAACAAGCCCGCCCAAGTCACTGTCCTTCTCTCCGGACAAGGCAACCCAATACAGTAAGCGTTTTTAAATCTCTCTATAAATCATCTTCTCCCAATACAGCAAGCTCTCTATAGCCAGGGGTCTACAAGACCACTGGTTCTTTTTTTGATTCAATCAAACACCGTTTCGTCTTCTTTACGCCAAGCCGGATCGACAATACAGACAAAAACGAGGGGACTATCGCCACAATTGCGAATAAACTGTTTCGCATTGGGGGGAATATACACCGCATCCCCAGGATTGACGATTTGACTGGCGTTATCGATGTGCATTTCTCCTTGACCGCTAAGGATGTAGTACACCTCAGAAGTGGTCAGGGAGTGAGGAGTGGAGGTTTGACCCACCGGAACAACAGCGTGAGCGAGGCTATACCGTAAATCTAGGGGTTGTTTGTCAGGGTGTAACAATTCTCGTAAGAGGGTTCCATCCCCCGCGACAAATTCTTCACAATCGTTTAAGTTACGGATCAACATAACGTGAAAACCTCTCCCACCAAAAATTTAAGAATAGGGCGATCGCGCTCTAAAATCGTTACAACCAATGGCTTGTTCGGTGCTGGCTAAATTGGGTTGTACCGTACACTTCAAACGATAGTCGTTGGTGAAAAACTGACAATCACTACAGGGAATTTGGTGCATTTTTTGACCCCGGGCCACCGTATCGCGAATACTGCTGACAATTGTCCAAAGGGTCGCGATCGCAAGTCCCCATGCTAAAACAAAACACACCGGAACCAGAATCGGTTGTAAGAAGGTAAAAATAACGTGCAACAGTTGTAACAAGAGTTGTAGCAAAAGCATCTGTCAATCGTAACTCGCGTATTGTTAGTCAGTATTTTAGAATTTTAAGCTGAATCGAGTCTACAATTACCCTATCGATTGAAAGAGATTGAAAAAATTTTAGCTTTTTGCTGAATTAGATGGGGTGTTTACAAAGCCTATACGGTTCTTTTACCGATTGAAAGCCGCAATTTCCTCGTTCTGAGTTAGGTGCTTCAATCCATTTGTTGAGTCAACCCTAAAAAGTCAAAAACTGCTTATACGAAGTTATGCCTTGGTTTGTCAAAATTGAACGCGGTATTGTTGAAAAAACTACCTTCGATCGTTATGTACGGGATCATGTGGCTTATGTCCGAGATTTAGTGGCGAAAGGCCATCAAGCCAGATCGGGCTATTGGGCAGAATATGGCGGCGGTATGTTGTTGTTTGAAGCGGCTTCGTTAGAGGAAGCAAAAGCCATTGTCGCCGCCGACCCACTTATTGCAAATCATTGTGTTGAATATGAGTTACATGAATGGAAAATTGTGGTTGAGTAAAGTTTTTGGTTATCGTAAAAAATGACAATCAATCGGGTTTTAAATTTTTGGTTTGGTCGTCCTAATGAGGAAGATTACGACCCATCTCGGAAAGAATGGTTTATTAAAAATGAAGCCTTCGATCGCCAAGTTAAAGAGCAATTGCTTGACCTTTATCAACAAGCAGCGAATCATCAATTAGAAACTTGGAAAAATACCCCTGAAGGTTGTTTAGCCTTATTAATTTTACTCGATCAAGTTCCCCGCAATCTTTTTCGAGGTCAGCCCCAAGCCTTTGCAACGGATGAAAAAGCGAGAGCGATCGCGCACTTTGCCCTTCAAAAAGGATACGATCGACAATTGTTACCCGTACAGCGTTGGTTTATTTATCTTCCTTTAGAACACAGTGAAGATTTAGAAGATCAAAATCGCTCGGTTGAGTTATTTCGGCAGTTACCCGACGATCCCGAAAATCAAAAAACTTTAGATTATGCCATTAGACATCGGGATGTTATTGCTCGTTTTGGTCGTTTTCCCCATCGTAATGCGATTTTAGGGCGAGATAGTACCCCCGCAGAAAAGGAATTTCTACAACAACCGGGGTCTTCTTTTTAAAGAGTATCTCAGGGGAAAGTTTTCCCGATAATTGGCTGTTTTTTGTTATTAGTTATTGGTTTTCTAGGGTGTCGGGGGGTGTTGTTCCCCTCCAAAGACGGTCAGAAACTTGGTGGTAGAATGAGGATTTGAGAAGCGGATTGAAGCTGTAATCAGAAGACATTTTAGCCAGAAAAGCTTGATTTATTTAAGTTTCTGGTGAGAGATTATTAGGATATTTTTTATGAAAAATAAAACCCAAAAACTATCTTTAACTGAAGGTAAAGTTAGCCATCATTTAATTCGTTTAACCCTTCCCATGATTTGGGGTGTGTTTGCGGTGATTGCTTTTAATTTAGTTGACACCTTTTTTGTCGGTCAATTAGGAACAAAACCCCTCGCAGCTATGAGTTTTACTTTTCCAGTCGTATCGGCTTTAGG
>JBKHDX010000056.1:0-22656 GCA_046541115.1 Spirulinaceae cyanobacterium | reverse complement strand
CGGTGAAAGTGGCTAGGGAGCGATTACAAAATGTTGATTTGAGCTATCAAAATAGTGACGGAGACACGGTATATTTCAACTATCCCTGTGCCACTTGGCTACCCGCAATTTGTGAGAATCCGGCGGCTATTCCTCCGAGTTGGCAAGAGTTAGTTGTTAAAAACAAAAATAAAATATCTTTATCTTTTAAGCGGAGTTTACGTTTTGTTCTAATTGCCAGTTTAATTATTACAACTATCATATTTTGGGGGCGTTGGCAAGGTCATTTAGAACCATTGGAATTGAGGGCTTACGATTATTTAATGCAGCAACTTCCCCTACTTCCACCGGATGAAAGAATTGTGGTGATTGGGGTGACTCCTGATGATTTAGATTATCTCGGCCAACCGTTAGAGGAAAGGGGAGGAGGTGCGAGGACGCTTTCGGATCGCAGTCTGGATCGCGTCATGGCAAAGTTACAAGTTTTAGACCCGGCTGTCATTGGTTTGAATTTAGCTATTCAGGGGGATATTGATTCTGAGTTTTCTAATTTAGAAGCTGCTTTGAAAAGTAATAACTTTGTTGGTACTTGTCAAAATAGCAGAGCAACTTATCCAGGATTAACTGTTCCTCCAGAAGTTACGGCTGAAAGGGTAGGATACGATCAACCTGTGCAAGATATAGATGGCGTAATTCGTCGTCATTTTTTGTGGATGGAAGTTTCAGATCGTTTTCCTTGTAAGGGAAATAAAGTCGTATCTTTCCCTTTTAGAGTTGCTACTAAATATTTAGAAAAACAAGGCTATTCTTATAATGTTACTCCAGGAGAGTCAATTCAATTTAGCAATTCAGAAGTTTTGCCTAGCTCTATCATTTTAAAGTCAGCGACAAATCATTATGGAGGCTACAATCAAAATATTGATATCCCAGTAATTCAAAATGAAATTCAAGTTCTTGTTAATTATCGACCCTATCATAATTTCAAACAAGATATTGTTTCATTTAGAACGTTAAGAGAACTACTTGAAGGCCAATTAACTCGCGATCGCATACAAAATAAAATTGTTTTAGTAGGTAAAATAATTGGGACAGAAGATTTAAATCTTACTCCTTTTAGTCAAAGCATTACCGAACAACTTCCAGGTGTTTTGCTCAATGCTCAAAGAATTAGCGATTTGATTAGTGTTGTTAAACAAGAGCGTCCTTTGATTGGTGTTTGGAGTTGGTGGCAAGATGGTTTATTTCTATGGCCTTGGTCGCTCATTGGTGCAAGTATTCCTTGGATTAATTTTCAATTTTTAAAAAGTCAAAGAAAAGTAATTCTAGCAAAGTTAATTTTAGTTAGCAGTATTGTCTTTTGTTTGTATATCTTATGTTCGTTTTTCTTTGCTCAAGGATTTTGGCTTCCTTTTGTTCCAGCACTTCTAACTTTCTTTTTGGGTTTGGGGACAACGACGGTTTATAAAATTATCAAAAAACAAAAAAGCTTTCGTTCAAGTGAAACAAACTTAACTCCAAAACCTCTCAATTATTATGATTAAATCTCGATTGTTAATTGCAGCTACTTTCAGCTTTATTTTCTATTTGAGTACAACTTCAGCTAAGTCAAATTCAACTATTATGGCTGAGTTCATTCAAGCCCAGCAAGGCGATCGCGAGGTCAATTCATCATTACAGTTTCGCTACGATCCAGTGTTAGCATCTGATGACGATAACAACGATCCTCGCACCGACCCAGATAAGTTTGGGGATAATTGTTTAGCTTTAACAGAGCAAAAACTAACCTCGTTAACTCCGGGAAATGGTAGCGAGTCTTTTCCTTCCCCCACTTCGTCAAATCGTCCAATTCTATGGTTTTATATTCCCGAAGTGGAGAATATTAAGGCTGAATTTAGTTTACTAAAACCTGACGAGCTTTATCTAAAGTCTTTTAGTTTATCTAGCACAGATGGTATTATCGGAATACAACTCCCTCCTGATGTATTACTGGAAAGTACCGAACATAGTTATGAATGGACATTAACACTTGTTTGTAATGAATACGATCCGGCTGAAAATTCTTATGTATCTGGAAAAATACGCAGGGTTGAGCAATTTTTAAATGTTGAAAATTTAAACATTGACGAACAAGCTCGTTTGTTTGCGAGGAATGGTTTGTGGCATGAAACGCTGACTACAATTATTACTAGACTATATGCTGAGGACGATCGACTAGCCCGTTTACGGTTAAGAGAGTTATTTACAGCAGAATTTGTTGATTTAGAAAATTTGGGGAATAAGCCTGTTTTGGGAGTTATAGAACTTCCGAGTGAGTAAAATCAAAACCCCGGTTGTTTGATTAACTGGGGTTTTGCTTTCATTTTGTTAGTAACCAATGAGTAGAAAAGAAGCCCATTGTCTCGGTGTGTAATTATCATCTATCATGTCGAGTTGAGCTTTTCGTAGGGCTTCGGCTTTACTCATGTTTGGCTTGATGAGATGGCTGTAGAATTTTTCGACGAATGTATTAGTAGGTTTTTGTTCGCTTGACCAGGCTGTACCGATTGTACCAATTGCACCAGAACGTATGGCTATCCCTGACATGCCTAGTATAGCTCGGCGATCGCCTGATGCAGTTTCGCAAGCACTAAATACTAATAAGTCAAGGGGATTTTGAGTAGTGCTTTGTTGGATAAGTTGGCTAAATTCATTAATGTCAATACGGTAGTCTAAGGGGCGATTGCCTTCATCATCGGTCACAATATAAGTATCTTCAAAACGAGAGCTAAATTTACCGTGGGTAGCGAAATGTAGGATATTGTAGTTACTATTGTTAAGGCGATCGCGCAAGTTTTGCTTGGTGAAATTTTCATTAGTTAGTAATTCGTAATTAGGTAGAAGACTGGAAATTTTGTTGATTTGATCGGAAACTTCTGGATTGAGGGAAGCAAAATTAGGAAGACGATCTTTAACAGCACCAATTACTAAAGCATTTTGATTTGAAAATGACCAAGGTTGAGGTTGAAATAGTTGTAAAGTGGGCGTGACAGTAACGTTATAACCTTTTTCAATGAAAAATTGTTCACTGTCATATAAGGTAGAAGGAGGAATAGATTGCAACGTGCGATCGAGGACAAAAGAGATAGTTTCAATCTCGTTATTTTTGAGGTCGTCTTCAAAGTCTCTAAGTAACCATTGATAAAGTTGGTTGAGTTCGGAAGTATTGTATTGTTCAAAAAAACGACCTTGTCTCAGTTTTTTCGATGCTTCTTTAATCGTTACTAAAACTTCTGTTTCCGTCACATTAGTAACGCGATACAGCAAGCGAGATTGATTGGGAAGTTTGAGGATTGCGACAAATTTTTGAGGGAGAATAATGGTGTAGAGGAAGGCTAGAGTTGGATCGTCCTGGGTTATTTTAGCAAGATGACGAGCTAATTTATCAGCGTCATTGTTCTCACTCGCATTCCCACTCAAATCGCAGCGCAAATAGTCTTCTAATTCTGCAAGCTGGAGTGCATCAATATAGTAAATTGATTTCTGGAGATTATTTTCGTCGGAATTGGTGTTGTCTTGGGGTAATAATAAGTCCACCAATTCCCGATATACGGGTTCAACATCATCCCGGAATAAAAAGCGAGTTTCGGGGTTTTGTAAACTGACTAAATTTTTACGAACTTTATCGAGAGATTGAATTGAAGTTTCATAGGCTGCGATCGCGTCTTCAATTTGACCTTGTTGGGCTAGAATACGTCCCATTTGCCATTTCCATTGATAAGTTAAACTCTCATCTTGAGTGAGGTATAGGGCTTTTTGGGTGCTGCTGAGGGCTTTTTGCCATTGCTGTTGTTGCTCGTATAATGTCCCTAGTTTGCCGATAGCATAAGATTGCGATCGCGCATTTTCTAGCTGTATTGCTTGTGCGAGAGATTGGTGTAATTGAGCGTCAATTTCAGGAAAGTTTGATGGCTCTTTTAGTTTTAAAAGAGTGGTGGCTAAATTGATTCGAGCTTCTAGGGTGACTCGATTAACAGACGCTCGATCGAGTTGTTCGGTAATCTCTTGTTTTAGCTCAGAAATACCTGGATAAGCTTGTAAAAGAGTTGTAATTTGTTCCCTATTTTTGGGATGAGATTGTTGTAACTCTATCATCAAACTTAATTGATTTAACTGAGCTTGTAAAATTGCGAAAGATTGTTGAGACACAGGAAGAACTTGTTGATAGTAAGTCAAAGCTTTTTGAGCATATTCCTTTTGAACAGTAAAATTGCGATCGCCATTAGGGGAACGTTCGTATTCATCTTTAGTACGAATATAAGCGGCTTGTTCGAGATTACCTAAACTAAGTAAAATGTCAGCTTGTAGTTGAAGATTATTTACTTTTTGCGCGAGTTCATAACTCAACTGTAGTAAACGTCTGGCTTTTTCTAAATAGTCGGAGACTTCCTCGTTTTGAGATTGCCATAAAGTCGCAATCTCATTATCTAAAAGGGGGTCATTTCCCATGATTTTGATTAAGTTTCCTAAAAGATGTAGTGCATTGGCTTTAATGGCTGACTCATCATTTGGGGGTAAAGATTTGACAATAGGAACTAATTGTTTTAACGCATTACGATAGCGCCCCATTTCTTTTAAAACGGTGACTTGATGGAGATTATTACGGAAGATTGCTGTAGCAAAAAAGGTGTTAGAATCGTTGGAGTTGAATAACTCTTGAAAATACTGAGTGGCTGTTTGATAACTTTCTAAAGCTTCGGGAAAAGAGCCTGAATTAAAATAAAGTTGTCCTTGACTTTCTGAAGCTTGAGCGAGAGAAAGAGTGCGATCGCGCGATTCTGTTATTTGAGGAATTAGCTTGAAACTCGCAGTCAAGCTATTTTGAGCTAAAGTCCATTTTCCTAATCCTTGATACACCAAAGAAAGGTTGATTTGGGCTGTTACTTGTTCGGCTGTTGTTCCCTGTTGTACTACTTTTTGAAGGAGCGCGATCGCATCTTCTATTTCTCCTGATTTATAAGCATTTTCAGCTTCGGTTAGTAACTCTTGATAACTGGTAGATTGAGCGATAACGGGCTGAGAATGAATATAAATTGTCAGGAATAAGGTTGCTGTGAATGCAATTAAACAGAAACGATGCAAACCCTTATGAAAAAAGTTTAAAAAGGCTTGAATTGAACTGAAAAGTAGATACCGTTTTCTTGCCATGTCTGGTTACTAGAAGATAAAGAAACTAACGGGACACCCCAATCTAAACGAGCGCTAAAATTTTGGGACTGAATAAGTTGTAAACCCAACCCCACCGAAACCAAAGTATTCGGACTGGGGGTTTCGCTACTCCCACTATTCCACCCCGAAGCAAAGTTAACAAAAGGAATAATTTGCGCTCCCAAATTCCATTCAGGAACTCGTAAAAGAGGAACACGAACTTCCGCAGAAGCAAAAATACCATTATCGGTTAAAAGTTGGTCTTGACGATATCCTTTGACACTTCCTAAACCCCCGATTCCAAACTGTTCGATAGGGAGGAGGGGGCGATCGCCAAATTGTAAATCACCCCGTAAAATTAAGGTGGGAGCGAGGGCTGGTTCTCCTGTTGGTGTTCCGAGTAAACGTACCCATTGAGTTTGACCCCGCCAGCTAAAAAAGTTACTATCAGGAGCATTACTATTAATATTAGAATTGAGGGCATCTATTCCTAAACTAAATTGAGAGCGAATTGCGAATACTTGGTTAGCATTTTGTTGTGTCCATTCTTGACCAAATCGTAACGCAGTAACGCGAGTTCTACCCCCTGCATCAGCCCCAGGTGCTAGTGCAAAAGCCATATCAGAAAGCGTTGATTGGCTATCACTATGGGAAGCCGTAAAACTCAGGGCAAATTCTTGATTGGGAGTTTGGTATATGGGTTGACGTAAAGAGAGTTGAAAATAACGAGAATAGGTTTCAATATCTAGCCTTTCAAAGGTAGGATCGATAATTTGGCTGTGGGAACTACCGTAGCTAAAACTAACGGTTCCATTACGCGGATTGATGGGAACGGTATAACTCGCGTTAATGGCGTTACTACCATCGGTATTATCGTAATTAAAGCTAACGCGATCGCCAATTCCTAAAAAGTTTTGATTAGATAAGCTTGTTCCTCGTCGAAAACTGCCCACACTCGGAGAACGTCCATTATTTCCCGCAATCTCCGCATCCCAAGGATTTGCTTCTACTACTTTAATTTCTAAAATATTAGTTCCCGGTTCAATACCTGCGCTAAGTTCAGCCGAAAGACTGTCAATTAAAGGGTTGAGTTGCAGTAATCGCAAACCATCAAGTAAACGCTGCTGATTTAATACTGGATTGGTAGCTAATCGAACGCGAGATTCGACATAACCGGGTTGTAATTTCCCATCAACTTGTACTTGAATTTCGTCAATTGTTCCCTCTAAAATTTGAATAGTAACTACGGCTGCATCCGCTTGACCAATGTTCTCTTGTGCGGGTAACAAAGCCCCACTGGTAATATAGCCTTGCTCGACATAATAATTTGTAATTACATTAGGAACATTACGAAGTTGAATAAAACTCAAAGGACGATTCAAATAGTCTGTTAACAAAGCGGCTAATTCAGCATCGCTAAAAACAGTGTTTCCCTCAAATTGATATTCCCGCACGATAATTTCATTGACTAAAGGCGCTTGAGGTTCGGGTAATCGCGGAACTTCAGGAATATCTAAAGGATTGGGTTGAGGTGCAGGAATTGTATCGGGAGGAGGCGAAATTTCGGGCTGTGGGGGTCGAATATCGGCGGGATCGGGAGTCACTTGGGCTTGCACTTCACTCGGAATGAAAGTCATCGTCATAACTCCCCAGGTGATGGAGGCGATCGCGACTTGACGGGTTAAAAAACTGTCATTGTTCATGCAAAGTTAAGTTTAATTTATTAAAGGAAACATTTAACTCCCATAGACCCTCGGAAAAAAACAAGTCGGTTTACGCACAACTCAACAAAATTTACAAAACTTTATATTGGCTGCTCACTTAATAAGCCCCTCTCCTAATTTGGGAGAGGGGTTGGGGTGAGGGTAATTGTCCTAACTGTAAGACGTACTGCTATATGGAGCGATGGAGTCGAATCTCAGGACTTTCCTAGAGAAGCTGAATTAGAAGAAGCTTAATTATAAATTGTTTGGTCAATGTAGTTAATCCGGGCGAAAGGTTCGAGGGCGGTGAAAATTTTGCTGCCGTAGCTGCGATTATTAATGCGATTATCAAGTAAGGCCACAGTCCCTTGAGATTGCCTCAGGGGAACCACAGCCCGTTGTAACTCCCGTAAGGCAGTAGGGAGGAGGTAAAGGCGAAACCAATCCTGCCGTTGGCGTTTGTGGTAAGCGACGCGACCTGCAACGAGGGGATGTTCAATAGAAGGAAGGGGTAAAGTTGCAATAATGAGGAGTTGGGGAGAGGGAATTTCGTGTTGATGCGATCGCCAAAACGACCAACCACTAATCAACACGTCATCGGGAGCGAGATCGGTTTTTTCCACTTTGACCATTGACCCCCATTCGGCGGCTAAAGCGGCTCCAACTTGGGCTTTGAGAGGAACATCATCGACTAAAATCGCGATCGCCTGCTTTTGTTTGCGAGCCACAGAAACCAGTAACCGGGATTGCTGAATCGCTACTTCCCGAAAATGGGGTGTATTGGGCATGGGCAAGCGATCGGGTAAATAAAGCTGAATATGCTCATTTTGACGATTAGGAGAGAATTTTAAGCAAGTAATCTCCCCTAATCCCAGTTGTTTGCGATAAATCGGCGCATTGGCTTCCCAATCGAGAAAACCGCCAATTAAAACGACGGGTTGCTCGGGCCATAAAGATTTTAAAGTTGAGGCCACTTCCACCGGAGCAACGTGCAGGGTAAATTGACCTTGCGATCGCGCCACTTCGACCCAAGCCAGTTGATTTTCCCCTTGGCATTGTTGTCGAAAAGCCTGCCAAGGATTGGGTAAGGCAAAGGTCAAATTCTTGAATAATTCTTCGAGTATATCTTCTTCTGCATCATCGATAAGATGACAGTTATAGGGGTTAGAAGGGCGGTTAAAGATTGTTTTGGTTAGTTTTACCCTCGCATCCCGTATGACCTCGATTTCGCTGCCTGCTGCCATCATCAGAGCTTGCCAATCCCCTGGCTTGAGACTGGTGGTTAGATATTGGCGCGTCCATTCTTCTAGGTCATCCGCCGGATCGATGAGGGTGGGAATTGCGGGGGGAAAGCCATGACAATTCCCCAAGCGATCGCTCAACCAAGTTTGCGGGGTTGTAATCACCAAGCCTTGAAAATTGGGTCGATCGGGGACGCGATCGCCCACAATAATTTCCTTACTACTGTCGATCCATTCTTGCAGAGGTGGGATTAATTCATTGAGTAAATGCTGTTGAGTGGTTTTTGGAGCGACTAAAACCACCGGATGAGGACACAACAACACCGAGCAAAGATAACTCAAACCGTAACGATCGCGATCGCTTCCCGTTTGAATCAAGGTCGAGCGTCCCATTTGCAATCCCCGGGCCACTAATCGTGCCATGGTGAGGTGATGGGGCCAATCCGAGTTACTGCGGTGACGCAGAAAAGTTTTCAACACCGCATGAACATTAGAGATATAGCGACTATCAGTTTTCATGGCAGGGAGAGCCGAGCTGCTCGGTGGCTTGCTTGTACTACCTTAGCGAATCTATAGTACTTCGCTGCTAGTCTGTAGGAGAGGGCAGTGGACAGTAGGTAGAGTGGGAAAGAGGGGAAAAAGACATAGGGTAACCATCTAAGAGTGCGCGAGCCTCAACCGTATGTCTCAAGCCACAATTGTAGTGCTATAACGACGCGATCGCCAATAATGCTAGAAAGAGACAGTACCCGAAAAACCCCAGTTCCGAGAGAAACTGGGGCGATCGTTACAAGGGAGGGCTATACACCTACACGGGTTGACTTAGCGACTGCTTTTGCCATTTTTTTCGGTGCTTTTCCCGTTTTCGTTTTCATTCTCATTCACGGCATCATTCACGGTTTCTGCTTCTTCGCTATCGGTTACTAAACCTGCCGCACTCCCATCCGGTTGTACGCCAACCGCTAGAGTTTGACGAACTTTTTGTTCAATTTCCGCCGCCACTTCAGGATTATCTTCGAGGTATTTCACGGCGTTATCGCGACCTTGAGAGATATTTTCGTTGTTATAGCTATACCAAGCCCCTTTACGAACCACGATGTCATGTTGTTCGGCAATATCGAGGATACAGCCCATTTGCGAAATTCCAGAACCGAAAATAATATCAAATTCGGCAATCCGAAAAGGCGGGGCAACTTTGTTTTTCGCGACTTTCACCTTCGCCCGAATCCCATATTCTCCCTCACTGCCTCTTTTCAAGGTTTGAATGCGGCGAATATCTAAACGAACCGAACAATAAAACTTAAGGGCGGTTCCGCCGGTGGTCACTTCTGGGCTACCGTAAGTCACGCCGATTTTTTGGCGCAGTTGGTTGAGGAAAATTACCGTAGACTCCGATTTACCAATGTTACCCGCAATTTTCCGCAAAGCTTTACTCATCAAGCGGGCTTGTAAACCCACTTGTACATCCCCCATTTCCCCTTCAATTTCGGCGCGGGGAACCAGGGCAGCTACCGAGTCTACTACCACCAAATCAACGGCGGCCGATCGCACTAACTGATCGACAATTTCTAAGCCCGCTTCTCCAGTATCCGGTTGAGCGACTAAGAGGTTATCAATATCAACCCCCAAAGCCGCAGAATAGGTGGGGTCGAGGGCGTGTTCTGCATCGACGAAGGCTGCGACTCCGCCAGCTTTTTGGACTTCTGCGATCGCGTGTAAGGCGAGGGTCGTTTTCCCAGAACTTTCCGGCCCGTAAATTTCTATAATGCGGCCTTTCGGCAGTCCACCCCCCAATGCAATATCCAGGGTTAATGCGCCACTAGGGACGGTTTCGACCCGCATCCGAGTCGCGTCCCCTAAACGCATGATTGCGCCTTTACCAAAGTTACGTTCAATTTGGTTAAGGACTAATTTCAGTGCTTTCTCTTTATCAGGATTTTTAGTAATAGTCGCCATTACGCCTTGCCTAGCTTGGACTACGGACTGTTGAATTTTAAGCGTTCTCTGGGTTAGTTGGGGAGAACGAATATAGTACAAAAGTACCTAAACTATTGTAGCTTGTTTCTGACAGAGATGGCCGATCTCGCCAGATTTTTTTGCCAGTCTAACCTTGTATTTACAAATCGAAACAACAAATATTAAATTTATTAATCGATCCGATCGGGTTGGAAAAAATCTTTGCTACTATTCTCATTACGTTAGGGGAAATCACCTCTAGCAGCAAGGCTTAATTGAGAAAATAATACATTGCCACTGTAATTAACAATTCTGAGCGCACAATGAAGCGAACTGATAAAAGCTCGCATTTTTTGTAGTTGCTTGTACAAATACTGCTATTGCTAAAACTTGATTTTGAGGAAATTAATTAATGAGACATTATAAAGACGAGTGGATTCAAGATTGGTGTCAAGAAAATGGTTGGACGGATTGGTTTATGGAACCTCTCAACCATTACTGGGCGTTTCCTCCTGGTGCAGTGATGCCCGAACCTATCCCAGTGTCCACCCTACGGGCCATTAAACAAGAACGGGGAATGTGTGGTGAGGAACGCAGTTTGGCGATCTCGGCTACTCTCGCCACAGTTACGGCGATCGCCCTGAGTTACTTAACCCAATCCCCTATGCCCTTAGTATTGGCATTTGCCTTTGACGCGATTACCGTCGGACGCTTAGAAGTAGAAGAGTTTTAGCCACAAGTTGAATGGGTTTGTTCGTGGTCTGTCTCGCCACGATCGCTCCCTTTTCGCCACAATTAGGCCGCCGTTTTACCCCCCAAACGCGATCTCAGGTTGGGGGTTCGTTTATGGCATAATAATCATCCCCGTGACTGGAGAGGTCAGAAATTAAAGCCCCCCAGTTCGGAGTAGCACGGCCCTCTTTAAATACAAATGTACTATAATAGAACCAGGAGACAAGATTGGCAGAACCACAAAACCATGATCAAACGACACCGCGATCGCCCCATTTCCCGCCAGCGCGACACCTCAAAAACTGCACCTCAGTCGATTCAATCTGAAGTCAAAGAAAAAGCGATCGCCCTCGGACTACCCCAAGGGGAAACCCTCTTTCCCGAACAAACCCTCAGCCCGAATTATGGCGATCCCACCGTGGTAGACGACTTTGCCACAGCTTTCTGAGGTTGACGCTTTGACGAACAATCTTTTTGTGTGAGTTGAATCCCCTAAGTTTTGGACTTGGGGATTTTTTTAGGCTTAATTGAGCAACGAGATTACCGCGATCGCACCATAAATAAAGATTGCGATCGCGACAATTCGATTAATTAATAAACCAGAATTCATAGATTTTGCCGGAACTTGAGCTTCAGAAACCGGCAAATTTTCTGATTGTACAGTAGGTTGTTGCGGGGACATAACTGTCGTTTCCGGTACGTCCCAAGGGGAATCGAGGTCAGAGTCGTCAAAATCAGCCATTTCCGGCTTAAAATCCGGCTCAGACAAAGCAAAAGGTTCAGTTTCCGGTTCGCTTTCTAATTCCGGAGTTGCGACAGGTTCAGCTTCTGAGGCAAAATCCGGTGCGGGAGGTTGAGCTTGTTCGGCCTCAATTTCCGACGTTTCCGACTCGATTTCTAGGGGGGTTGAGGCTGGGGAATCCGGTGCGGGAGGTTGAGCTTGTTCGGCTTCCGGTTGAGACGGTGTTGAATTTAGATCGTCAAAAGCGTTGGTCGGTTGTTGAGAAGAATCCATAACATTTTGGAGTTAAGTGGGTCGATAGCGGCTATTTCTGTTGAGAAGGGTGGCTGTTTGGTCAAACGACAACCCAATTTATAGGGGATTGGAATAGCCCAACGCTTTTTTCACTCGTCCTAAGACATCATTGGCACTAATTTCCGCTTTTTCGCGACCTTCGCGCAAAATTGATTCGAGATAATCGTGGTCTTCGATAATTTCTGTGTATTTTTCTTGAATCGGTTTGAGCGCCGCGATCGCAGTTTCCGTTAATAAGGGTTTAAACTGACCCCAACCCATATCTTGACATTCTGCGGCCACTGCTTCGGTGGATTGATGGGAGAGTAAAGCGTATAGGGTTAAAAGATTGGTACATTCAGGGCGATCGTCCGAGAAAGATAAACCGCGAATGGGGTCGGTTTTGCAGCGTTTAATTTTCTTCGCGATCGTGTCAGGAGAATCGAGTAAATTAATGCGACTCATTTCAGACGGATCGGACTTGGACATTTTTTTAGTCCCGTCGGTCAAACTCATCACCCTAGCCCCTTCGGTGCGAATCAGAGGTTCGGGCATTTTGAGGACGGGGGTTTCGGGACTGGCAAATTGGTCATTGAAACGTGCCACAATGTCGCGAGTCAGTTCTAAATGCTGTTTTTGGTCTTCTCCGACGGGGACGCGATCGGCATCGTAGAGCAAAATATCCGCCGCCATCAACACCGGATAATCTAATAAACCAACGCTGACGTTTTCTCCTTGTTTGACGGCTTTTTCTTTAAACTGAATCATACGTTCGAGCCAGTTTAAGGGGGTAACACAGTTGAGTAACCAAGCTAACTCGCTGTGGGCTGAAACGTGGGATTGTACAAAAATTGTTGAGTATTGCAGATCGATTCCACAAGCTAAATATAACGCCGCGATAGTTTCGGTGTCGGCGGCCAGGGTTTTAGGGTTGTGGGGAACGGTGATGGCGTGCAGATCGACAACACAAAAATAGTTGTCATACTCGCTTTGAGCTTCGACCCAGTTACGAATTGCGCCGAGATAATTACCGAGATGTAGGTTTCCGGTGGGTTGAACTCCTGATAAAACGCGCTGTTTAGCCATTACTTTTGTTGACGGTGGGTTACTCTTTACGGACGATTGCCCAAACATCATTCTACAGTTAACAGCGACACCAGAAACATTCAGCAGTGGGGGAGTTATGAATTATTCAATTTAATATTTGGATGAAACGAAAGACCATTAACCCATCATAAAAATTTTGGTGTTAAGGACAATACCTTAACACCAAGGGATTTGAAGCTTTGTGACTAACTTCAACTATTGCTTCAGATACAAAGCTAGAGTTCGGCTTTGTCTCTTGCTTGTAGGCTTGATGGGCTTAGAGCGTTAACGATTGGGATTTGACCGATCGCGGGCTTCAACACTTTCTTTGTTCTGATTTTCGTTGGAATTGCTTTCTTGTTCGTTATTATCCGAATCATTGCGATTCCGACTCGAGAAACCATTATTTCTCGAATAAGAACGCGATGAAGTTCTTTTACGAAATTGTCGAGCGTAAGCTTGATTCCGATGCGCTTTTTCTTTCTTCAGATTGCGACGTTTAGCCAAAATATAATCTCCGCGATCGCGATAAAACTGCTTCTGGTGAATAATAGCGAGACACTTTTTCCCCAGAAGCATCAATGTTTTTGATTGTTACAAATTCTTTTCGATTTTTACGAGAAATCTTACTTTAAATTAAAAGCCATTTCCTTGTCGATTGTAACTACGCCGATCGGACGACCTAGATTTTTGGGGACGCGGCCGGGCTTTGCTCACTTTGAGTTCGCGACCTAACCATTCAGCTCCGTTGAGTTGAGTGATGGCGGTTTCTTCTTCCGCTTCACTACTCATTTCGACAAATGCAAATCCCCGTACTCTTTGGGTTTCGCGATCGAGTGGTAAAGAAACATTGCTAACTGTACCATACTCAGCGAATATTTCGGAAATGTCGTCGGCTGTGACCGAGTAGGAAAGATTCCCAACGTAAATGGACATAGACAGATGTCTTCCTTGCTCCTAAAAAAGCTGTGATTAACTGTGGAGAATCAGAATGTCGGAACACTGTCTGCCCATACTGTACTGTCGGGTTGGGAAAAACCTGTCAATACTTAATGTCAAACTTGATGGCCGATTTCTCGATCTCGGTTCTTATCCTAACACGAATACTGTCATTGTCGCAGTCATCCCAATTTTGTCTCGACTCAAAAGAGAGACAATAGGTTGATTTTTCCTGCAAACATTTTCTGTTTTCTGGGGAAGTGCGACCTGGAGAAATAACCCAAAACTCGGGATATAGGCATCATATCATTAGCTTTGCAAATTGCGCGGATCGAGGGCATCTCGTAAACCATCCCCCAATAAATTAAAAGCTAAAACAGTAAACACAATTAACAAAGCCGGGGGCCAAATCAGCCAAGGTTGTAATACTAAAATCGAGGCATTGGTCGCGAGAGAAAGTAAATTTCCCCAAGAGGGGTCAGGTTGTTGAATACCGAGTCCAATAAAGCTCAAAACCGACTCAGCGACGATAAAACTCGGAATGGCTAAGGTCGCCGAAATAATAATATAAGTCGCGGTTTGAGGCAAGATATGGCGCACAATAATGTAGAACGAGTTAGCACCGAGCGATCGCGCAGCATCAATGAATTCTCGCTCTTTGAGGGATAAAACTTGGCCGCGAATGACCCGGGCTAATCCAGCCCAACTCACAAATGAGGTAATAGCCACAATCAACATAAACCGTTGAGCGCTGGTTAATCCGAGGGGTAAAACTGCCGCCAGTGCCACTAATAAATAAATCGTCGGAATGGTCATCAGGACTTCAACTAAGCGCATTAAGACGGCATCAATCGCGCCGCCGAAATAACCGGAAATACCGCCGACGAGCAAGCCCAAGGGAAAAGAAATGGCAATACCAATAATGCCGATAAATAAGCTAATCCTAGCGCCAAAGACAATGCGACTAAATTGATCGCGGGCCTGATCGTCGGTTCCTAATAAGTTGAATTTAGCCGGGCCAACCGTTCCGAAAAAGTGGCGATTGAATTCTAGTCCCAAGATGTTATAGGCGGGGCCCTGGGCAAATAAGACAATCGGAGAGGGTTGAGAGAAGTCTACGATCAACTTGCGATCGCCGGTTTCGATATCCGTCGGGCCTTGGGTTGTGGGGTAAACATGAGGCCCGATCCAAGCTTGGGTTTCTTGATTGCGCCAATAAACTGGGGTGGGGGGTAACAGAGAACCATCCGGTTGCGATACATAAGGGTCGTAAGGGGCGAAAAAATTGGCCGCGATCGCCATCCCATAAAAAATAATGAGTACAATTGCGCCAAACTGGGCGAGAGGATTCTTTTTGAGTCGTGACCACCAATTCATAGAAATCGCCTTTGTTTGAATAAGGTAAATTTTGTGTGTTTCTGTTATACGCTACAATACGACTTTTTCAGCTTGGGATTGCCTAAAATGCTGAGTTAACCATTCTTCTAAAATAATGCTGATTTGATGGATGGTATCGGGGGCGAGGGATGGCGCGGAAATCGCTAAAGGGCTTTGGACTAAGGCTTTAAGGAGTTGCCCTCGGATGCGAGAAAGTCGCCGGGAAATGGTGTATTGTTTGCTGTCGAGTTTTTGGGCAATTTCCCTTTGGGTCAGTTGTTGCTGATAGTAAAGCTGGAGTAGGGTTTGTTCGGTCGCAGACAAAGACGCGATCGCTCCGGTTAAGGTTTGCTCGATTTGTTGGTGTTGTTGTTGTTGGCGTTGTTCTTCTTCGTCGCGGATGAGGCGATCGAGCATGGTTTGATGATGAGAGTCGGTAAGGGTTTCGAGCCATTCGCTGCTTTCTGGAGAACTAAGGGGCGCGTTTAAGGACAACACCGGGGGATACAGGTAAGCTCGGATGGCTTGGGTACATTGACGCAACCAGGTTTGCAGTATTTCAGGGGCGATTGCGGTAGCCCCTGGAAAAAGTTGGTGCTGGCGTTGTTGGTTGTAGAGATGAGCGATCGCGTCCCAATCCGCCGCAGTCGGAGGAGGTAAGCGCTGAGAGCCTTGGGTTTTGGGGAGGTGTACGGCTTTGTAGCAAGCCCAGGCGAGGAGATAGCGATCGCGGGCTTCTCGAAGATGCCCTTGACTTTTTAAAGCATTGAGTAGGCGTTTTTGGCTGATTTTTCGCAGTAATGCCCAATCACTGCAAATATCAATTTCTCCTTGTTGGCGGAGAGTGTTTTTTATGGTTGTGTGAAATACGACTTGGGCGTAGTCTTTGAGCCGCGAGCCGTATTGAGGATCGTAGCCTTGAAGGACGCGATCGCAACTCAACAGCGCCATTTGAAAGTAATCGGCTAAACTGTGGGCGCTATTGTAGAGGGTGGTTTGTCTTTTTTGGGCTGCCCATAACGCCGCTTCTTGTAAATAGGCCATTAGGTGACGAAACGCGAGGACATGGGATTGTTGTTGCCAAAAGTGATACCAATACAACGTCCAGAATTGCTCGCTGGTTTGAGGAATGTTCGCCATCTGACATTTCATACTCCCTTGGAGTGGGGCATCGGTTGACCACCCCTCAAAGCGATCTGCGCTGAGTTGAGCAAACGTAGTAAACATCTCGATAGGCGTTTTACGAAGTTGCATAAGTTTTTGGCGAATTGAGTCCGTGAACTATCGTAACCTTCAAGCTACCCATGAGGCGCATTGATCGCTTGAATGCGGATGCCATCCAACCCCAATATCAATTTAAGATTTTTATCTCATTTTTTTCACAATTTTTGCGTACAATGCAGATGCTCTTTGTTGATCGATCGGAGACGAGTCAAGATGAAAATTTGGGGTGCATCTAAAAATCTTTTATCTGAACTTACCATTATTGAAAGCGAAAACGACTTACAGCAGCTATTTGACCAACAAACTCAACCGCTTCTGAAAGATATTGTCGGGGCGCTGTACTTACTCAAACTCGGACGAGTCAAAAACTACCTGGAACTCGCGAAGGTCATTGGTTGGGACACGACAACCCTCGAAACCTGGCTGCACATTTACCAAACTCAAGGCTTAAGTGCTGTGTTGCACAGTGACGGCTGGCTGAGGCAGTAGGCTTTTTCAGTTATCAGTTATCAGTTATCAGTCATCAGTTTTGGGCAATCGGCTAACCAACAACCAATAACCAATAACAAAAGAGAAAAGTTGCATAATTTGACATCCTCCCCGCCGTAAACGGACGGGGATTCCTAAACCTCACGATTTAAGTTTCTGTTTCCTAGCAGTTGCCTTCACAGACTTACTCTGTTCGGGTCTCACACTCGCTCCACAGACTGACACTGCGAGTCCCGCAGCCAAAATATTCTTACTCGCGTTAACATCTCGGTCATGGTGCGTCCCACATTCAGGACAATCCCAATCTCGGACATTTAACGGCATCTTCTGGACAATATGCCCACAATTATTGCATCGCTTAGAACTAGGAAACCATCTATCGATTTCGATATAGGTTCTCCCGTACCAACGACATTTATAGGCTAATTGTCGGGTAATTTCCCCCCAACTCGCATCTGATATAGCTTGTGCGAGTTTAGAGTTTCTGACCATGTTTTTCACAGCCAAGTCTTCAACCACAATCGTTTGGTTTTCACGAACAAGTTGACACGTTAGCTTATGTAGATGGTCTTTTCGCGTATCGGTGATTTTGAGATGAACCTTGGCGACTTTTCTGCGGGCTTTCTCCCGATTCTTTGACCCTTTCTGTTTGCGAGAAAGGTTTTTGTGCGCCCGTCCGAGTTTCCGGTAATGTTGTTTGAGATGTTTAGGGTTGGATATCTTGTCTCCATCACTGGTAGCAACTAAGCTATTAATCCCTAAATCAATCCCTATGGCTTTGTCGGTTACAGGGAAAGGTTTGATTGTCGGGTCATCAAACCGGATTGAGATGTGCCAACGTCCCGAAGTATGTAACCTAACTGTGACCGCACTGGGTTCACAGCCTTCTGGGATTGGTCTTGACCAGCGAATATCTAAGGGTTCTTTACACTTAGCTAAATAGATTTGACCGTTTCTATATTTAAACGCCGATTTGGTAAACTCGGCGCTTCCGCCTTGATGTTTCTTTTTAAAGTTGGGATATTTGGTACGTCCTGCCCAGAAATTGCTAAACGCTGTTTGTAAATGCCTCAGTCCTTGTTGTAACGGGACGCAACTGACTTCGTTTAAAAAGTCGAGTTCTTCTTCTTTTTTCCAGGCGGTAAGCATCGAGGAAGTTTGACTATATCCTACTCTTTCAGTGCGTTCGTACCAAGCCTGAGTTCGTTCATGGAGTGCTTTGTTGTACACCAATCTTACACAGCCCAAAGTGCGCCGCAGAAGCGACTCTTGTTCGGGGGTTGGGTAAAAACGGTAAGAATAAGCTTTTTCCATGCTTCACATTATAGCTTAGTTTTTGTAAAAGTGCTAGGGTGTTACGATTAAAGTAAAGTCTAAAGCCGTCCTTAAAGGACGGGGTTTCAGACCCAATTTTCCTTAATGAAGTAGTTGTCCTGTAGTACAAAGATTGATTCCTTGATTCAAGCCGAAACCCTCGAACTGCTCGAATGGCCGCGATTGTGTCAGCATTTATCCACTTTCGCGGCTACCAAATTAGGCGCGATCGCCGCTAAAAACCAATATCTGCCCGAAAATCGGGACGAAAGCCGATATTTACTCGCACAAACCCAAGAAGTCTACCATCTCGAATTGCGCCTGGATAACGGTTTATCCTTTGAAGGAATCCAAGACATTGGCAACGCCTTAGAACGCGCTCAACGGCAAGGAATTTTGTCCGGGGAAGAACTTCTCGCGATCGCGACAACTTTAGCTGGAATGCGGCGTTTGCGGCGGCTGATTGACGAACAAGAAGACATCCCCACCCTCCAAGAAATTGTCGAGACAGTACGGACTTATCCCGAACTCGAACAGGAGATTCATCGCTGCATTGACGATCGCGCCCAAGTAGCCGATCGCGCCAGTCAAAAGTTAGCGGATTTGCGCCATCAAAGCAAACAAGTGCGATCGCAAATCCAACAAAAGCTACAACGCCTCATGCAACAGCATGGCAACGCCATTCAACAACAATTAATTTCTCAACGGGGCGATCGCTATGTGATTCCCGTCAAAGCCCCCCAAAAAGATGTCATATCCGGCATTGTTCACGATACCTCTAGCACCGGGGCTACCCTTTACATCGAACCCAACTCCATTGTGAACTGGGGCAACCAACTGCGGCAAATTCTGCGGCAGGAAAAGCGGGAAGAAGAAATCATTTTAACCCACCTCACCGAACAAGTCGCCGAAGTGGGAGAAGATTTAGAAGCCCTCCTCGCGATCGCCACCAAACTCGACCTTGCCACCGCCAAAGCCCGCTACAGCCTGTGGTTAGAAGCCAATCCGCCCCACTTTACCGAAACCTCTGAAGATATCGTATTGCGGCAGTTGCGTCATCCCTTGTTAGTGTGGCAAGAAAAACACGAACAAGGCCAAAGCGTCGTCCCCATTGATGTCATCGTGCGTCCTCCGGTGCGAGTTGTGGCGATTACCGGACCCAATACCGGGGGCAAAACCGTCAGCCTCAAAACCCTGGGAATGGCCGCTTTGATGGCCAAAGTGGGCTTATTTATCCCGGCGCGAGAACCCGTAGAAATACCTTGGTTTGAGCAAGTCCTCGCCGATATTGGGGACGAGCAATCCTTAGAACAGAGTTTATCCACGTTTTCCGGGCATATTCGCCGCATTAGCTTGATTATCGAAGCCTTGAAGCAAGACGAAACCCCGCAATCTTTAGTATTACTCGATGAAGTGGGGGCGGGAACCGATCCCGCAGAAGGCAGCGCCCTCGCGATCGCCCTGCTGTACGAACTCGCCGACACCGCCCAACTCGCGATCGCCACCACCCACTACGGCGAACTCAAAGCCCTGAAATATCAAGATAATCGCTTTGAGAACGCTTCGGTTGAATTTGACGAAAAAAGCCTCCAACCCACCTATCGCTTGTTGTGGGGCATTCCAGGGCGGTCTAATGCCCTAACCATCGCTCGCCGCCTCGGACTCAAGCCAGAAGTGATAGACTCCGCCCAAAGTCGCATGGGAGGCTTTTCTGAAGACATCAACCAAACCATCGCCGGGTTAGAACAAGAACGGAAGCGTCAAGAAGACCGGGCCCGAGAAGCCGCCGATCTTTTAGCCCAAGCCGAACGATTTTACAAAGAAGTGAGCGATCGCGCCGCCCAACTGCAATCCCGCGAACAACAACTCAAACAAAACCAAGAAAAAGAAATCAACGACGCGATCGCCACAGCCAAAGGCGAAATTGCCCAAGTCATTCGCCAACTCCAGCAAGGCAAATCCACCGCCCAAGATGCCCAAAAAGCCACCGACTCCCTCAACCGCATCGCCGAACGGCAGCGTCCCAAATCCCCCCCAAAACCCAAACCCAACTATAAACCCCAAGTCGGCGAAATCGTCCGCATTCCCCGCCTCGGTCAAACCGCCGAAGTCCTCGATGTCAGCGAAGACGGCGACAACATTACCGCCCGCTTTGGCATTATGAAAATGACCCTCCCCGTCCGCGATATCGAATCCCTCGACGGTCAAAAAGTCGAACCGCCTCCCAAAGCCAAAACCACCCCCAGCAACACGCCCCCACCCCCAAAAACCCGCAGTAACGTCCGTACCTCTCAAAATACCCTCGATATTCGCGGCAGTCGCGTCACCAATGCCGAACCGGAAATCGAAGCAGCGATCAACAAAGCCCTCGACTCTGGAACCCTCTGGATTATCCACGGCAAAGGCACAGGTCGCTTGCGAGAGGGGGTTCAAGACTTCCTGCAACGCCATCCCCAAGTCGAACGCTTTGAACTTGCCCCCCAAAATGAGGGAGGTTCTGGGGTAACGGTTGCTTATTTGCGTTGATTGCCGCTATCCTCAGCAAGCCCTATGCCAGACAGCAAGGAAAACTAACCGCAAGGTCGTCGGGGAAAAGTTGAGTTGCAAAGACGAATTACCGTTAAAATAGGTCACAACCTCTTGCACTTGCTGGTATCCCCCTTACAAAGAACAAATGTACCGTTTAACAGACTGCCCCGACCCAACCCCCTTTTGAAACCTAAATGTTCTGGTATTTCCGTAAAAGAATTAGTTGATAATTAATCCACACAGCAAAAAACAACAAAGCTTTCACTCAATACATTACATTCTTTCTTTTATTATGTTATTCAATTTATTTTCAAACAAACCCCGAATTTTTTTTATGCACATTCCCAAAACTGGGGGAACTTCAATGAGGATAGCTATACAAAAACATTACGGTAACCAGAACTATTATGAACTCGATCCACAAAGAACCCAAATAATGGCAAGGTTAATCTACCAATCCGTTCCTTGTGTGAAACAAGAAAAATATATCTTTCGGGACAGCTTTATTCTAGATGCAATGGAGCAGGATGTTCCTTTTGTTACAGGCCATGCCCACTTTAATCAACAAATTTGGGAACGCCACTCACAAAGATATGCTTATGTAACCCTGCTTCGAGATCCGGTAAAGCGTTATATTTCCCACTATTTCTTTGATGCTAGTAAAAAAGAAGGAGAACATGCTTATCTCAACACAAGTCTTCCAGAATTAATCAAAACGGATAAAGGAATTAAACGTGGACACTTATATCTAAACTATTTTTCCGGATTTTCTATCGAGCGGAAATACGATCTGACGAGGATTCCTGAAAGAATTGAAATTGCTAAACAAAATCTTTTAAAATTTAATTTTGTTGGTTTTCTCGAAGATTTAGAAGATTTCAAACTAAGATTCAAACAGCAGTTTGGATTGAGGTTAACTATTCCCCATTCAAACAAAAATACTGTTACTAAACCTAAAGTTGAGCCTCAGATTTTAGAGGAAATTCAAGAAATCTGCCAACCAGATATAGAGATTTATAATTTTGCAAAATCCCATCTATCAAAAAATACTGGTTCTACCGGACTTGGGGTGTTAGATTAACCATCAAAATGCCAAGAGATTAAGCAGCGAATCCGAAAGTTGTCGAAATTTCTGAAGCCATAGGCTCTTCGCTTAATCAGTTTAATCTTATTATTAATTCCTTAAACTACCTTTACACTTTTTTTCAAAAAAAATGCTCGTAACTCCTGGCTAGACTACGTTATAAAGGTTCTTCAGCAAGCCCTAGTTAGTGAAGCTTGAGAACCCCTGGTTTGGTGGCTTACAATTTGAACTTGACTGTGTAAGCAGGTAAGAAACCAGGGTTCTCGATCCTTATACCGAAACTTCCCAATCTTGCGCTACCCGAAAGCCTGCGTGTTGATAGAAATTGCGGCGGAACCAATTGCGACAAAAAGGAGACGCATAAGCCCCCGTACTTGCCCAAGAACCCCCTAACATAATCTTGTGATTGTTATCGAAAAAGGGGGCAGAATAATCTTGATAAAGAGGATGGGGGGCAAATCCAGGTAAGGGACTAAACTCATCATCTAACCATTCCCAAACATTCCCCCGCAGATCGTAAAGTCCAGAGGAAGTTTCAGCATTATTTAAACTCCCCACAGGCGAAGGAGAACCAAATTTTACATCCAAATTAAAAGCAGAATTGTCTTGAGAATCTCCCTCAGAAGTATGGGCCGCAACTTTCCATTCTGCTTCACTCATTAAGCGTTTTCCTTCCCCTTGCCAGCGACAATAAGCCATCGCTTCATAATGATTAACTTCTACTGGCCAATCGAGGGGTAAATCAATTTCATCAAAGAGGGTGCGGTATTGATAACTGCCATTTTTAAACAACCAAAATTTAGG